>JAJYCW010000066.1 GCA_021777995.1 bacterium
ACAGAGGCACCACTTGTCATGACGGGTAATGCTCGCTCACTCCGGCATTTCATTGAGATGCGCGGTAACAGTCACGCCGAAGTGGAAATTAGACGATTGGCGCTTCGAATGTATCTCTGCCTATCCGTTATTGAGCCTGATCTGTTTGGTGATTACGTTGTCAACAAAGAGTCCGATGGGTTGTGGAGCGTCTTAACCGACACGCCTAAAGTATAATATAGAGATGAGTGCAATTCCTGAGGGGCCGGAAGTACCTGCTCCCTTTAGACTAGGGGTGATAGGCTGCGAGCAAGCCAGGTTACGCTACCATGCTGCTTTACACGGCAACCAGCGCATTAAGGTTGTAGCCATTACCGATCCTGATGAACGCTACGCGAAAGTTTGGGCGCGTGAACTAGGCACAAAGCCCACGGTAGCGGCGGATGCAGCTGATCTTTCAGCGCAGAGTTTGCAAGGTGTATTGGTATGCCTGCCGATTGAACAGCGGGCAGAGGCTATAGCCGAGGCTTTGCGAGCAGATTTGCCTGTATTGGCAGAAGTACCGGTAGCCGATAACCTCACTGTGCTAGATGATCTATATGCCCTTGCGGCTAGCCATAACGTTCCCCTGTTGCCGGCGCTTCCTCGTCGTTTCGACCCCTATGTGATTAAGGCCACGGAAATTGTATCTGCTGGAATGCTCGGCACCGTCCAGCACACACGATGTTCATGGGCGTATCCTGTAGAAATTCCCGTACCAGATGCCGACACAATTAGCGGCGGATGGAGCGCGATTGTGCAGTCAATGGCGTGCCAAACGGCCGACCTGGTAGATATGTGGCATGGCGAACCATTCACCGTTAGCGCGGATGTTGATGTCAGCCTTTTTCGAAAGAAGGATCAACCTGTTGGGCGCCGAAAGCCAGACGCTACGCTGGCAACTATTATCACAGCCCATACATGTGGCCAGGCAACACACCAGTTAATGCGAACACGCTCTGTGCGTCCAGATGAACGCTATCACCTAACAGGATCCAAGGGGCAACTGGAGCTAACGCTGAATGCCGGGCCAACCAGTAACCCCGCACCTGCGCTCGTAATACAGATCGCGGGCGAGCCGGCTGTTACGGTAAAACCAGAGTTCGAAACCGCCGAAAGGCGCATCCCACTACCCACATTACGAGCACTTCGCATGTTAAACAACTTCAGCGATTGCGCTGTGGGCCTTGCTAAACCGCAGCACACTGCGCGCCAATTTAGAGTGTTGCTAGAGGTTGTACATGCAACGTTTATATCTACATTAGAATCTTCAAAAGTCAATTTGCCGTTGCTTCGTTCGCCAGATCTAGACGCGGTAATTCGTACTATGTTGGGTGATTTCAAAGCGTTACCACCAGCACCGCACTAGCGAAGCCATTTAATCCACGTTTGCGCATTAACCTCGGCGCTCTATGATGCTTACCGGGTCCAAAGCCTTCAAGCGCATACCTACTGTCACTACCGCAAAGATCACGATGATTGCCGGGAGAGGTAGTGTAAACATGAATGCGCGTGGATCTACAGGGTCTAGCAGCAGACCGCGCGGATGCAGCACAAATACCGAGAGGGCAATTAGCAGGCCGATCGTAACAACAACCCCTGCGCACCACCCAACAATACAGAGTATGGTGGTTTCCCCCACGGTGCGCCTGAGCAGCATTCCCTGGGTATACCCTATGGCAGAAAGGGTGGCGACCTCCGGTAGGCGCTGGGTAAAGTAGATATTCGATAGAAGTGCACATACAAATGCAATAGAAAAAATGATGATGGTAATAACAATATTAAGGATGAGGTAAAGGTTGGAAAGTGCGCTTCTTGTTTCGCGCACAAGACCTGCGAACCTCCAGACATGAACAACTGTACGATCGGCAGTGTGGGCAATAGCGTTATCGAGTGCGCGTTGGGCTGCCAGGGTACCATTGGGTGCAAACGCCAGGTAACCAGAAAACGTAAGAGGTGATTCCTTATCTGGAAGTGATCGGTCCATTAGGCCTACCCAGCATGGTCCCTTTAGAATTCCAACAAGCTTAATTGGCACAGGCGCATAATCATCGCGTGAGTTAGGCTGCAGCAGTATGCTTCCAATATGCACGCCAAGATTTCGCGCAACATCACCGGATATTGCCGCTTCGGCACTGCCAGGCGTTGGAAGATGACCTGCTGCGAGGCTTACGCCGGTACGGTGCATCATGAGGTGCATTGCCTGGGGAGTGAGACCAAATACGGGGAAGGGCATTTTGCCAAAAATCGTCTTGATGAACAGCTGATACGAATGGGTTCGATAAATGGGACCTGCCTGTGGGAGCTTTCGAAACTTCGCAATTTGGTCGGCTGGAATCTCTAGAGAGTTGCGTGGGGTAAGCCCCGTGAGGTACTTGTTGTAACCGTACAGTGTGTAGATGGTGAGATCTACCGAGTGTATGATGCTTACGACGCTGGCTACAAGGACTACAGCGAGAACAATAACGGTTGCAATGGGTGCGGCTTTGCCAGGATTTCGACGTACATAAAGAAGCGGGCTAAGGGTAGGATTCATATCTACACTACATATACCTCATGTCCATTACGAACAACGCACTCCCTGTGGTTGCCGCGAAGTGGTTGCAGCAGGGTATCCTCTACAAATCAGCCGCTAGGTAATATGCGGTGGGCGTACGAATCGCAGGTTGTCGATTGCTGCGCATAACATACTAACTTAAGGGTTACAATGCATTCTAACGATGAAACAGAACCGGGCGCTACCGGCCAGGGTTCTGTATCCGGTCGGCCGTACTATGCCGCCCTCGCATTTGCACTATTGCTATTCGTTCTGTTTTTTCTGCGCCTGGGCAGCGCAAGAATATTTGATCTAGACGAAGGATTATACGCCGACTGTGCGCGTAATATGGCGGTGCATAGTAACTGGATCACCCCGCTGCTCAACACGCATCCTCCATTTAACCGCAAAGTTACTTTCACGCCGTTTTTCGAAAAGCCTGCTTTGATCTACTGGCTGGGTGCGTTGGCAATAAAGTTGGCGGGCGTAAATGCGCTTGCTGTACGGCTGCCAGGTGCTCTGCTTGCCGTGGCAACTGTTTGGCTCATCTACTGGTTTGGCAAAATATGGTTTAACAAACGAGCTGCGTTGCTTGCAGCCTTGGTCTATGCTGCATGCCCTTTAACCGTGCTGGATGCACGACAGTATACAACCGACGGGCCACTCGTTTTTCTTTTTGCCGTGCAGATGTTTAGCTTTTGGCAGGCACTCACTGCCCATCGACAGGGTAATGCGCCCCTGCGCACCCGCTATGCAGTTATCTACTGGGTGTTTACTGCCCTTGCCATCTTAATGAAGGGGGCGGTGGGCATGCTACTGCCGCCAATTGTGTTTGTGGTGTACCTTATGCTTCACACCGCTGTTGTGCGTATACGTCGCAAGCAGGGTATTCGGCTGCAAGGTAAGGTGCAGTTTAATGAGCTAAAGTCCCTGGTGCCGGTGGTAAAAGCACTTGCTCCTGTGGGTAGTGTTCTGCTCTGTATTGTCATAGCGCTACCTTGGCATTACCTCGTTTGGCGAGCCGGCGGCAGAGATGAACTTGGGCATACCTGGGTTCAGGAATATATCATTCGCCAGCACATTGGCAGGTTCAAAGGGTTGGATAAAGTGCATGATGCACCAATGCCCACCTATTTTGTCTATTTTCTCATAGGCTTCTTTCCCTGGGCAGGTTTTGTGCCAGCAGCACTCAGGCTTACCCGTGGCGCAGGTGCACCGCAACGCGATGTTGAAAAGTATCTGGTGATCTGGTTTTGGGTAATTTTTGGCGGATTTAGCGTTGCTGCGGCAAAACTGCCTACCTACATTGCTCCAGCATATCCGGCTGCGGCACTGCTTTTGGGGCGCTGGCTCGATCGTGCTTGGAACACCACGACATCTAATGCTGCACATAGGCTTACGTTTCAACGCGCGACAGCCGCGGCAGCATGGTTGTGTGCAGTGCTCGTAGCAGCGGCTTTTATGGGGCCCAGTTTTGTACCTAAATCGGCGCCCATACCGGTTAGTCTCGTCTCATTCGTGCAGGTGCTTACTATAACGTTGCTGGTGGTAAGCGGCATTGCATGGGCTGTAAGCCGCTTTTCGGCTAGTCTACCTACCGCTACGGTCATTGGTCTTCTTACCGCATTAGTGATAGTACTCACGTTAGCAGGAAGTACGCAGGGATACGCCGATGCGAACAGATTGGTTATTGGCCCCTATCAGCGAACTGCCTCTGCAGCCGATGCGGATGCACGACGTGGGCTTCCGGTTATCTTTTATCACATTATTCCCCGGCGCCCCAGTATGCTGTTTTATATAGACTATTCGCCATATGAGCAAAAGCACCGCGCCTTTTTTAGCTGGGCCTATGCTGATCCTGTCCCCCATGGCGGCTGGGTAGATGTGGTTACCAGCACGCGAGACTATCAGCGCGATCTGTCTCCCAGGCTCAACCGACGAGGTGTAAAACCTGTGGTTTTGCGTGAAGAACGTGGTTGGCTGCTGCTGCGGCTGCAGGTACCACCGCGTTAGGGAACGGCTCTGCAGGCATCGTGGTATTGTGCTGGCCAGTTGCCCTCAATCTGTTAACATGCTTTCGTTGTTAGCAGGGTTGAATGCTGTGATGAAGACTGATCCTCTATGCGCACGGACGGCAGTATGCGCGTGATAGCGCTCATGCCACCAGCATACATGCGCAGCCGATTGGAAAGAGGTTCTACTGCTTCAACAAGAATGGATACTCCGCTGCCTTTGTGCTTCACCATACCCGTCACTGTAACTGCTGGTGATGTGAGGAAAACAGGAGCACATGCGTCCATGTACTGCCCCGTACAGATAATCTGTATGAAGTCTGTTTCATCCTCAAGAGTGGTGAAGAGTGTTGTGCGTCCAGCCCGAGTTGGTGGTCTGTGTGGTCTTAAGTTGAGCCCTGCGACGCGTACCCTGCGGTTATGGTTTGTTCTGTTTGCCTGCCAGGCAGTGATAATGTGTTGTTCACTTAGGGCATCACGATAGTAGGCCAGTGGGTGGCACGATGAGGCCACTCCGCATATGCGCCATTCCCACTGGAATTTTTCATACGGTGAAAAATCCTCAATGTCGTGGGCACAGGGTGTGGGGACGTTGCTGCTGCGCGGAAAACAGATAGCCTGTTGGCTGGTAAGCTCTTCGGTGCGAAACAGGAGTGCCTGCGCTATAGTTTCATCCAGCCGCCATAAAAGTCCCCTGGTATGTGTATGCAGGTTTTGAAAAGCACCGCATAAGATGAGGTTTTCCAGTCGGTTACGGTGCAACGGAACTCTTGTGCAGAAATCTAGAAGCGAATGAAATTCAGCCTGTTTTCTTGCGGCCAGAATGGCCTCTATATCCTGCTGGCGCAGTTCTTCTACCAGACGCAGGCCCACACGTATACTGTCGTGCGTAGGGGTTGTACATACCTCTTCGCTTGCGTTAATGTCAACAGAAAGAATAGTGACCCCACGACGCCGAGCTTCGGCGGCCAAACTGTTTGCAGAGTAGTAGCCCATTGGTTGGCAGCTCATGAGCGCCGCAAAGTATTCGGCAGGGTGGTGGCATGAAATATAGGCGCTGCGTTGTGCCGTAATTGCAAAAGAGGCGGCGTGTCCTTCTGTAAAACCATAACCGCTCCAGCTTTCTATCTGTTGCCATATCATCTGGGCAGCTTCTACGGTTAGATCACGATGATACGCTGTAGCCCTGGCGATAAATTCATCACAGGCTTGCTGCATAGTTCCCTGTCTATCATGTTTTGAGAGCCGCTTTCTCATTCCGTCGGCTTCTGCCTCCGATACCCCCGTCATTGCTGCGAGTACCTGCACCACCTGCTCCTGAAAAATAACACATCCGTAAGTTTTGGCTAATACCGGCTGTAGTGCGGGATGTAACACATCTGCTCGGGCCCAACCATTACGACACGCAACGAATCGCCGTACGGCAAAGCTTCGTATGGGGCCAGGGCGAATAAGAGCCACACTGGCAACTAGATCCTCAAACTGGCGAGATTCTAGTGTGCATGCCAATGCCATTTGTGCGGGAGATTCCAGCTGGAATGCACCCATGGCTTTGCCAGATCTTAGCAGACGATAAGTGTCTTCATCTTCTACCGGTATGTTGTTGTACTGAAAGCCGTGAACGCGTTCTGCTACCTGTAAAGAGGCCTGCTCTACTGCGGTGAGTATGCGTAGAGAGAGCACGTCTAGCTTCATACCCCCAACCTCTTCTACATCGTCCTTGTCTAGCGTAATAAGTGGTAGTATGCCTCGAGCTGTGGGTTGCATGGGCGCCAGCGTATGTAGTGGCTGCCTGAATACAACTACCCCGGATGAGTGGGTACCAATATGGCGAGGAAATCCTGCAATACACTTGCAGAGGTTAAACAGCAGTTTACACTGCCCGGTAAGTGCAAGGTGTGGTTTTAGCTCTGGTACATGTGAAAATGCATCTTCAATGTGGGCGGCTCTTACAAAATGGGCAATATTTTTGCTGAAGAATTTCAGTAGTTCGGGTGGCAGCGCCAATGCCTTTCCTACATCGCGCAGTGCGGATTTTGCTCTGTAGGTATGAAAAGTGCATGTCATGGCCACATGTTCGGTGCCATATTCGGCGGCAATAAAGCGGAATACCTCATCACGGCGACTGGCGTCAAAATCCAGGTCTATATCAGGTGTTTTGCCAGGAGAGAGAAATCGGGCAAAGGGCAGATTACGTGATATAACGTCTACATCGGTAAGCATAAGGGCGTAGGCAGTGCAGGAATCTGCAGCGCTGCCTCTTCCTGTGCAGCGAATACCAACGCTACGAGCCCAGCGGGCTGTCTTCCATGCAAGCAGGAAGTAGTTTGCAAAGCCCATACTGGTAATAATTTCTAATTCATGTTGTAGACGTAATTCTACTGATTTTGTGAAGGGGCGATAACGATATTGTGCTCCTTTATAGGCAAGGTGACGCAGATATTCGTTTTCGTGAGTACCTGCAGGACAGTGGTGTACTGGGCTAAAATCACTTACCTGCACCAACGAATCGCTACACATACTGGCAATGGCTGCGCTGTTTGCGAGTACCTGGGGGCAGTGACCGAAAAGCTGCCGCATCTGTTGTTCGGATTTTAAATAGCGTTCTGAATTAAGTGGGCGGGCCCAGTGAGGTGTGTTAAGATCTATACCATGCCGTATACATGTAAGGATATCGTGCGCTGCAAAATCCTGGGCACGCGCATAGTGTACGTTATTGGTGGCCACAGCCTGCACTCTGCACTCTGCGGCAAGCTGCAAAAGTTCAGTACAAACCCGTTGAGAATGAGGGGTGAGGTCATCCTGCAGTTCTACAAAGAGGCGTTCGGTACCAAATATCTTTATGAGCGTCTCCAGGGTTTGGCGGGCTTCAGTGTATTTATGGGTTTCTACCAGCCTCACAATGTTACTGTGGCGGCAGCCAGTAAGACAGAGTATTCCTTCGTTATAATCATGCAGTGCCTGTGTCGGCAGTAGCGGGTGCAGGCGTTCACCCGTTTGTGCGGCGATGGTGAGCAGATGGCAAAGTGTTGCGTACCCTGTTGAATTTAATGCAATGAGTGTAAGATGGCTGTTATCCTGCAGGGTAACCTCGGCACCAAAAATAGGCTTGATGCCATAGGCGTGGCAGGTTGCATGGAATTTTACGGCAGCCGCCAGCGAGTCATGATCAGTAAGCGCGAGAGCTGGCATACCCATTTCGGCGGCTCTGGCTACCAGTGTCTCTATGTCGGATGCGCCATCCAGAAAACTATATGGGCTGTGTACATGCAGATGAATAAACATGGCAGCCTTTCAGTCGGCAATTGCAGTAAGGCACCATCTGGTGCCTATTCGGGTAAGTTCACAGTAGCCCATGCGCCCGCAGAGTATTCTATAGGCAGATTTATCTACATAACCCTGATCGGTCCAGGCAGTTTCATTCCAGCGGTTTTCTACAGAATCTACAAGGTACTCTTTACCGCGCCATACCACGCGCGCGGGGTTACCATTAAAGCTGGTGATGACCTGAATTGGCTCCTGGCATTTTCTTCCCAATCCATGAATTCGGGTTTGAATAGAGGTTGTTCTTACTAGCTGATCAGCTTTTACTACTTTGCCGCCACCATATTTTTTGCTGATATATCCCAGGGATTTACGCAACCTGTCATGCCGCTCATGTGGGTACCCTGCAATAGACTGGTTTTCATCTAACAAGGCAAGCTGTCGTGCGGTACCAACGCCAAACGCTCCCACGCGTAAGGTAATTCGCTGTACTGGGTGAGCAGGGCTAAGCTTGTAGAGCAAGCGCTCACCTGCCTCGGTAATTGTATGCGGGTTTCGTGTGGCGTGCTCCAGCTTCAGTTCTGCAGCAGCGGGTAAGCCGGATTCAGGCTCCAGTTCCAGTGCGATCCATGCGCACAACTCCTGGCGAGCAGTAAGTCTGCGCGCAAGATACGCCGCTAAACGCGGCAGGATTTTCTGCAGTATGCTGAGGTCGTTTATAGGCTCTTCATACCAGTGCGCTCGCTGCAGGCAAGGCGGAGGCCATGTCGGACGTAAACGGTTATCATCCTGCCCCATAGCCAGGCGCAATGTCTGGTGAGCCAAGGCACCGAATTGGCGCACCAGTTCTGTTAATGGAGTGCGCATAAAGTCACCAGCAGTGCGAATTCCCAATCGTTCTGCACGCTTGATAAGGGCAGGGTCTATACCTGGCAGCGTTATCAGGCTGATACCGGCCATGAATAACAGTTCGTTTTCCTGTGATACCAGCTTTATTTTTCCGCGCCCCACGCGTAATGCTGCCAGATGAGCGATGAGTTTACTGCTGCCAATACCAACACTGGGGCGCATGCCATAGATTTGGCTGACGTTTTTGCAAAGTTCTATTGTACGCGGAAGCAGGTCTTTTTCTTCTGCCAGAAAGTAACACCACTCTGGGCCGTTAGGCTCTACCACCGAGCTTTCGGAAGCAGCCAGCCACCATAATTTACTGGCTGCTTCCAAATAGATTTCCCTGTTGTATTCTTTAAACAGGATGTCAGGATGCATTGCAAGAATACCGGTTTTGTTTTGACCGGGTACAATGCCTCGTTTTTCGGCCTCATCTGAAATAACGATAGCCCGGTTTTCCTCGTTTAGCAGTACTAGCGGCTTATTGCGAAGTTCTGCATTAAGCGTGGTCTCGGCATATATTCCCATTTGGGGTAAATACAGAGATAATGTAATCATTTGTCTACCAAAAGATTAAGTGTATATCTGTATTATACGAAGAAAGTGTATTTTTGTCTACTAATTTATGCGATGCACTATAAATTAATTAGTGGGCTGTTGGGCCTGAAGTGAGAGGAAGACATTGTAGGCAGTGATGGTTTGTCGTAAAACTTCTTCGCCATTTTCGTGTTGCATGAGCGTATGATGAGCTGTACTCCACTCTAACCGGTACTGTGAGTTATAGGGATCGGTGAGCAGCATGCACATAGCTGCATAGGCGTTACAAAAGTCAACATACTGCGGGGTTACAGCCAGGGTTGCTGCCTGCTGAAAGTGCTGGTGTGCCTGCTGCCATTGCAGGTGTGCCATGCAGTGTGCAGCCAGCAGCCACTGGGCACGTGCCGCAAGAGCGGGCTCTTGTTGATTCTCCTGTGAGAGCCGTAGGTAGAGTCTAGCGGCTTCCATGCCAAAGAGCAGGTGAGTATCGTGTATGATCAGATCCGGGGAATTCCAGCCAGGCCAGGTAGCCGATGCAAGCCTGCCAGCCAGTTCGGCAGCCTGCTGCCGCAGGTGTGCGGCTGTTTGGGGGTCTTCTGTTTTTAGAATAATAGAGTTAGCAAGGCAAAACTGAATACCAGCATGCACTAGTATTACCATGCTGTTTAAATCGGTACTTTCCTGCTGCAAATGAGCAGCTAACTCATTTAGCAGTCTGCCTGCCGATGATGGTGTAATGGTAGCGATCATCTCTTCAATTGCTGCATAAATATCCTGTTCGTGCCATCGCGCAATAAAGTGGTGAACATGGTTATCATCCCAGTCCATCTGTAAACCTCCCCTCGGTAATCTCCGCAGTGGCCATCGTTCTTAAATGAATTGACCGAATGAAGCTTGAGCAGGTTTATGCTCACGGTTGATTAAAAACAAACCGTTCTGCAAGTCGTGAACTGCGTGCGAACTGCGCTAGCAGTTCTTCTTCCCCATTAGAAAACGCACCAGATTTGTGCGAAAACACTTCTAGAACCCCAACTGTGTGCCTTCCCTCTTTAATAGGGATGCCCAGGTACGATTTAAAGGGGCCTATGGTGTGTTCTAGCGTACCGTGAGGAGGAGTGTTATGTGCTCCCACTGCGAGCACGCGCCCGTAGCGGGCTACCCATGCAGTATGGCTTTTTATGTCGCCGTTTGTCACCCATGAAATCTCATCGTCTGGTTTATTTACAAAGGCAATGGGAAGCAGTTCACCTGCTATAACCGCGTGCATCACACAGGTATCTGCATGCACCATTTCACGTATAATGGTTGCGACTGTCTCAGTTGTTACACCTGCGCTAAGTTTTAGGCTGGCAGCTATGCGGTTAAAGCCGCGCTGTACTGCCCGGCTGTGCTCATTATGCTGGCTGTTAAGCTGATTGTTTTCCAGTGCGGTAGCAAGGTGATTGGCAATAATATCCAGCAGATTGAGTTCGTGCTCTGCCCAGTGGCGCCGATGTGGAGACATGGCGAGTAGTACACCCAATTCGTTATCAACTGTTGTGAGAGGAACACCCATAACCGATCTTACGCCCAGAACATCTAGGGGATGTGAGGCGTTGCGCACGTCCATTTCAATATCGGTAATTCTTGCTGGTGTAAGCCACTGATATATCCAGCCAGGTATTGATTCCCCTGGTGCGCATTTAAAAGAGGCAGCAGCACCTGCCAGTCCGCTGCTACTGCGCATCTGCAGCATATTTTCTTGAGAGTTGTACATTAAGACTGCAAACTGGGTAACAAGTAGCAGCTCTTCAACTGCCTTGCTTACCGCACGCAGATTTTTGTCACTATCGTGAGTGCTGGCGAGGTCTCTGGCGAGTCTGTAGAGGGTTTCTGTTTCCATTTTGCGTAAGGAAAGGTCCTCGTACATAAATGCGTTGTGCACCGCGGTGCCCGCCTGAGCAAGGAGAGTTTCCACCAGCCGCATCTGCCGGTTAGAGTACGGGGTTTCGCTCTGTCGTGCGGCTACCAGTACGCCTAGTACTTCACCCCCGCTTTCAAGTGAGCCAACTATTCCACTCTGCAGTATTTCGCAGTCTAGCAGTGTGTGAAACTCTTGCAATTGTTCGCTGTTTAGCGAATAGACACCAGGAAACTGCAGCGCCTGACGAACCATGAGACCCTGTACATCCAGCTGTACCTCGCGCCGCTCTTCGGGTACACCGTCGGAACAGGCTGGCAGCAGGTGAGTTCGGGGATCATTAAGCATGAAGACGGCCGAAAACGACGGCTGTAGAAGGTCTTTAAGACCATCTAGCAATGATTGAAGAACAATCTGTATATTGAGACTGCCGCTAATTGTTCGTGCTGATCGATGCAGGATTGAGAGGTCATGTTCTTTTTGCTGAAGCTGTTGGCGAATCTCCGCGCTATTGAGAGCGAGCCGAATGGTTCGTTCAAGAATCGCGAGAGCGCTTAGTTCACGTGTGCTGAATCCCACCCTGGTGCAAGTTATCTCAATGATGCCCAGGGCATCATTATCAGGCCCAAGCGGGTAGAGAAGGGTGTGATCACCGGAGGGGAGTACGAGTGCCGTGGGTTTGCCCTCTGGCATTTCAGTGCGGGCTCTCTCTATGCGTGCCGGCAGGTTTACGGCATGAGAAAAGGGGATGGCACTGCCTGCCAGTGCATGGGGGCCGGTTGGGCTTTCGGCGGTGGCAAATAGACCAATCAGTACGCTGTCGGCATCTAGTACTGCAGCAAGTTCATCGGCGGCGGCTTGAAGCAGCACACGCACGGCAGAGCGAGCGTGTGCTGCAATAGTTTGTTGGGCGAGGGCGATTCGTTCCACCATCTGTGCACTGTATTCCGCCACATCAGACAAAACAGAACTCCCATTTCAATACGAACTGCCGATAAAGGCCCGATTACCGCCCGATTGCCATATGCACTGTCTACCTATTGACGGACTATTCTGTGCACTGGTTCAAACTGACGTATTATCAGCGGTATCCCGGTTATACTCGGGTTCCCACCACGGCGCTTATTGCCGTTTCGCTGGTGCAGATCCTGCTGTCTACCGGGCGTACTGCAAGTTGGTGAGTACTGGCTGGTGCATAGATCTGGGCAGAACATATTCTGCATGATCCTACCATAGAAAGCTCTCCATGGCGGGTTCGAACGATGGTTGGCTGGCTGATCTCCTGATGGCACCTGCAGCGGACACAATAAGCGTTCATGGTCTCTCCCTTTTGTCGCGTTGTGCTGGTGAGCAGCCACACGACATTCTACTGGAAGGGGGCTGTAGTTGCCTTCAATTACAGCATCGGCCCTGCCAGGCTCCGGTTATGCTATGTTCTCTTTTGTGCAGTTCCTGGAAAACTCAGGAAAGCACAGGGATATGCCGTGCCGCACATCCCTAATGGCTGCTGACGCTCGTTGACGTCGTACTGTCGCGCAAGTATCTGCCGGAGGACCCCTGGCGTACCTGCATTACGCAGTAATCTGCAGCTGGTATGATGGCTGATTTCGATTTCAAAAGTGCAGTAGAAGCAACTACGGCAAAGTCGTAGTGCGGCTCATTGTCCACATCATGACGCTCTGCTGTTGAGGTTGTATTATACGCGCAGTTTGCGGGCTTGTAAATGGTTATTTTAACTTATTTTTGTGTTGCTTGTTTATAGGTAATCATAGCTGTTAAATCCTATTGACAATCTTAGTGGATTACCGACACACATATTTTTACATAGTTATTTTGAGCTTCTCCTTTGGGTATTTACACGGATTAAATGGTCATGCCAGTGCGTGCCAAACTGTTTCTGGTGGCGTAATTGGCTGCCATTCCCGCGCATTGCTCTCATCGTGGTGTATGGCCTAAACATGTCTGTTATGGCCGCTCTGGTTCATGGTCGTTGCGCCTTAAGGAGATAAAGTCACCAGGCTTTGCGGAACGGGTTTACTATTGCCCCGTATGTTACATGTCCTGGGTTGTGGCTTTCAGTAGATGATCGTTTTGTTCTGGTGCGCTAGACGCTTTAACCAGGTTTTGTTTTGGATTGGCGAAGCTGATTCGCAGCAGCCCGGCAGGTCGTGTTAGTCTTACTGTAAGCGCATCTAGGCACCTCTGTACCGGTTCATGATTAGAGCCCAGTTTGCCCTCATTCAATAGGTGTTGCAGTTTTTGTGCGGTATGAGTATCCCCAATGTGCTGTAAGGCGTTGAGCAGGTTACTGGTTAGGTCTGTGTGTATGAGGTCCTGGTGGGTGTCGGCAAAGTCGGCTGTGGTGAGGTGGTATACCAGTAGTTGGTTAAGGACGGCGATTTGCGCGGGATGGACGCGCATACTACACTTGGCAGTTATATTACTGAGGACACTAGAGAGCAAAAAGTAATGGGACCAGTTACCTAGGTCCGTCTGCCGGTTTGTTAACAACAGCCTGAGTGAATCTGGGTCGTCCTGGCTTATCGCCGTGTAGAGCTGCTGGAACTGTTTTTTGTCTTGTACCGCCTCTAAACCTAACAGGGGAATTGCACTTAAAAAGACGACAACTGCCAGAATCATTCCCATCCACCCAAGCACCATGCCAATTACGTGAACGGCAACGAATCTCGTTTGAAATGCGCACAAACATCCAACTATACATCCCGCGAGAAGTCCGGCGAGTTTAAAGATGAATGTAACGGGTCTGGTGAATCTTGCGCGTGCGTAGCGCCTCGTGGATACTGCCGGCGCCTGGTGAAATACGTTACGCGCCAATTGCGGGTTGTGCGCGTGTAGAGCCCGTAGCGCTGCAGCCCTCACTCGACGGGAATTTGTGTGTGTCACGCGGTTCGTTAGTGCCTTGGTAGCTTTATCTCCACCTAGCACCTGTAATGCATGGATGGCTGCTGGTATCAACATTGCTGTAACCACCAATCGGCTCAATTTGCGATTGGAATGAGGGACCACATCCACTATTTCACAGATGAGGTCTTTCTGCTCCTCAGTTAACATTGCTGCCTGCTCGGGTGTGAGGCTTGCAAGGTAATCCCGTGCTTTAATGACCCAGTCAGCCTCAATGCCCATGGTGCGTTTGTAGTGGATAAATGCCCCCAGGAGGTTAATGTAGAGCTGTGGATGCTTTTCAACAGTGCTGCCCACGTTATTGTTTACCGTGTGCTGCATGAGGGCTAAATTCCGGGTGGTGAGTGTTTTCCGCATATACCACCATGCGGCATATATAAGTTCACCTGCTGTCCCAAGGGTAACTAGCCAGGGTTCAAAGTGAGCCAGAGGCATAAATACTGCCATTACGCAGGCTGAAATTAGTGAATTTCTGCAAGCTGCGGCATAGGATTTTGATCTAAGCTCCTGCCGCCTAACAATCGCTAGTTGCTCAACCATTGTCAGTCTTGTTAGCGCCTGTAGGTTCACTGGCGAAGTAATTGCGTAATAGGTTTTCTTTAGGAATTTCAGCATGACTGTACTCCAGTGACAGTTACTAGCAGGGCCTATTTACATATAACGTTGTCGTCTGTTTCCATGCTTCGTTGGTCAGGTTCCCGACTGACGAAAGCATCGCATTGTAGTAGGGTAGCGTGTTATGGATTTATTCTATGAAATCTTATTGGGTGATCGCCAAACTCCTTGCCTGGTCTTACCGTTGAGATTGGTAGTGCAGCTCACTTCCTGGGCTAATTGTGGTAGAGCTACGTAGAGCTATATTAGCAGCGGCACAGCTGCTACCGGTTGCTGGTTTTTAATAACCAAAGTCATTTCAATAATTCATCATACTTATCTTGTATCATACTACAATTACGCACGCAGGTACATTACCAAATTTAGTGGGTGTTACTCTTTTGTTGAGCAGCCAATCGCGGAGTGGGCTTAAGCTCCTGCCTGTGGTTACGCGAGACCAGCCTGAGTCTTAGAGGGTGTTACCTGACAAGTGTCGCTTCACGGTAGATTGGTGGCTGCCTTGTCAACTGCTAAGGAGTATAATCCCTAAACCAGTTGGTGATGGGAGCATGTATGTTGGTGGATGATGCTGCGGAGTTAAAACAGGTTACCCTCTACACGGATGGCGCCTGCCAGGGCAACCCGGGACCGGGTGGTTATGGCGCTATTCTCGTTTATGGTGAGAAACGGAGGGAGATATCTGCGGGCTATAGGCTAACAACGAATAACCGTATGGAAATCCTTGCGGTTATTTCGGGGCTGGAAACGCTTCGCTACCCGTGTGCGGTAACGGTATATACCGACTCACAGTATGTGGCAAACAGCATGTCTAAGGGGTGGGCGCGCAGGTGGCGAGATAATGGCTGGATGCGCAACGCGAAAGAGCGCGCTATCAACGTGGACCTGTGGGACAAAATGCTCTCTCTTTGTGAGAAGCACAAGATTTCGTTCATCTGGGTGCGCGGTCATGCAGGTCATCCGGAAAACGAACGTTGCGACGCCCTATCGGTGGCAGCAGCAAAGAACAAGGATCTCCTGATTGATGAGGTTTATGAGCGTGAAAATCGGTGATCTGATGCCACTGTTTCCGGTGTATTGTGGTGTTGTCTAGGTGATCCTTCATACACGCGCTGGCTGGTGTAGCTGTACAGAGGAATTCTGAACGTGAGTAGGGAAATAGAACCAAGAGCAAATATCCAGCAGGCCGTCCCGTTTTTCCGAGTAGACGACATCGAGCGTTCCGTGCGATTCTATGTGGACGGGCTGGGAGGTGAGGTCCTTCATCATTGGAGTGTAGATGGAAAGCTGCGCTGGTGCTGGATAAAGCTAGGCGATGCCGCACTTATGCTGCAGGAGCATTCCCTTACGGATAGTGATGGCCAACACGCAGCCTGTCAGCGTGGCGCTGGGGTCTCCATAAGCTTTCAATGCAGGGATGCACTTGCCCTTTATAGAGCTTTTTGTGGCAGGGGGCTAATGCCCAGGCGGCCTTTTGTAGGAAATGGTATGTGGGTTACCTCGTTGACTGATCCCGATGGCTACCAACTGGAGTTTGAGAGCTTTACCGATGTTGCCGAGAACACAGAGTACACCGACGAGGTGCATGATTAACGCATACACTTGAGCACCCCTGCGAAGTTTTTATTGCGCCTACATTTGAATGCCGTATTTTATTTCGCTGAAAGGTATTTTACGAATGACACCTTCGTTTGCACAAAATCGCTACGATTCAATGCAATACCGGCGTTGTGGACGCAGCGGTCTGCTGCTTCCTGCCATTTCGCTGGGAGCCTGGGAGACATTTGGCGGTTATCGTGATGCCGATGTTTCGAAAGCATGCCTGTTTCGAGCATTCGATCTAGGAATTACACATTTTGATCTCGCAAACAATTACGGTACTCCCCCCGGTAATGCGGAGATTGTCTGCGGCCACATCATTAAGGACATGCCGCGTGATGAGTTAATTATCTCGAGTAAGGCGGGGTATCGTATGTGGCCCGGTCCTTATGGTGAGTGGGGCAGCCGCAAGTACATCATGGCTAGTTGTGATCAATCCCTAAAGCGCATGGGCCTGGATTATTTTGATATTTTCTATTCCCATCGGCCCGATCCTGACACCCCTCTAGAAGAGACTATTGGGGCGCTAGATACTCTCGTTAAGCAGGGCAAGGCGCTATATGCTGGTGTGAGCAGTTACAATGGCAAGACGTTTAACGCAGCCGTTCGGGTTGCTGAATCACGTGGTCTCGCACCAATTACAATTCATCAGCCTTACTACAATATGCTTGGGCGCGGTATTGAAACTGACCTTCTGCCGCATACCGAATCTGCCGGTACTGGGGTGATCCCGTTTTGTCCGCTCGCCTCTGGTCTGCTAACCGATAAGTATTTGGGTGGGGACATTCCGGCTGAGAGCCGGGCAGCGGAAAAGTGGGGTAAGGAGTGGGTTGCCAATAACCTTTCTTCGGAAAAGAAGGCAGCGCTCATACAGCTTAACCAGATGGCTAAGGAGCGTGGGCAGACGCTGGCCCAAATGGCATTAGCATGGATATTGCGGCTGCCTGGAGTGACCAGCGCACTTATTGGAGCTTCTAGTGTGAAGCAGATTGAGGAGAACGTTGAGGCATTGAACTGTCTGGCATTTACCGATGCAGAGCTACGCCGCATTGACGAACTGGCACCGCTCCGGTAGTTATGTTCAAGCGATAAACTCGTCCGTGGGCAGCGCAGCAATGGTGTGCTGCCCACGATTGGTCCTCTTTGGCAATCCTCCGTTCTGCTGCCGGGTTCCACGCTAGTACCTGTAGGCGCTTGCATTGCATGCGTTTGACGGATCGAGCCCCGACGACGGGCGTGCCACGCTAACGCATTGCCACAGCACTAGATACTCCCGTGCTGTTGGTTTCCTTAGGTTGACTACGTTCCAATAACCTGCGCTTTGGCAGCCACAAGACCTAACTAACCTGCTTCAACGCGTATTGTGTATCCGTCGCTATGACGCCGGTTATGAACGTCTGTGGCAACTGCCTCGAGCCTCGTGGTATCTGAATCGAATTCAAGCCTCTCCCAAACGACAATCCCACCGCTTGCCATCTGCACACCCTGTGACTTACCGTTCACAAATAACTCTGCTTTGGGGCAGTTTGTGTATGCTTTTACTGGCCATTTACCGACCGACCGGTTGGCGAACCGGCGGTCACAAAGGTGAACGAAGGGTTCGGTGGTCCACTGTGCTTTGTAAAAAAAGTATGCGTCCTTTTTGATCTTGCGATCGTAGGTGATGAGGCCTTTGTCGTTGCGCCCTGGATTTGCTCCCTCGTTGCGCCCGGCCGACGAGAAATCAAACATAACCCACAATGTTGTCAACCAGAGCCATGGGCGTACCGCAATTGCCTGCCAAGCGGCTTCGTGAACGACGCATTGCCACTCCTCCGGATGGAACTGACCACCAGGAGACGGCTGCTTCACGGGGAGTTGATGTTGAAAGGGATTTGCGCCTGCGCCATACTCGCTTAGGCCAATACATCGTCCCGGCATTCTAGCCTGCACATCGCGCTTCAGACCGTCTAGAGTGCCCGGCCATGATCCCGGAGTACCACCGTACCAACCTTCATAGCGGTTGAATGCAATGACATCTGTGATGTAGTTTATGGGGTGCTCAGCATTCTGGTCGGTAGCGGCAACGGTAAGCCGTGATGGATCGAGGTTGTGAACAAGCTGGTTTAACTCAAAAAGTAAATTCCAGGCCAGGTGCAGTTTTCTGGCCGGCAAATCCCCAAATCGGTACTGTGAAGTCAGCACCGGAGTTTGTGGGAACTCCAGGTTCAGTTGTGACGGTGATGCAGTTCTAAACGAAAGCTCGTTATACAGACTCCACACAATAACTGATGGGTGGTTATAGTTCTGCTTTACAAGTTCAATGATCTGCTGGCGGGCGTTGTCGTTAAATCCGTTTTCGTCCTCTAAGTGGTTAACCAGGCCGTCTTCCGTCCAAACCAGGATCCCACTGCGGTCGAAGGCACTGTACATCACTTGATCGTGCTGATAGTGCGCCAAACGCACCACGTTGGCCCCTAAGTCTTTAATCATGGCGCAATCTTCATCGTAGTTAGCCGCGGTGACTGCTCTTCCGACACCAGGCCGATCGTCATGTGTGCAAACACCGCGCAAAGGATAGCTGCGACCATTTAGATAAAATCCAGTTTCGGGATCGATATGAAAAAATCGCAATCCCAAAGGCTGCTCCAGCCGATCAACCACTTCACCCTTATGCTCTACGATGACGCGCATTGTGTAAAGGTAGGGGTCGGCAATCCCGTTCCAAAGGTGAGGATTCACAATCCGCATGATCGCCTGGGCTTCTGCCGACGTACCCGCGCCTAAGTTGGCACTGTGGTGTGCTGTGGCTATTGGGTGTCCATTCGCATCCAACGCCTGCCAGGTTATGTTCAACAATGCGACCTCGGAGGTAGTGTTGCGAAGAATTGCAGTAAGACGAAGTCGGGCTTCCTGCTGAGAGACCTTTTCCTGCAGGATGTAGACTCCTGAAGAACCATAATCCAGGGGTGAGATGGAGACGTCGTTGAGAATCAGCAGATGAACCGAACGGTACAAGCCGCCAAAAATGTTAAAATCACCAGCTAGCGGCGGAATGTCTTTGTTAAACGAGTTGTCAACCCGAACCGCTATCGTGGTAACGCCATCGGGATTAAGTGCGCTAGAGATGTCGAAACAGAACGCTGCGAAGTTACCTCTATGGGTGCCAATAAGCTGGCCGTTTACATATACGGCGGCAACTGTAGCTGCGCCAGCAAACTGAAGGTAGAAGCGTTTCCCTGCAGCTACCTGAATGTGCAGCCGCCGTCGGTACCATGATGGTCCGCGGTAATAGTTTCCGTGCTGTTCACCATCAATTCCGTTAAACGTGTGAGGAAGGTGTATCGCCTGCCAATCTGCGTCGTTGTAAATTGGTTGGCTGGCATTTTGGATATCGCTTCGAATAAAGCGCCAATCGCGATTAAGATCGACGCGCGTACGGCTATGAAACGAACCATCCTCGTACGCGTCGGCCGCAATTGGCTGCAACATCGTACCTGCAGCGGCCGCGCCACCTAGTAGCAATAAATCGCGTCGAGAAATAAGTTGACCGTTCACGTTCATACGAGAGTCTCCGTTATTGAGGGGTGACCGCTTCAAAGTTGAATTGCCGTGCTGCCACGTTCCGCTATGCAGACACTGTTGTGGAGACAGACGAGCACACGCGTGATGAGTTACAATCCAACTTAAGCTCTAGTTACGCTGAAGAGTTCTATGGTCAGTTTACTCATTGTAGATTTATTTCAAAACCAAACAGCGGTTCGTGTGCAGTATATCCGTCAAATCAGGCGCCGTAGTCATCACACTTCACAGCATTTGAGGAATGTCGTCGCTCCATTCGATTTCTGAAAACACTGTTAGTAAACTCTCCTTCGCGTCAGTAATCGGACTAGCTATGGGGCTGTTCAGTCCAAGAAAACTAATCTGCGACTGGAGGGCCTGGATCCTTAGAAAATTACCAGCATTCACGAAGCGGGTGATATGCGATATTATTTGACATAAGCGGCTTAAACTGGCTATACTTGCATAACTATAATGACCCGGGTGTATCGTTGCACCACGGGTCTAATTCTACTTCTTACCCCTTCCGGAGCAGAGAGGCAGTTCTGGCTTGGATAGCATAATAATAAACGGGGGTGTTCCCCTCCATGGTGTGATAGAGGTTGGCGGCAGCAAGAATGATGCTCTTGCCATTATAGTCGCTGCCCTTTTGGTTCCTGGCGAGACTATTTTACACAACGTACCCCACATTAGCGACGTGGTAAGGCTGCTGGACATACTGCGCCACCTCGGCGCACGAGCTGACTTTAGAGACGACGGTGCATTGCTAATTGATGCGTCGCGGCTTACGACTTCAGAAGCACCCCAAGAATTAGTGCAGCAGATGCGGGCGTCGTTCAATCTACTTGGAGTACTTCTCTCGCGATTTGGGACTGCTTCGGTGGCGATGCCGGGTGGCTGCAACATTGGTGCCAGACCAGTGAACTTTCACATAAAGGGGCTAGAGCAGCTTGGTGCCACTCTTCAACTGGATCATGGTGTCTACCATGGTTCTGTCAAGCGTTTTACAGGTACCAACCTCTATCTCGAGTTTCCGTCAGCGGGGGCCACGCAACACCTCATGAGTGCGGCCTGCTGTGCTCGCGGGGTTACCGTAATTGAAAACTGCGCCCAGGAACCTGAGGTCGTAAACTTTGCTCACTTTCTCAACAGTTGTGGAGCTCAAATTACAGGTATAGGAACCAGCACTATCGTTGTGAAGGGAGTTGACTCGCTACGTCCAACAGAGTTCAACGTCCTCCCGGACCGACTACAAGCCGGCACTTATATTCTTGGCGCGGCCATAACTGGCGGTGACGTCATTGTACGCAATGCGGTAGCGGAGCATAGCCGACCCCTGCTGAGTAAACTAGCCGAAACGGGCGTAGAAATAACCACGATGTCGAATGGCATCCGCGTGCGTCGCACATCTAGAATTCATAGCACTGATATTAGGACTTTGCCGCATCCCGGGTTTCCTACCGATCTTCAACAGCCATTTGCTGCCATGTTGTGCCTGGCGGATGGAGTTTCGATCCTAACCGAAACGGTATATGAAAGTAGATTTCGCTATACCACAGAGCTGCAGCGGATGGGCGCCGACATAAGGGTGGAAGGCTCCACTGCAGTGATTACTGGCGTGCCCCAATTGACGGGGGCGCCGGTTGCATGTACCGATTTGCGCGGAGGAGCCGCAGTAGTGGTGGCAGGCCTTGCGGCACACGGCGAAACTGTTGTAACAGAGCTTGAGCATCTGGATCGTGGTTACGAAGACCTGGTTCGTAACCTTAAGAACCTGGGAGCGAATATTCGGCGATCGAATACCGACGCCGTTGGGAGGCCTATCGTTGTTTAGTTTCGTGCCTGAGCTGGGAGTGGATCTGGGCACCGCAAATATTCTTGTTTATGTTCGAGGCAAAGGCATTGTACTAAGGGAGCCTTCCGTTGTAGCAATTTCCGAGACAACCAAAAAAGTTCTTGCTGTGGGCGAAGAGGCACGCCTGATGCTAGGACGCACGCCCGGTTCCATCGTTGCCATCCGCCCGATGAGTGATGGGGTGATTGCCGACTATACCACCACGCGTAAGATGCTTGAGTATCTGTTTCGGAAGGTGGTGGGACACAAGTTTGTACTCAAGCCTAGAGTTCTGGTCTGTGTACCTTCGCAGGTTACCAGTGTCGAGAAGAGGGCAGTTCGCCAGGCAGCATTAGAGGCCGGAGCTGGTGAGGCCAATACTATTGAGGAGCCAATGGCGGCAGCGATTGGTGCCGGGCTGCCAATTTCCAATCCGGGCGGCAACATGGTTGTGGATATTGGGGGTGGTACCACCGACATCGCGGTAATCTCGCTTGGCGGCATAGTTGCCAGTGAGAGCCTGCGCGTTGCAGGCAATAGAATGGACGAAGTAATCATTCGTCATGTTAAAAGCGCGCATAACCTGATGATTGGCGAACGCACTGCCGAAGAAATAAAGACGCGCGTAGGTTCTGCATACCCGCTTGAGCAGGAAACACGATTTACGGTTAGAGGCCGGGACCTGGTAGAGGGTCTGCCTAAAACGGTGGAAGTGTCCTCGGAAGAGATCCGAGAAGCTCTGACAGAGCCCGTCAATGCCATCATAGAGAAGGTAAAGCGCGTCCTCGAGCAGACACCACCGGAACTCTCGGCAGACATCATCGAACGGGGCATAGTCCTTACCGGCGGCGGCGCGCTATTGAGAGGTTTAG
>JAJYCW010000067.1 GCA_021777995.1 bacterium
CCGATCTATTTTAGTGGGAACTTCCGCATATTCGCCTACGTTCACAACGCACATAACGGCGCCGCCGTGGCTAATATTCCGCTTCACGTCACGGGGCATTTGGCACCACCTTCTGTCAAGAGTGAGTCGGCTGCGCTTCCACTCGTTATTTACGGCCCAGGTATCACTTCGCCGCCACCATACATCGCCTCGGGATATATGGGCAAGGCGGCCGCCATCAAGATGAATCCTAATTGCACCATCGACCCGCATGATGGAGGAACGTGCCTGGAAGTTGAGTATAATGCACCCGATCAATGGGGGGGTGTTGTGTGGCAGGATCCTCCTAACGATTGGGGAAAGGCACCAGGCGGCTGGAATTTGCACGGCGCTAGCAGGTTGTCATTCTGGGCGCGCGGGGCACAAGGTGGCGAGAAAGTAAAGTTCATGTTTGGAATACTGGGACGAACGGTGAAGTATTATGACACCGCTACAGGCTCATTGGACGTAACTCTAGGCAGCAAATGGCATAGGTATTCCATTGACGTCTCTCAAATGGATCTTTCGCGAATCAAGACTGGTTTCGGATGGAGCGCTGCCGGTGATGGCCATCCCATAAAGTTTTTCCTGGATGACATTCAATTCAGTGGTGGCGCACCGAGGGAACCTGACCCCACAGCAGTTAAACCAGCGCCAAAACTACCGTTGCCACTTGAACTATACAATAATGGCACTTACTCAACGTACTATGCACCATCTGGCTACATGGGTGACGCATCTGCAATCTCCATGGACCCCAATTGTACTGAGAATCCGCATACTGGGACGAAGTGCCTTAAGATAAAGTTTAACGGATTAAACAACTGGGGTGGTGTTGTATGGCAGAATCCCGCAAACAATTGGGGTAAATTGCCTGGAGGATTCAACCTCTCGGGAGCTGCAACGTTGCAATTTTGGGCTAGAGGTAAGCGTGATGGTGAGAAGGTAACTATCCTTCTAGGTGTTTTGAAGCGCGATGTGCCCTATCATGACAGCGCATCTCTTTCCAGAACGCTCACGCTATCTTCCTCATGGAAACATTACACTATCAATCTAGCGGGCCTAGATCTAAGCCGCATAGTTACAGCATTTGGTTGGACAACTGCTGCTCAGTCGCAGCCTGTTACGTTCTACCTAAGTGAAGTGAAATACTCGGGATAATTCAGCCTACTAGCACTTTCCTTGACCGCAACGGCCCGCAGATTCAAATGCGGGCCGTTTGCATTACTTTTTCATCAGAATGACCGGTTGCCATTTGAAAAATTGTGCGCGTTGCAGACGAGGAGTGCAAAAATGGTACGACTGGTTGGATTAATGAGTTTGAACATAAGGTTAAACCCAGTACCTTCCATTTCGTTAAAATACGATATTGGTACAAAAATACGTTGACAAATATATATACTTAATGTTACACTAAATATTGTGTACATAGATGCGTGCACTGTTATCGATGATAGGGAGGCTGAACAAAATGGCATTACCACTTTACCAAGGCACACCCGAATATTTCCCTGCACAACGTCCTGCAGTTGATACACGTGTGGCGTCCCGTCCCCGCAGACGGCACGTTCATCTCGTGCGCATACTGTTCACGTTTTTACTATTGATATCCAGTCTCACTGTGTCCTTCAGGGTGCTCACTGCTGGCGCTGATTATATTCAGTCACAGCTGCGCAGTACCTCCGCACCTCCAGTGTGGGCTTCTTACAGGGCTCCACAGTCAACCGTAACCGCCATCAACGCAACCGCAAGTGCGCGTGGTGGATTCTTGACGATAACGGGTGTAGCGGTAAATCGCGGATCAGCCGCTTTGAGTAACGTAGAGGTAGAAGCTGTTTTGAAAAATCAAAATGGAGCGGTAATAGGGCTTCAGCAGGCGCTCCTTCCGCAGCAGGTTATGACACCCCGTCGGCAGTACGCGTTCCGGTTAGATATGCATGCTGTTTCCGCCGCCGCAAGCTTCACGCTTCATTTCCATAGGCTGCTTGGCAGAGATTTAGGGTAGGCCGCTGTTAGTTTGGGACTTGTGGCAGAGTTGCGATTAGTCTGTGAATTGCAGATCATGTATAGTTGGCGACGACTATTGTCCTCCTACGGCTGCCCCATTCAACGCATGATTATCCAACCGCTGCACTTAGGAACCCGGCAGCGGGTTGTGCTGCCGGCATGTCTGATGTGTAGTCCATGAAGACTCTGTACGTTCGGCGCATTTCGTTACACGGTCTGTTCTGTCACGATCGCTTCCTTCCACTTCAACTGTGCGCTCACTGGCAGGCCTCCCCACATAGTGCTACGTGCCTCAACAAAGCCGCTAGCTTAACCGTGGCCATGCCCCATCGTGTTACCGAACACCCATGTGACGCAAAACAGCGGAAACCTGCTTACCTATGGCTGCTACGATACTCTGACACTCCAACCATAGAGTGGGAATGCTATTCGCACCAATCATCGGGCACCTGGTACTTACGCACGGATTCGCCAGCATTGCTTCTAAGCGCTGCTTGCGCAACACCAGAAACGACGCTTCACTAGCGAGGATTTAAAGGCTGACAGGGGCTATCCGCAGGTTGGCGGATTCACGTTTAGACAGGTCACATTTCGTTGACAGTTCCTGTGAGGGGCAGTATACTGCAAGCAGATGCAACGTTATTTAGAGATCGCCTGAGGCCCACTTTGCGATCACGGAAATCGAATTTTTGACATGAGCGGCGCCAATCTTAAAACCAGTCAGGCGCGTGCTGAGGCCACTATTCAAAAGCAGGTGGTTCAAATCGGCAGCCTGTTCTCACAGCCCGTGGGTACCCGTTGCGCGAAGGCACCTCGCGACGTTCCAATCTGTTTATCCAGTTCCCCAAACCTGGGCGACTTCAGGTTTACGATACCATCCAAAAGGCGATTGCGTTCACCGCGTGCCAATTCAGACGAACGGCTTGTTAGCCAGGTTTTTACGTCGCGCGATCAGCAGCCGTCTGCATTGCCCGCCAATAGCAGGAAGTTGACGGCAATGGTGGAAGCAAAAGGAGCTTGAAGCACTGTTCTGGTGCGGCTATTGCTACGGTGAATGGCAAAAATGTGGTGCAACAACAGTCTGCTTGAAGTGAGAAGTTACAAGGTTAAGTTAATCCCGCTATCCGGCAGTATGCTGTGGGAGAGCGGCTGATAAGGGTCAATTGTTCCGTTGTAGGAATGTACCGTCGTTTCAGGCGGCGTCCTCGCGGTAGGTTATAAGGAGTTCGACATGCAGTTAAGTCAAACACATGCGCCAGAGTCTGCTCACGATATTCTGCGCAGAACATCCCACCCATTGGACATGTTTTTTAAGCCACAGAGCGTTGCGGTGATTGGAGCAACCGAAAAACAAGGTAGCGTTGGGCGCATGCTTCTGTGGAACCTACTTAGCAGTACATTTGGCGGAACGATCTACCCAATCAACCCCAAGCGTCCCTCGGTGTTGGGCATCAAGACCTACGCCTCTGTAGCAGAGGTACCAGATACGTTGGACCTCGCCGTCATTATCACCCCTGCCCAAACGGTTCCGCAACTCGTAAAGGAGTGCGTAGATGCCGGCGTAAAAGCGTGCATCATTATCTCAGCAGGCTTTAAGGAGATAGGAGCTGAAGGCGCCGAGTTAGAGCGGCAGATTATGGCAGAGGCAAGCCGAACGCATATGCGTATTATCGGCCCCAACTGTATGGGTGTAATGAGTCCAATTACGGGCATCAATGCCTCGTTCGCATCTCAGATGGCCCGGCCAGGCAATGTGGCGTTTCTAAGCCAAAGCGGTGCCTTGGGCTCGGCAATCCTGGACTGGAGCCTGCAGGAGAGCGTTGGGTTTTCGGTATTCATGTCACTGGGCTCTATGCTGGACGTTGGGTGGGGTGATCTCATTGACTACCTTGGAAATGATCCGCGAACCAAGAGCATTGTGATCTACATGGAGTCCATTGGAGATGCACGCTCGTTCCTCTCCGCGGCGCGAGAAGTAGCGCTTACCAAGCCGATCATCGTGATTAAGGCGGGTCGTACGGCGGCTGCAGCGAAGGCCGCCGCCTCGCACACGGGCGCGTTAACAGGATCAGATGACGTTCTAGATGCGGCATTCCGCCGTAGTGGAGTGCTGAGGGTAAACGCCATATCCGATCTGTTCTACATGGCGGAGGCCCTAGGTAAGCAACCGCACCCCAGAGGCCCCAGGCTTACCATCCTGACCAATGCCGGCGGACCAGCAGTTCTTGCCACCGATGCGCTCATCAACGACGGTGGTGAACTTGCCGACGTATCGCCTGAGATCATGGCTGAGCTGGATGCGTTTCTTCCCGGGCACTGGAGCCACGCCAATCCTGTAGACGTCCTTGGTGATGCGGCACCCGACCGGTATGCACGAGCCCTTGAGATCACCGCTCGCGACAAGGCCAGTGACGGTCTGCTGGTGGTACTCACGCCGCAGTCTATGAGTGATCCCACGGCAACTGCCGAGAGCCTTAAACCGCTGGCAAAGCTACCCGGCAAACCTGTACTGGCGAGCTGGATGGGAGGGGTGGATGTTGCAGCAGGGAGAGCCATCCTTAACCATGCGGGCATTCCGTCGTTTCCTTATCCAGATACGGCCGCCAGAGTGTTTAACTATATGTGGAAGTACAGTTACAACCTTAAAGGGCTGTATGAAACACCAAGCATACCGGCCGACTCGGCTGATTTCACTCCCAATCGTGAATTTG
Source organism: bacterium (assembly GCA_021777995.1). Classification (GTDB taxonomy): domain Bacteria; phylum Armatimonadota; class Chthonomonadetes; order Chthonomonadales; family Chthonomonadaceae; genus JAJZFK01. The sequence goes on from JAJYCW010000067.1 coordinate 4,737, forward strand.
TAAGTGACATTCTGGCGACTGCCAGAAAGGAGCGCAGAACGCTCCTAACGGAGGTAGAGTCAAAGGAGCTGCTAGCTGCCTACGGCATTCCGGTTGCCCGTACGGTACCGGCAGCTACGGTTGAGCTGGCTGTACAGGCAGCCGAACAGATAGGATATCCTGTCGTACTCAAGCTACTCTCCAAAACGATCACGCACAAGACGGATGTGGGCGGCGTCAAGCTGAACCTGTGCGATGAAGGCGCGGTAAGGAGTGCCTATCAGGAGATTCTTGAGTCAGTAACTGCTAAGGTAGGGGCTGCACACTTTGAGGGTGTCAGTGTTCAGCCAATGGTAAGTGCGGAAGGTTACGAGATCATTTTGGGTAGCACATTGGATGCACAGTTTGGTCCTGTCCTTCTGTTTGGCTCTGGTGGGCAGCTTGTTGAGGTTTACCAGGATAGGGCTCTAGCGCTGCCGCCGCTGAATTCAACCTTGGCGAGCAGGATGATGGAAGAGACCAAGATTTTTAAGGCTCTAAAGGGCGTTCGTGGCCGTAAAGCGTGCGATGTAGCGAAATTGGAGCAGATACTTGTACGCTTTAGCCAGTTGGTTGTTGAGCAGCCGTGGATTAAGGAGATTGATATCAACCCTCTGATGGCTTCTGCTGAACGGCTCATTGCATTGGACGGCCGGGTGGTTCTACATGATGCGGACGTGCGGCTGGAAGATCTGCCCAGACCCGCCATTCGTTCCTACCCTGTAAACTATATGGGAACTTGGACCACCAATAACGGTCACCTGGTCTCTATTCGACCCATTCGACCAGAGGATGAGCCTCTTATGGTGGATTTTCACGAGAGTCTCTCCGAGCAGAGTGTCCGATTGCGCTATTTCCACACAATGCACCTGTCTCAGCGTGTGTCGCATGAGAGGCTGACCCGAATTTGCTTCACCGACTACGATAGAGAGCTTGCTTTGGTGACCGAGCTGAAAAAACCCGACGGGGAACTCGCCATAGTTGCGGTTGGCAGGTTAAGCAAATCGAGATTTGTGAATGAAGCCGAGTTTGCTATCGTTGTGAGCGATCCCTACCAGAAGCTTGGGATTGGTACGGAACTGCTGCGCAGATTGATTGACATTGGCCGGCAGGAGGGCTTGCGAAGTATCTATGCCGATATTATGAATGATAACGTCGACATGAAGACGATTGCATCGCGCCTTGGGTTCACGCTAAAACCTGTTGAACACGACAATATAACGCGTGCGAGCATGGATCTTTAGAAAGCGACCTATTCCTTGAGCAGGGGCGGCGGACCATGGACCACCGCCCCTGCAGAGTTCTAGATCGAAATGCGCGTCCACGGACGCTAGCCTCGTTGCTACCATGAAGACATTCTGCAAGCAATTGGTTTCATTAATGGTTGAACATGTCAGTATGCACCCAGGCTCTTAGCAAGTTCTACAATAACTTGAAAATTCTGGAAGCTGACACTATCTGGTACCGAATGGTCCGACGAGAAGATGTATCCACCGTCCTCCTTCATTTTCGGTACCACTGTCCGCATCTCGGCCTCAATAGCAGTCAGATCATCCCACAGCACTGCATTGATGCCTCCATGTAAAACAAGGCGGTCACCAAAGCTGCTTTTAATGCGCAAAGGATCCATCCCGGCTTTCACCTCCAGTGGATTCAGCGCATCTAACCCAAGTTCAACTAACTCGGGCACCAAGGGATTAATATCTCCGCATGAGTGAAGGTGTGCCTTTACGCCATGATCATGGGCCCAGGTAATGGCTCTTTCATGAAATCGCTTCAAAACCAACCGAAAAGTTCGCAGGCTGAAAAACTGGTTATGTTTGAATCCCATGTCATCGGGCCATTTAACAGCATCGAAATGGTAACCTGCGTCCCACACCTGCTGAAGCAGGGCAAGGTTTACTTCTAGCTGATGTGAAAACATGTCGATCAGCCAGGAGGGATCCTCCATCATTGCCAGCAAAAGGCGTTCCGTACCAACCATCCACGAATGACTTACATCAAATCCAAACCAGAGTCCAGCCTCAATCCAATAACCATTTTTCTTCCATTCTGCATAGTTACTCCGAAGGTATTCCCACGGAATGCGGTCAACCTCCGGTTGCATGCGTGACTTAGCTTGTTGCCAGGTATTGGCGTCCTTAATGGTGAAATCCAGAAACTCGGGTACGCCTTCAACATGGTTCCAGGACTTCATCGTTGCGCCCCACGCCGTCTTATGAATGGTATATCGCTCAGTTTTTTCCAGGACTTGAACTGGGTACCGAGGACTGTTGTCTACCTCGAAATGAGCGACCAGGTCGATATCAAGAAAATCACGAAAATCCACGTTCGAGGGGAGACCCTCATTTCTCCATCTCGCTAATGTGGTGGGCCAGGGATCATCAATGATCGGGACCCTGTCTGCAACTTGATGGGCAAACATACGAGTGAAACGCTCGTGCGAACTCAATTTTGTTTTCATACACTGCCTTCGTCCTCGTGAGGGCATTGACAGCCCGCCAGTAAGTAATACGCCATTCGAATTCCATAGGTACCGTTAAGCGAGCCAGCAAGCACGTATAATGGCTAGACGTCCTCGGCCTCCACAATTCGTTCATTTTCATAGGTGGGTTTAACATGCTGCCCGGGTTTCAGGGTAAGAAACTCTTCGCTATTCCACGGCCCGTTTATCAGGCGAATCAACATTGCCGGGTCTCCCGGTATGCAGCTGAATCTCCAGTTTCGTCGTTCAGCTTCCCGCTGTGTTTCGACAATGTAGTGCGCGTCAAGTGGGTGATTCATGTCTATGTAGGTGTATTGTGAGTAGTGTTGCGTATTGTCGACGAGAGTGTCGTAGAGGTATCTGGCGTTGTCCTCTCCGTACTTGGCGATTAGCTCTTCCAAAGTGCTGTTCATGCCCATCTGTTGGGGTATTGAGATCTGTTTCAATTCTCCTGCCGCTTCTCCGCGTTCTCGCCAGCCAGTAGTCATAAAGTAGACACCAGGGTTTTGTTGAAAGTAGTTCAAGTACCTCCTAGAGCTGCCCATGAACAGGCTAATGCAGTCGTTGGCGCGTGGCAATACAATTGGTATACTGCGCGCGGTAAGCCCGGCGAGGCCATTGTTACAGAGGCCGTAACCCATCAGTATCGCGTCGTATAAGCACGGATCAACGGCATCGACAGCAGACTGGATTCGTGCGAGCATGTCCACAGCGCCAATATCGTGCAGGCCCTTTTGAAGGAATTGAACATCAACCACATGGGGTGACTGCGCTACGATAGCCGTTAGTTCGCGATAGAATACCTCGCAACTGATTAATTTTAATCTCTTACCATCTTGCGGCATCATTCGGGTTATTGTATTCGTTCCAGTTTATTCTGACCAACCTCATGGTGAGTAACCATAGGTTTCATGAGCATCTCGAATGGGCGAAGTCGGTCAAACCTGCGTCGGATTTGCGTCGCTACTTCTTCATACAGTTACAATCTTAAGGAAGGTTGCCTGGTAAAGCTGGTCACAGCTGGCGAAGTTTTTTTCGTTGTTCGTCACCGGCGGTGGCTACCTGCTGCGTACAAGCTCGTCGTGAAGCGATGAAATAAAGGCAGGGCTGGTACCGCAGCACCCTCCAAGGTAATCCGCGCCAACCCTGGCTAAAGCTGCAGCTTCCGACGCAAAACTCTCAGGCGTGGCATCGTAAATAAACAGGGAACGATCGCCCCGTTGTTGCGGCACTCCTGCGTTTGGTTTCATCCATATGGCAAGCGATACCGCAGCCTTCATCCGTTCACAAATCGCGACCATTGCGGCGGGGCCGCATCCACAGTTACTGCCTACAGCATCTGCCCCGGCTTCGGCAAGTCCCGTTGCGGCTGTTTCGGGCGTGACACCATTCATGGTGCGGTCCCCATTTTTACCAAATCCAAATGTCATACAACCCACCACTGGCAGGCCTGTTAACTTTGCTGCTCTCACCGCGATGCGTGCCTCATCAAGATCCGACATGGTCTCCACTACAATTCCATCTACACCTCCAAGTGCCAATGCCTGAGTCTGTTCGGTAAACACGTCAAGAAGTTCTGCCTCCTCTATTTCACCGGCTGCAAGAACCTTGCCCGTGGGACCTACGGAACCGAAAACCAGAGCGTGACCGGTCGCCACCTTGCATGAAATGGCGGCACCACGGCGGTTAATCTCGACCACATCCTCCTGCAGGCCATAGCGAGTTAGCAGAATGCGGTTACTACCGAACGTGTTTGTGAGGATAATGCGACAACCTGCTCCAACGTAAGAAGCTGCTACATGTTGTACTTTAGCAGGGTTTGTGATGTTCCAGGCTTCTGGGCAGTCGCCAACGGGCAAACCGTGGGCCATCAGTTGCGAACCCCATGCTCCATCCAGGAGCACCGGCTGGCGCTCGAGTACGTTTATTAATTCGTTCATTCAGTTGCTCCTCTTGTACCGTACTCTCGACCAGTCTCGTACATTGCTTCCATGTTTTGAAGGGGCGTGAAGGGTGCAAGGTTATTCGCATCGCGAAGTACAAAGCGACCAGAGCCTGCGATTCCGGTCTCAAAAATACGCTTCACTTCATTGCGTATCTCGGGCACGGAACCATTGCGCAAAATCTCGATATGCGGACCTCCCTGGATTCTAACCAGTGGTCCAAGCTCCTGTCGCACTCTAGCAAAGTCAATCGGAAACCCGGTGTCAAACTGGGAGATACCAAGTTCCGTGGCCATCGTCGGAAAATGTCTGCTCGCGTTCCCGCACAGGTGCATGCTGCGACCTGTTTCGGTAGCAAATGCATTGTATAGCTCCTGGTGGAGAGGTAGTATGAACTCTTTGTACATGGAGGACGAGATGAGGGCTATGCTATCATCCGCCATGCCCCAGTAGTCTGTTTTACCTTCGATATGGAACAGGCTTCGCCAGGCTCGTATTCGGTGAACTGTGGCGTCAGTAATGAAGCGAAGGAGCTGCAACAAACGATCCGGGTTGCAGGCCAGGTTTTCGCACACAAATGGTGCACCAAAGAGGTTGCAAGCCACTGTAAATGGTCCGTCTGTTCCAAAGCCGCATGAGGGAGGTACTGCAGAGATGGGTCTACCCAAAAACGTCTCTCGGCCAGCACGATCATGAAAATAGTGGAAGTAATCTAAAGCTCTGGAGAAAGTTCTGTCGAAGGGACCAGGAATACCACCTTCCATTATGCGTTCCGGCTGCTCATGGAACTCAGGAGTCGTGTCGGGTACCTGATCCGGAAAATAGCGTACCGAGCACCCAAACCAGTTGGCTTCATAATAGTTCTGGAAATCTGGACAGATTGTCCAATGGTGGGGCAGCCCCAGAGGCGTATCCTGCAGGATATTGAATACGGACCATCGTTGAAACGACAGTGCAGAATCAAACATGATTTCAGGAGACCGGCTGTACTCCTCAAATGTCGTGCCTTGCAAATTACACGCGTTATTCAGGAGAAAGTACCGTGTATTGGTGCCGAAGATAATGGGCGCACGATGGGGATTGCCAGCTCTATATGCCTGCCACAGCAATGATTGCTGAGCGTTGTGAGCGGCAAAATCGAGACTGGCCAAACGGTCATCCGGCATTGTACCTTCAACTGCCATTGTGCCTGTTTCCCTACCATGGGTAGTGCCATTGGGATGGACGTTGCAGGCAGGTGAGCCAGCAGCATGACAGAACTGAGATACATTGTCGTGGTAGCTGTCTGTGAGTCAATTAGCGTTCAATTAGCCAATGCAAACGTCCTACAATGTTGCAAATAGTACATTACATGCCAAATTGCCGCAAGAGTACAATAGGCCCTGTGATAGTACTTTGGTAATATAGGAAAACGGTTTCTCTGTAGGCTGTGGTTGAGGATCGAGCGGTTTCATTGGTATTAACCTGGTGAGAGCGCAACTACCCAGGCAGAACACTTGAAGGGGATAAATGTACCAATTCTACAGGGGGTGCAACCCGAAATTACACATGGTCGCTGGGTTCAGTCCGTCAGGTAACAATCGGTGGTCTGGAGACTGTTACCTGTTTGCGAGTCTACTGCATAGAGTGCAAGCTGTGTTCGGTCACTCATCTGCAACTTACGAAGTATCGTACTAACATAGTTCTTAACCGTGGAGTAAGATATTTGCATCTCGCGCGAGATGTCTTTGTTGGATTTGCCCTCTGCGATGAGAAGAAGTACCTGTTGCTCACGCGGCGTAAGCTGGCTAGCATCCACAGTTTCAACGCTGCTGTGCGACTTTACCGTTGCCAAGTACTGCATAGCTAACCGCGTTGCCACTGGGTATTCGATCACGTATTTTCCTGAAAATACTGTTTCAATAGCCTGCGAAAGCTCAGCAAACCCGGATGGATTTCGAATGACGCCGCTAGCACCAAGTTTGAGCGCTATTTGCAGGCAGTCGTCGGGAATGTAGTCCACCACGGGCATGTGCCGTCGTGCAGCATCGTTCCCCACGGTCGTTCTACGGCCAAGTACTGGGCAGTTTTCGGCTATGCAGTCCACAATAACCAGGATTTTGCACCCACGTGGTTTAGCAGCAAGCTCTCGTATAAGGTTGAATGAAGTTGATCCCCCTAGCTTGATGTGCAGAAGAAGTACGTCACAATCGACGTTTGTACCGGCTTCAAACAGACTCGCAGGTGAGGAATGACTTCCGACGCAGGTTATGTTCGAGGACTGGCTGAGTAGCAGTTCAAGTCCCTCCCTGCGTAAGCCATCCTCATCAGCTACGATCACGCGGATAGGAGCACGTTTACCGCTGTTTGCCAGCGCGCCCTCAGCAGATGCTGTCGTATCTCTCATGGCAGCCTCCCACCACGCGCGTCCGCGTGTAATTTCACCTACCTGGTTGCCAAGGCAACTCCCCGCGATTTTCACTAGCATGACAACATGTGCCAGATACATGGATGATTACCGCCTCTGTTCTATGTCGAATTGTATATGTCCTTCTAAAGCGTCGTGTTGTGCTTATAATGGGATGCTTACCGCTTGTGGCATGGAGTATCATTATCCTATACTGTGTCACCCGGGTATCCCAAGCGGTACCTTTTGTTCATAGCGCATCTATGGCAATGGTTAGACAGGTGCGCAAAGCAGTCCATGAAACTGGTGTCACAGGCTCAAATTTACGATTGGGGATAATCGAGTTTATGTCCGAACAGACATTGCAAGCAGCCACGGGCCGTGAATACTCCATTGCGGTTCTTGGAGGCGATGGTATAGGACCTGAGGTGGTCAATGCTGCGGTTAAGGTTGCTCTGCATTGTGCATCTAAGTATGGGTTTTCACTCATTATGCGCCCCGCGCTAGTGGGTGGCGCGGCTTACGATGCAGTAGGGGCGCCGCTGCCTGACGAGACCCTGCAAACCTGCCGTGAATGCGATGCAGTGCTGCTTGGTGCAGTTGGCGGGCCTAAATACGACACTCTCCCGCCCGCGCTGCGCCCGGAGGTAGGCGCCCTTTTGCCTCTGCGCAAAGAGCTTGGGCTGTTCGCAAATCTGCGGCCCGCCAGGCTGTTTCCTGCGCTAGCCTCGGCCTCTGCACTTCGCGCCGATATTGTGGGCGCAGGTCTTGATCTGTTGGTGGTACGTGAACTCACAGGTGGAATTTATTTCGGCTCACCCAAAGGGAGAAGTGCTGACGGACTCTCTGCCGTGGACACGTGCACCTACTCTCGTTCAGAGATTGAGCGAATCCTGCATGTTGGCTTCCGCGCTGCGGCTCAGCGCTCGCACCGGATATGTTCAGTGGATAAAGCCAATGTACTCGAGTCCTCTCGCTTCTGGCGCGAAATCTGTGTTGAGGTTGCGGCACAGTACCCTTCAGTTGCGGTGACCCATATGCTGGTGGACAACTGCGCAATGCAGCTTGTGCGGGACCCCCGCCAGTTTGACGTCATTGTGACCGAAAACATGTTCGGCGATATTTTGAGCGATGAAGCCTCTATGCTTACAGGTAGCCTCGGTATGCTGCCATCTGCAAGCCTGGGCGAAGCAGCCTCTGCTAATGGTCGAGGCACCTTTGGAATGTACGAGCCTGTTCACGGTTCGGCACCAGACATTGCCGGTAAGGGCGTAGCAAATCCGTTGGCGACTATCATCTCAACCGCAATGCTCTTGAGGCACTCACTGGGCGAAGAGCAGGCGGCGGCCGATATAGAGCGGGCTGTCTCAGAGGTTCTAGACGCTGGGATGCGTACTGCGGATATTGCCCCAGCTGGCGGTGACAGCGTGGGCACTGATGCTATGTGCGATGCGGTTATTGCCCGCCTTTAGGACGCTGATTGTCCCAAGAACATGATCTACCACACCAGCTTCATTGTTTCGGGAGTTGGCGGCATGGCTATTCGCCCATCCGCGGATTCGCCTTACTGGGAACTAGAGAGCATACTTCTTCGTGGAAATAAGACTTTTGAAAGCTCATCAGGCTGTACTACAGGCCCATGCAGAAGCGGCGTACCCGGAAGAGTGTGTTGGAGCGCTGTTGGGGCAGTTACGCGATGACGTCGTGGTTGTCTCCGAAGTCCGGCCGCTAGATAACGAGTGGGCGCCGCTAGGTGGCGACGAGTTTGACCGCGATAGACGAACCCGGTATAGGGTCGCTCCTTCAGTCATGCTCGCGCTTATTCGCGAAGAGGCCGAAACAGGTGTGGCACTTGTGGGGTTCTACCACTCCCACCCTGACCATGAAGCTAGACCAAGCCAAACGGATCTATTGGAGTCGGCAATAGGTTATATCTATATGATACAATCTGTAGTGAATGGCAAAGCTAGCGTGTTAACGGCATGGCAAGTAGAAGATGTCAACGCGAGCTTTTCATCGGTAATACTTAGCATTGCTTGACATTGCAGGCATGCAATGTGCGAACGATAGTAAGCTTAACGGAAGGATAGGAAATGACAAGGGTATTTATACCGGCAGTGTTGCGCAAGTTTTCTGGTGGCGCCGCAGTGTTGACGGGAAGCGGGCCAACGGTTGTTGAGGCAGTAAAGAGTGCTGTTCGAAAAATGGACGGCCTCTATATGTCTCTCTTCACAGAAACTGGACAGATGCGCCACACATTTATGACTTTCCTTCACGATAGGCAGGTTTCTTCAAATTTAGCATCAACGGTTGCTGTAAGCGCTGAAGACGTCATAACGCTGGTACCGCAGCTTGCAGGCGGTGTCGATCTATCGAATGGATTCGGCGTCATTAGTGAAGAGCGATCTGCGACCACAGCCCTTACCAATGACGAAATTCTGCGGTATAGCAGGCATCTTATCCTGCCCGAGGTCACGCTGGAGGGCCAAAAGAGGCTGCGTGCTGCAAAGGTACTTCTTATTGGCAGCGGCGGTCTAGGTTCACCACTTGCGCTCTACCTGGCAGCGGCAGGTGTCGGTACGCTGGGTCTAGTAGACTTTGACGTCGTCGACTACACCAATCTACAACGTCAGATAATTCATGGTACGAGCGACGTTGGCAGGCCAAAGATAGTTTCGGCCACAGAGACCATTCACGACCTGAATCCCAACGTTAAGGTGATACCGTTTGAGGAAAGGTTTACTTCCGAGAACGCCATGCGAATCGCGAAGGACTTTGATATTATCATCGATGGCACGGATAATTTCCCTACGCGCTACCTTACCAACGATGTTTCTGTTCTGCTCGGTAAACCAAATGTCTATGGTTCCATTTTTCGGTTTGAGGGCCAGGCTACTGTATTCTGGGCGGAAAAGGGTCCTTGCTATCGCTGCCTCTATCCGGAACCCCCGCCGCCAGGAATGGTACCCTCTTGTGCTGAAGGCGGAGTGCTGGGAGTGCTGCCCGGTATCGTAGGTTGTATGCAGGCAATTGAGGCGATTAAACTGATTCTTGGAATAGGCGAACCGCTCATAGGGCGGCTCCTGACGTTTAATGCCCTCAAGATGAATTTCCGGGAATACAAACTGCGAAAAGATCCCAATTGCCCAATCTGCGGTGAAAACCGAACTATTAATGAGCTGATTGATTATGAGGAATTCTGTGGCATTCGTGGAGAGGAGAGGGAAGCAGTGCAGCTTAGTCAATCCGAGGAAATCTCGGTTGTTGAATTGAAGCAGCGAATGGATGCCGGCGAAAATCTGGTCATCATTGACGTTCGTGAGCCGTATGAATACGCTATTTCGCGCATTCCGGGCACGATACTTATCCCGTTGGGCCAGGTTTCGGAGAGGGCTGCAGAGCTTGAACAGTTCGATGAGATTATAATCCACTGCAGATCCGGTATCCGTAGTGCAGATGCGCTTAACATTCTCAAATCAAAAGGATTCAAAAACCTTAAGAATGTTGTCGGTGGAATTGATGCGTGGAGCGTAGAGATAGATCCTACCGTTCCGCGATATTGAGCGCGCCCGTTAATTCGGCATGAAGTTAGAAGCTGAAGGAATCTATGCACGTTATGGCACACATCCTGTTTTAGAGGATGTGTGCCTTTGTGTCTCTTCCGGCGAGGTAGTTGGTCTCGTAGGTCCCAATGGAAGCGGTAAATCGACCCTGTTGCGCGTGATCTCCGGCGCTCTGGCAGCATACAGCGGCACCGTAACGCTCGATGGTAAACTGACCTCCCACCTTTCTGCACGAGAACGAGCGCTCCTCCTGGCATTTGTGCCGCAATCCGAACCCGTTGCCTTTGGTTTTACTGTTCTTGAGATGACGCTCATGGGCCGCCATGCCCACCGAAGAGCGGGTAAGATGGAAGCCGAGGATTACAGGATCGCGCGCGAATCGCTTGCCACGGCGGATATGCTTGCTGCCGCAGACCGACCAGCCACGTCGTTATCTGGTGGTGAGCACCGTCGCGTGCTGCTCGCCCGCGCGCTTGCACAACGTGCGCCTGTGCTACTGCTTGATGAACCCACTGCACATCTCGATCTTGCTCACCAGGTGGAGCTTCTCGAGACCGTTCGGGGCCTCGCCGATAGTCAGTCTCAACCTGCAGCAGTCGTAGCTGCGCTGCATGATCTCAATCAGGCTGCCGAATTCTGCGACAAACTTGTGCTTTTAAGCCATGGCAAAGTAGAGGCAGCCGGAACTGTTGACGAGGTACTGCGCGCTGAAACGTTGAGCCGTGTATATCGTGCCCATGTGCAAGTTGGTAAGAACGCTCTTACTGGTAAGCCCATGTTAACCGTAATTCGGTCGGTAGGTGGGTTGGAGCGCGTTTCCGATGGGATCATACATGTAGTGGGCGGTGGAGGAAGCGGATCAGGGATTATGAGTGCTCTCGTTCATGCTGGTTACCAAATCACCACTGGTGTTCTTAACCGGCTAGATACCGATCATCAAACAGCGGATGCGCTAGGCATAAAGGCGGCGCTGGCCCCACCTTTCACAAGTTTTGATGACGGGTCTATCGCTGAGGCACGGCAGCTAATACGGCAGTGCAGCACCGTAATCCTTTCAGACGTACCATTTGGCAATGGAAACCTGGTTAACCTGGAGCTTGTTCGCGAGGCGCAGATTGCTGGCAAACAGATCGTCCTCATTGGAGACGAACCCATCGGCAGGCGAGATTATTCCGAGGGCCGAGCAACCGCACTCTTTCAACAGATCATGCATGCCGGCGCACGGCAGTTTGTTTCCATTGAAAGGTGGCTAGACGCTGAACCTGGCACTGTGGACGACATCGAAACACCGACAACCCTGAAAGGAGGCGACGTTTGATTCCTCGTCATTATAATTGTACGGTTATTGCTGGTACTGCCCAGTTCACGGGTGATCTAGAAGTGGGAATGTGGGCGTCGGCAAAATGGACCGAGACGTTTGTCGATATTGAGGGAGACCTACGGCCCGCTCCACCGCTTTCCACGCGAGTAAAAATGACGTGGGATGAATCAAATCTTTATATCGGAGCGTATCTGGAAGAGCCCCATCTTTGGGCCACACTTACGGAGCACGACTGCGTCATATTTCAAGATAACGACTTCGAGATTTTCATTGATCCCGATGGGGATAACCACAACTATTTCGAAATTGAGATAAACGCGCTTAATACAACCTGGGACCTTCACTTACCGAAACCGTACCGTGATAAGGGATCTGCTCGAAATGAATGGGAAATCCCGGGGTTCGCCAGTCGGGTGACACTCCACGGCACATTGAATGACGCAAAAGACAGAGACCGGGGATGGACACTGGAAACTTCGTTGCCATGGAGTGCCTTTGAGGAATATGGGGGTGTTGGTGTGCCTCCTTCGCCAGGTGACATATGGCGAATCAATTTCTCCCGGGTTGAGTGGGAGCTCCAGATCGTTGAAGCAGCATATAGGAAGGTTCCCGGTACACCAGAACATAACTGGGTATGGTCACCAATGGGGGTGGTTGATATGCATCGCCCAGAACGGTGGGGGACCGTCTGTTTTGCACGCGACACAATCGCCGCGCATGAGCCCTCTCTTCAGGCCGAGCATACTGCGCGAGACCAGGCCATGAAACTCTATTACCAGCAGCATGCCTATTTTGCCGAGCATGGTTCATGGTGCGAGGACCCTGCTGCGGTGAATGCGCCGTTAGGTACGGTGATTACCACTTCCAATACCGGTTTTCGAGCATCCCTTCCATGGGTGCATCCGTTAAAGGGTGCGATGACAATTACGGTGTCGGAGGACTCGCGACTCACAATAACTTCGTCAGGCGATCAACGGTAAGGGTAGGTTCAGAACCTGTTTCTAAGGTAGTGGCGTGCTACAATTTTGAATGACGTTAGAGGTCTATCATGAGTACGAATAAAACTGCTAATCTTCCGTTTAACAAGACGCTTACGCCTGCCGAATGGGTCTGGATTGCCTTAGAGGGTGCAGAGGATACTGCCATTGCTGTATGGCTTGGTGTATTGGTGGCCCTCTATGTTGTGGTGCAGCCATTACTAGGGCCGGCAAATCCTGTCCTTTACAAATCTGTTGCATTGCACATGGCAGCAGTATTCAACTTCTGCGCGCTGGTGGCGCTCGCCCTGTTGTGGGTTACACGTCGCCGATACTGGGCTACCCCCACACTGAAGATTGTAGAGGCGGTGAGATGGGTTCTTGTGTTCCTCGCACTCATTTTGAGCTACTCTAGCCCTGTGTCGCCCCACGTTACAGCCGGGCAGCTGTTGTTGCACACCTTCGAGTGCATACTTCTTGTGTCTGCCATTTTCACCACAGCATGGATGAGAAACGAACGCGCTGTGCATCGGTACTCCCAGGCAAAGCCTCTCGCTGCAGCGCAGGCGCCAGCCGCACCTGTGGTTGCACGCCGGCCACCAAGAAAGCGCTAGCATGGCAGAGGCACTCAATTCAGCCGCTATTTTTACTGAGCTTAAGTCGTTGGTGGGCGCGGATGCCGTGCTGACAGATGCGGCTTCTATAAGAGCCTATGATTGTGACGGCTATACTCCTGCGAGAAATGGTCCGCTAGCCGTTGTACTTCCTTCTAACACAGAGCAGGTTAGTGCCATAGTAAAGCTTTGCGCGCATTATGGGCTATGGTTCACCCCACGAGGCAGTGGCACTGGTCTCTCCGGCGGTTCTACACCAATGTGTGGTGGAATTGTAATTAGCACCACAAGGTTAAACCGCATCTTACACATCGATGTTCCAAACCGCAGGCTAATTGCGCAGGCTGGCGTTGTAAATACCTATCTTTCGCGTGCGGTGAAGGCAGACCAGCTTCACTACGCTCCCGATCCATCAAGCCAGGGAGCTTGCACTGTTGGCGGCAACGTGGCAGAAAATGCAGGGGGGCCGCATACTCTCAAGTACGGGGTTACAACAAACCATATTGTGGGCGTTACTATGGTGATGGAAGACGGTGAAGTCGTGCAGTTGGGGGGATTGGCGGAAGACCCTGCAGGCTATGATCTGGTCGGTCTGGTAGTGGGGTCGGAAGGCACAACGGGGCTTGTCACCGAGGTAACGATCCGCCTGACTCCCCTGCCGCAGGGCATACGCACCATGCTTGCCATTTTCGACAGTGCAGAGAGCGCGGTGCGTACGGTTTCATCCATAGTAGCGGCTGGAGTACTGCCAGCCGCGTTAGAGATGATAGACACCTTCATCATTAAGGCGTGCGAGGACGCATTTCACCTTGGTTTTCCAGACGATGCAGAGGCAGTACTGATCATTGAAGTGGACGGACTGGAAGCTGGTCTTCAGGTTGAAGTCGATCGGGTTACAGAAATTGCGTTCTCCAATGGCGCAAGAGAAGTGAGGTCTGCGTCTACCGAGCGCGAGCGTGCGCTCTTGTGGAAGGCGCGTAAGCAGTCATTTGGCGCGCTTGGTAGGCTGGGCCTCTCTATGGTAACCCATGACGGCGTCATACCGCGTACCAAACTTCCGGAGGTGCTGGCGCGCGTGAAAGAGATAAGCGGTAAATACAACATTCTTGCAGGCAACGTTTTCCATGCTGGCGACGGAAACATTCATCCCAATTTGATGTATAACGAGCATGATCCGCTCCAGCTTGAAGCCGTGATGCTTGCGGGCCAGGAGATTCTTCGACTCTGTGTGGAAGTTGGGGGTTCCATAACCGGCGAGCATGGGGTGGGTGTGGAAAAGATAGATGTGATGCAGGTGCAATTTAGCCCACAGGACATTGCACTCATGGAAGCGATAAAATCGGTGTTCAATCCCACTGGCCTGTGCAATCCAGGCAAGCTCTTTCCTACTGCTAAGCGGTGCTGGGAAACCGAGCATGGGACGCGAATGGTTAAAGCGGCAGGACGTGGGGCAGCCGTTTAGTCCATCGTAGTTCGTCGTGCATTCCCTTTGGTGCTGTCTTACAACGGGGCAGCACTCCGTAGCTGCTGGGAGATCACATAACGACATTGGCTTGCTTGGTGGGTGCGCCTCTCGCCTGGCAAAGTAACGGTAACTGCAAGCCGCGCGATGGGCAAACACCATACTGCTGACAGTGCCTATCTCTTACTTCGCCTGCCCCTGGTTATAGATATTTGCTTCAGTTGCCGACGCCACCGATTTTGTATTAGCTTGATCTCCTGACCAGTTTGAGCCCGGATATCTAACAATAGGCCGTAGATTTGATAAGTTGAATGCAATGTAACAAACGTTCTTTCAAGTTCCCAATAATGGCGTCCTAGTTTATCCACATATTGCCATTGCAGGTCTACGCAAGTAAGGCCACCCCAATTGACCGGTTTGGCGCTTACCTTAATGTCCCGGTTACCTTCGGTGCGGAAACTGTGAAGCAAGAAACGCTTCATCTCTAATGGTGTTTGAAAATGATCCCCTGGCTTTATACCGGCTGGTGCGGATAACCTTACGCACTTAAATGAACAGTTGGCGGTAGGGTTGTCCATGATGATGTAGACCGCGGAAATGCTCCCAAACTTTTGACCATGCGCTGAATATCCGCGGATAGGTGTGATCTGCAAGGCTCCCAGGTGAACCGGTATGCCTGCTCCTACGGATGGTTTAGCCGCTGCGCCGCCACCCCATAGCAACGATGTCATCAGGCACATAAATGTTGTGGGGATGTAAAGTGGTTTCAAATATCTCTGCATGGCATAACTCCTGCTTGGCAAGCGTGCTAGAAAATAATATAGCCCATCGAACCTACAATGCAATCCAAAATCAACGGCATAACCCAAGCTGCCGAATAGATAAGAGGATTCGGTTGCAAAAAGCCCACACATTAACTTAGTAGTGAGGGGTGATTCTGACGAGCACCTACATGCGGCAAGACAATAATGCTCTTACTCTACGTAATGTAACACTTTTCGAGTTGCCCGCGCAGCCTAAGGAATTAAAGAAACATGCGGCTGGTTACGTAAATGCTACTGGCGACCAGTGTCGGAGCTGCTGCCGGTTGCACCAAAATAATACGGACGATAGATAGTGAAAGTATCTCTAAACTCAATTGTTGTCGTTCGCACATCCTTGTAAAGCTTTCGTCGTAAGGTGGTTATCGGTGACTGCGTTTGGCGGTTTGCGGCGCGCGGAACCGTATACCTACTGAAAGCGACCTTTTCGGTGTGAACGAAGCGGTCATAATGCACCCCCGCATGTGCGGGGAAAAGATCGGCAGCCTATCATCCCTTCCGAATTTTCCAGGTTCACCCCCGCATGTGCGGGGAAAAGACAGTAGGACGCATTCCCTGCCATCGCACGATGGGTTCACCCCCGCATGTGCGGGGAAAAGGGTGATCATGCCACCCCATAGCATGTTGTGGTACGGTTCACCCCCGCATGTGCGGGGAAAAGATCACACCGAACCACGCACTGGGTGGGCACACAGGTTCACCCCCGCATGTGCGGGGAAAAGGTCCAGCATGCCCGTTCCAGTGCTCTCATCGTGGGTTCACCCCCGCATGTGCGGGGAAAAGCCACCCGTCCTTGATGGCGTCCTCAATGTCGTAGGTTCACCCCCGCATGTGCGGGGAAAAGTCACCAAGCGTGTTCCAGCAACTTGGCGGCTCAGGTTCACCCCCGCATGTGCGGGGAAAAGCCGAAAATGCCAACCTGATAAACTGCAGTGGCCGGTTCACCCCCGCATGTGCGGGGAAAAGGCAGCCTGCTGTTCGGCGGCAATTTGCGCCGCAGGTTCACCCCCGCATGTGCGGGGAAAAGGCCACCGGCGTGGAAGTCGTGCTACCTGTCGCAGGTTCACCCCCGCATGTGCGGGGAAAAGGCAACCATGCGCCAGATCGTTGTCGGTCCAGCGGGTTCACCCCCGCATGTGCGGGGAAAAGTCAGGTTCAACATCTATAACCAGGGTATTGTTGGGTTCACCCCCGCATGTGCGGGGAAAAGCAAAGTGCACATCATTCAAATCTAACTAATGCGGGTTCACCCCCGCATGTGCGGGGAAAAGTCAATCACCGGGCCGTACCGCCGCGCCTCTATAGGTTCACCCCCGCATGTGCGGGGAAAAGCGCTCCCGCATGGGTTAGAAGTCTCGGGGCGGAGGTTCACCCCCGCATGTGCGGGGAAAAGTGTAAACGTTCGAAGGAGGATTGGAATGGATTAGGTTCACCCCCGCATGTGCGGGGAAAAGGCCATAACAGGCCCTGGGACAAACACCCTTGCGGGTTCACCCCCGCATGTGCGGGGAAAAGGACAAACTGATAGAAGCCGATCCTACAGGGTCCGGTTCACCCCCGCATGTGCGGGGAAAAGATACGCCATGGTGGATCGAACAGCCATCGTTACGGTTCACCCCCGCATGTGCGGGGAAAAGTTGTCGGCGAGATAAGCCATTACGACTGCGCCAGGTTCACCCCCGCATGTGCGGGGAAAAGACAGTCGCGAATATGACCGATGAAATGTCCATGGGTTCACCCCCGCATGTGCGGGGAAAAGTATGACGGCCGGCTTGACCGTTCCAATCGTGGGGGTTCACCCCCGCATGTGCGGGGAAAAGGGCGCCTGGACTGCTGGCTGCACAATGCTAGTAGGTTCACCCCCGCATGTGCGGGGAAAAGTTGGTGGCAGTCACATTCGCACCGCCCGCCATCGGATCACGCAAGAGTGTG
>JAJYCW010000068.1 GCA_021777995.1 bacterium
AGCAAATCAAGCTAAAACGAGTGTACGACCCTGTTGAAGCTGCCGATGGAATACGAGTGCTTGTTGACAGGCTATGGCCGCGCGGACTGACGAAGGAGAATGTCGCAGCGGCTGTGTGGTTACGGGATATTGCCCCGTCGGCATCCCTGCGAATCTGGTTCGGGCACGTTCCATCCCGGTGGGATGAGTTCACTAAACGATACATTGCCGAGCTTGAGTCTAATGGAGAGCCGGTTGCGAGACTTCGCGAATTAATGCGCGACACCGACGTCACCCTGCTGTTTTCAGCCCGCTCCCGGGAACAGAATGCGGCGGTTGTACTCAGAGACTTCATACTAGGATTAATGCACGATGAGGACTTGGCAAATAAATGAACCCGTTGGGATTTCGCAGCAAAGCGATCCCTTTCGGCCAAGGGTCGCACCAATGCGGGTACAGGCAGGGCTCATTGCATTGGGAATACTCTTGCTTACGTTTGGGGCAGGTACTTCCTGTAGTCAGCCGTTGTATACTGCTCGCGCACGCAATCTCTCCGTATCTGCAGCGAACGAAATCCTGCGCCGTCAGTCTTCGGATGGTGCCATAACCATGGGCACCAACGGCGCGGATGGTACCCAGGTAGAGCCCTACTTCGCAAACCTGGCAGCCATTGGTCTTGCCGATGCATTCGCATTAACCCATGACAACCGGTACAGCAGCGCCGTAAGGCGGTGGATTGCCTGGTACGAAGCACACATGAGCGCCACTGGGGTTGTGGATGATTATGGTGGTCGGTCCGGCGCACGTGTCTCTCTACACACTCACGATTCCGTCGACTCATATGCGGGCACCTACCTCTATGCTGTGCTACGCGAATACGATGTAACCAGAGACAAAGGGTGGTTAGCTGCCCAATTCCCTTACGTAAAAAGAGCATTACTCGCGATTGCCTCGGTTACTACTCGGTATGGGCTTACCATTGCAAAACCATCGTACGCGATAATGTACACCATGGATAACGTGGAGACGATGAATGGCCTGCGGTCTGCTGCTAAAATAGCCGCTGTCCTGGGCCACAAGTTGGTCGCCCGAGATGCCGCAGTGCGCGCCCAGAAAATGCAGCGTGGGTTACGCAAATACCTGTGGCGTTCTGCAGAACATGCCTATGCGGTTGCGATGGCACCTAATGGTGTTGTGACCCGCGGCCTGTCTTCCTGGTACCCAGATATAATGGCAAACCTCATGGCGATTGCCTGGCAGCGACAGTCTAAGAAACGAATACAATTATTCGATAGGCTCTACGCGGCGCATTTAGCAATGTGTACGTCACCAGTTACAGGACAGAGCAGGTTTGAACAGGTACTGTGGTGGGCAATGGCAGCGAAACGATGCGGGCAAATGACTACATACCAACAACTGCTCAGTAAGCTGGAGTCCAATGCAGGCATGTTAAATAAACTCAGCAATACTGCGCTACTGGGGCACGTGTGCAGGTTGACCAGCTAAATTGTTGAACAGCCGTCTGAAAACCAAACTTTGATCTAAATACTTGCTGTACCGGCAGAGAATGCGCCTGTCCATCGACGGCTAACTGCGCTTCTTAGAATGTTCGTTTGCGATCGTACGTTGGATGGTTGCTTATGTGTCACAATCACTTGACGCTTAACGTATCGTCGGCAGCCGTGGGCTTGTCCAGTTTTCACCCTATTCCTTGTTCTAGCCGCCCGCACAGAGAATGGACTAGGTAGTTCGGGCTGAACACAATAATTTAGGTTTGAGCACCATTAACGAGTCGTGCCATTGTCGCGTGCTCATGACCTAGCAAAGTATTGTACGAAAGGCTTGGCCATGCGCATGATTAAACTCCTGCAAAACCTTTGCATCGTTACCATTCTGGCGTTGGCTTCCACGCAAGCGTGGGCAGGTAGCGAACCTGCGCACATTGACAGGCCCGAAGTGGGCGTTTATTACTTCGATGGATGGGCAGACCCTACCGAACATAACTTTCACATGAACGGACTTGCTGGCCAATTCGCCAACAGGGAGCCACTCAGTGGCTGGTATGACAACTCGGATAAAATCGTACATCAGCAGATAGTGTGGGCACGAAAGGCAGACATCAACTTTTTCGTATTCGACTGGTACGATACGAGCCGCGATGGTAACCTGAGTGACCAAACACTTAACTCAGCACTGCACAGGTTTGTGCACGACCGGCGAAAGCTGGGTATGAAGTATGCTCTGTTGTATGTCAACAATGGCGCTTTTTCCATACCTCCAGACAAATGGCAGGGTCAATGTGATGCCTGGGTGCACCAATATTTTGTTGACAAAAACTATGAGCGTGTGAGCGGCAAACCGCTACTTGTAGTGTTTAGCGCTGGTGACATGGAGAAGGCTTGGAAGGATGGGCCGGGTGTAAAATCGGCCTGGAACACACTGCAGGAGACCGCAAAACGCGCAGGATTGCCAGGTGTGTACGTTGCATGCTGTGCCCTACCGGGCCCGCAATACGGCTGGACGGATATTGCACACCTTGCGACAGAGGGGTACTCAGGTTTTACAGGTTATAACTACCCTGGAATGAGCGGAACAGTGAAGGGAGGGAATCCTTACTCTATCATTACACAGGGGAGTTTGACCATTTTTAATAGTTTCGCAAAACGAAGCAAGCTACCCTACATACCTGTCGTAATGACCGGTTGGGACCCCAGACCCTGGAAGGAAACGGATTTCTGGTACCGTAGATCACCTGCGCAGGTTGCGGCTCTCTTAACCAGCACGCTTGACTGGTGGATTGCCAACCCCAACGTCAGACCAAGTGCGCACCAACCGCTCATTCTTATGGAAGCGTGGAACGAGCTGGGTGAAGGGAGTTATATAGTACCCAACAAGGGAGACGGTTATAGTTATGTTGATGCAATAGCAAGGGCTCTTACCAACTGGAGCACTCTGCACTGCAGAAGGTAATCAGGCGGAGCGGCTTCATCTTGGGTTCCGTAGAGGTTGCGCAGCGCCGAAATCTGTAGTTCGTAGCCCAGCGCATTCGAAGGGGGATAATCAACGTGATCGTAAATGGTCTAGTTCGGGGGTATCGCGCACCGCAAAGCATTCCAATATTTGCATCGGTTGTAGCAGCATGTGCCACCACGCTGTCGTCACCTGTGTTAGCGGCTAGGGCCGTTTCAGCGTCTGGGTTTCTCAACTCTATCGGTGTAAACTCATCTATAGCCGTCCGTGGTGAAAACCTCGCGAAGACCGAGGAGTGTGCTCGATATTTGGGAATCCGCTGGTTTCGGTCAGGAATTGAAGGCGATGTGCCCATTCGAGACCTCATCGCGTTGCACCGTTCAACTGGGGCGAAATTCAGTTGGTCACCAGGAAGTGGCCGCACAGATCTGGATAAGCTGTTGAGCACTGCCCGTCAGCTCGCAGCTGCGGGTGCACTGCTGGCATTCGAGGGGCCAAACGAACCTAATAACTGGGCAATTACGTATAAGGGCGAACACGGCGGTGGCAGGTTCTCATGGCTGCCAGTGGCATACTTTCAACGTGATCTATACCGCGCCGTTAAGGCGGACCCTCAGTTAAAACAGTATCCAGTTTGGTCGATCACTGAAGGCGGGGCCGACTCCTCCAACGTGGGGCTTCAGTTTTTGACGATCCCGCCTGACTCCGGATGTCTGTTGCCTCCTGGCACAGTATTTGCCGATTATGCCAACGTACACAACTATATCTACCACCCGAATTCTCCTGGGGTAGAAGACAATAAGACCTGGAATGCCGCGGACACAACGGCCGCATGTAAAGTCGATGGACTGTATGGAGAATACGGTTTGACATGGGCCGGTCACTATAAAGGGTATGCTGGAAAACAGCTAATCTCTCTACCCAGGGTGACTACGGAAACCGGTTGCACCATTGGCGGTGCGGTAACACCAAGGATCCAGGCGCTCAATCTGCTGACCATGTATCTGGACCAGTTTAAACGAGGCTGGAGCTACACAGCGGTTTACCTTCTTCGTGACCGGGTGGACGAAGCAGGAAACCAGAAATTCGGCTTTTACAGGCCCAACTATACCCCGCGTCTTGCTGCGGTCTACTTGCATAATCTCACCTCAATCCTGGCTGATACGGATGGCAGCAGGCCGAACGAGACCTTAAATTACACTATCCCGGATGAACCTGCAACGGTGCATGATTTATTACTAGAGAAGCGAAATGGCAGCCTGTATCTTGTGGTGTGGGATGAGCGGGTGACCGGTAGCGATACCGTTACCGTTCATCTTGGCAGGCTGGCGAAACGTGTGGAAGTTTATGATACGACTATAGGCGTCGAACCGCAGAAGGAACTTTCCAATGTACGCTCAGTAAAACTCTCTCTTAGCGATCATCCAATCATAATTGCCTTACCAGGTGGTACTCGATATTCTGCCCGGTGAATTATTTCAGGTCCGGCGTCCACCGTTCATCAAGTGACATGGTGACCATTAGCGACTTGTGAAAAGCGGTGCAGGGGTAATCGGGGTAGTATTACCCCTAGAACTGAAAAACTGAAGAATCCCGCGCGTGCTGTTTTGTGTCTAGCTTAACCACGCGCTTGAAGGTGGCTCTAATCGCATGTTAGTGAATTTGCCCACAGAAATATTTACCTACCCAGATGTACAGCTGCCACGGGTATGGCGTGTTAGTCAACGTCATGAGGCACCTTCGCTCACTACGTCTGAAATTCAGGACGCGGTGACGGCGGCGGTTGGTAAGTTGCTTCACGAACGGTCTCTGCCCTCGGGTGCACAGATCGCCGTGGGAGTTGGCAGCCGTGGCCTCAACAACTTACTCACGGTTGTTCAATGTGTCGTTCGCGAGTTGGTTAAAGATGGCTTCAATCCGTTTATCATCCCTGCTATGGGCAGCCACGGCGGCGCGACCGCAGATGGGCAGGCCAGTCTGCTTCATGACTACCTAATCACCGAGGAGAACGTGGGCTGCAGTATTTGCGCAACGATGGAAGTGGAACAGGTTGGAGTATTGAGTGGCGCAGATGCGGGGCCTTATACGGGCTTTCCGGTTTACTGCGACCAGAATGCCTTCCGCGCCGATGCAATTCTCTTGATCAACAGAATAAAGGCTCATACCGATTTCTCTGGCGTACTCGAGAGTGGAATTGGCAAGATGGCGGCCATAGGCCTTGGCAAGCGGTTTGGGGCGGAGGCGATTCACCGATATGGTGCTGCCGGTCTTGCGGATCTGCTGCCGCGCGTAGCAAGATTTCAGTCCGCCCATCTCCCGCTGCTTGGTGGCGTTGCCCTCATCGAAAATCCTGAGGGTCTCACCTGCGAAGTTCACGCATTAACTGCGTCCCACATTGGCAGGGAGCCGGAGGTGACACTACTCGAGAGAGCCAGACTTCTAGCCCCTTCCCTTCCATTCAAGGACATCGATGTGTTGATTATCGATGAAATGGGAAAGAACATCAGCGGTACGGGCATGGATACGCATGTCATTGGCAGATTGCAGATGCCATCACTGGATGAGGCTGCTTGGGACGGACCCAAAGTGCGGCTTATTGCCGTGCTGGATCTTACTGACGAATCACACGGCAATGCGTCATCGCTTGGGCTGGCTGACATCACCACAGAGAGGCTTGTAAGCAGAACGGATTTTGCTGCGACGCTCATCAATGCTCGTACCAGCGGTGAAGGAGGTGTTTTACGGGCTCGCCTGCCATTGGTTCTTCCTGATGCGGACGCCTGTATTCGTGCTGCGATTGCCACCTGCGGGCGCAAGGATGCGAGTGACGTTCGATTGGTACGCATCCGAAATACTGCCAGAACCACCGTACTTGAGATAAGCGAAGCGCTGCTTGCGGAAGCGGGTTCGAACCGCCAGTTAACAGTGGAAGATCTACCACATGTTATCGATTGCACGGTTCCGCTGACTTCATGAAACCTGGCTGGCTATTGTAACGTAATTGTGCTGATTACTTCGAAGGTCACCATGTCAACAATCACAGTAAATAACCTAACCGTGAAGTACGGTGCGCGCGTTGCGGTGGATAACGTCACGTTTGATCTACCAGACGGCTGCGTAGGCTTGTTAGGCCCAAATGGCGCGGGCAAGACAACACTCATCAAATGTCTGCTGGGTTTCGTTGCACCCGCAAGCGGAACGGGTAAGGTTCTCGGGCTTGATATTGCAACGAGTGGGCTTGCCATCCGACAAAAAGTGGGCCTTATGCCTGAGCTAGATTGCCACATACCCGGTATTAACGCGGTAACGTACGTGGCCTATACGGGTGAACTTGCAGGAATGCCGGCTTCGCTTGCTATTGGGCGCGCTCATGAAGTATTGGAGTATTGTGGGCTTGGCGAAGCGCGATACCGGCAGGTGGAGACGTACAGTACAGGAATGCTGCAGCGTATAAAACTTGCGCAGGCCCTCGTTCACGGGCCGGGACTTCTACTCCTTGACGAGCCGACCAACGGTCTCGACCCAAGAGGGCGAGAGGAGATGCTGTCTCTCATTAAGGATATCTCCCATGGCAAGGGGGTAAGCGTCATTGTATCATCCCACCTCATGCCTGATATCGAGCGCGTATGCGATTATGCCATTGTCATGCGTGGTGGCAAGGTAGCAACTAGTGGCGATATCGCTTCATTACGAAGCGTAGGGGGATACCACGTGGAGATAGAGCTGCGGGAACCATGCGCGGCCTTCACCAAGGCTCTAGTGGACCGTGGCGGGCGACTGCTACTAGAAGCCGGTTCCTTGTTGCAGGTAGATATGCAACACATTGAAGGGCAACAGGCGGCGGTATTGTTTCAAGCCGCAAAGGAAAGTGGTACACAGCTTCGCGGTTTCCGTGCCGTTCAGCGCTCTATGGAGGATGTGTTCCTCGCCGCCATAGACCAGGAGAATGCAGCGTGACAAAACCTGTTCCGCCACCCCCCGTGGCAACTGCTTCGCCCATAGCCGACCTCAGCTATCGAAGTTATACTGGACCACTTCGTAATCGTTCTGTCAGATGGTGGGTAGTGGCGTTGTACACCATTCGTAAAGCCAGAAAGTCACAAGGATTCTGGGTGTTGTCTGCTGTCTGTGTGCTCAGCTACATATTTCACGCAATCCTGTTCTACGTGCAGGCTAACGTTTCGTCGGTTATGATGTCGCAAAAGCCTACAGACTACGTTCTACCGTTTTTCAGTGCGATGAACGGCAACCTTAATGCCTATTGTTTAATGGGTATCTGTATGCTGTTAGGGGCAGGATCCATAGCGGGCGACCAACGCGTGAATGCTCTTATGGTGTACCTTTCTAAGCCAATCACCCGCGCAGATTACCTCATTGGCAAATGGGTGGGGCTCATGTTGACCATTTTTTCTGTGGCTGTAGTACCATCGCTTCTCTTCTACCTAATGATGATGGCTGCCTATTCCAGCAATGGCTTTTTTGCGCATACGCACTGGCTTCCCGTGCAGATCGTCCTTGCTGCGCTTGTGCCTTCTGTGCTGTTAAGCGCACTCATGACTGGGATTTCTGCCTGGTCACGATCGTCCTTTACTGCTGGGGCATTGTTTGCCAGCTTGTATATTCTTACGGGCATCATTGCCAACATTATTGGGTTTGCAATGTTTACCCACCATATGAATGTTATTGTGATGGTGCGCCATGCTTCAATCCCTGGAATTATAGATGCAATAGCTCAGCGTATCTTTAGCGTAACCATCACACGTCATGAATTCCGCATTCCTGGGCAGCCAGGTATCCCTGCTCCTCCTCTTAGCTTTTCACTGTCTATCGCCTTTGCTCTCGTAGTAGTGTCCATTGCAGCCGCCCGCACCAAGATACATGCCGTGGAGGTGGTGCGCGGATGATTACTCTAGAACGCGCATCACGCTGGTATGGGCAGGTTGTTGCGCTTAACGATGTTACCTGTACCGTGGGTACAGGTATAACTGCTCTTCTTGGGCCCAACGGTGCAGGGAAATCGACCATGCTGAAGTTGGTAACCGGTCAGATACGCCCTACCACTGGCAGCGTGAAGGTCCTAAACCACCTGCCATTCGCTAACTCTGCCGTGTACCGGCGCCTGGGGTATGTACCTGAGCTGGAGAGTGCTTACGAGGAACAGACTGGACGTCAGTTTGTAACTTTTATGGCCGCTCTGGCCGGAATACCCGCCATTGAGCGAAGCAGCCGCGTCGCTGCCGCTCTGGAGAAAGTTGCCATTGCAGCGGCCGCAGACCGAAAGATGGGTGGTTACAGCAAGGGTATGCGCCAGCGAGTGAAGGTTGCACAGGCAATTGTACATGATCCTGAGGTGCTTATTCTGGACGAACCGCTGAATGGTCTGGATCCCGTGGGTAGGCGCGACATCGGCAATATCCTTCTGGAGCTTGGCTCTGCAGGTAAGTGCATCATCATCTCAAGTCATATTCTCCATGAGGTAGAGCATCTAACTCGCAACATACTGCTGCTTCATAAGGGCAGGTTGCTTGCACAAGGTGATATATATGCCATAAGGTCACTCATCGATAAGCATCCGCATAAAGTGCAGTTGGAGTGCGGCAATGCGAGACAGCTTGCAATGACTCTTGTAGGCATGGAGAGCGTCATCAGCGTTAGAATGGACAGGGATAATAGAGCGCTTGTCGAAATTGAGACACCTCAGCCCGACAGGTTCTACGCTGAACTTCCCGGGCTAGTGGAAAACCACAACCTCGAGATCACGGCATTTCATTCTCCAGATAACAATCTGGAAGCGGTGTTTAACTATCTGGTGCAGAGCTAAGGTAGAAACTAATGATCGATTTCTTGCTGTTTTCGACTGCGCTGAGGGACCTTATCCGTGCCCGTCGCCTCTTTTGGGTAGCTGCGTTCACTCTTTTGGTACCGGTACTGGCCTTTATAATCTGTAAGTACCTCCATCCATCCAGTCGGTTGTGGGTTTATGACAATCTTGCCAGCACCATGGTCTTTGGTTTCGTATTGGTAATATTAGCGGTGTTGTTTGCTACAGGCGCTCTTACCCAGGAGCTGGAGCAGCGGACGATCGTTTACCTGCTTACCCGACCAGTGGAACGCTGGCGTATCTTACTAGCCAGGTTCCTGGCAGCCTCTGTTATGGCAACTGCTGCTGCGTGGATCGCTATAATCGGCCTCGCCCTTGTTACGGTTGGCGTCCATCATCTAGGCGAAGTTCATTTGGGTCGTGACCTTCTCATATTGCCCGTTGCAGCACTGGCTTATAGTGGTATTTTTCTGTTTCTGGCTGCACTAACAGGTAAGGCGCTGGTACCGCTGGTGGTCGGACTGCTTTACGGCTTTTTATGGGAGAGCCTTATCCCGCAGTTACCGGGTAACTTCAAACTCGCCTCACTCATGTCGTACGTGCATGTATTGGCGCCGCATGGTTCAGAGTTAAATTCCACTCAAACTAATAGCGCCACAGGAATGTTGCTTGCTTCGTCGACCACAGGTTACACTATTACGCACACTGTTGCCTGGGTGGTGCTGCTGTCCGTTATAGTAATCTCGCTAGCCTCCTCACTGGTGGTGTTTTCAGTGCGTGAGTATGTTCCTCGCGAAGAAGCTGGCTAGGGCGTCATGAATTGCTGTAGTACGAGTCAAACAAACTGCGAGCAACCCTATTAGGGATACTCGCAGTTTTGCATTGTTAATCGGCGAACGAGCCTTATTTGTAATCCGCCTTCAGTGCCATGCGGGCATTCGAAAGTGCTGTTTCCGCCGCCTCCAGAGCCTTTACCCGGTAACCCTGCAAATCACGATCACCCGCCTTGAGATTTTTGATGGCGACGTTGAGTGCTCGAATGGCGTGTACAATGCGTGGATGCCGCTCGCCATGGCGCTTGAACTCGTGATGTTCACGCCATGAATTAGGTGCGCTTGCAACAACCACAGATGCACCGGCGCGGTAACCTACAGATTGCTGAGCATGGCTGGCCAATGGCGAAGTGAACACCAGGGCGCCAACTGCACCCGTAACACAAACGAGAGAGAGCACTTTTTTAGTAGTTGATCGCATAATCGTATCTCCTGAAACCGTCCTCCGATAGACGGTAAAATCGAGAATGTAAGTCGCCGCTATGGACTATCTCTAGTCTCGAGATCTAGAAGATCAGGTAATCACCAAGCTGCGAGTTAAGAGACTGAAATACGCGATAGTTGTTCACACTACTTTTTAAAAGCCCGCTAAATTTCTGGTATCCGTTCATCTGCAGCGTGCGAGCCGGTGTATTCGGGGGTATTCGCTCGGTAATTATTACGGTAACATCACACTTTTGATCCTTTGTTGTGGAAACCTGGTTGTAGGCCATCGGCAAATTATTAGTACAACAAATTGCTTGACAGGAAATAAGGATTATGTTAAAGTGTATACACTTTATGAAAGAGGCGTTGCGATGAGGCTGGCCAACCTTAGCAAGGAGACACTTCAACAGCGGATTTACGACGACATACTTCAGAAAATTAATAGTGGTGAATTTCGTTACCTTGAGGCTATCCCGGCACTGCCAGACCTTTGCAAACTTTACGGTGTGAGCGAAGCACCAGTACGCAAGGCATTAGATGAGTTGGCACATGCGGGATTTGTGTTGAAGAAACGCGGCAAGGGCCGCGGAACGATAGTCACTAAACGGCTTACTCAGTATACAATCAGGACCTTGTTGGTGGCGGACGTAGAGCGCCAATACAGCGCAATCGAGACCTATCATGAAGTGCTTGAGATCATGCTCGGAATTGTTAGCGGTACCAAACAGCAGGGCTGCAGACTCGAGCAAATATCCATGAGTGGCTTTCATAACGTTCGGCCCGCCGATGCAAGCACCGGCTATCTTGTACTTGCCATGTCGTGGAATGAATACCAGCAGGGTCTTCAGCTTGCAGAAAGCCAGCGCAGCCCTTGCGTACTCGTTAACCCACCAGGTGCGGGTTACTCATCGGTTCGTGTGGACATGGAACGCGGTGCCTATCTCGCGGTGAACTATCTGGTTCAATTAGGGCATAGGCGTATCGCGTATGTAGGGCGTGACGACACTGAGTGGTCGCGCCCAAGGTTTGATGGTTACATGCGGGCTTGCAGAGAAGCAGGAATAGAGTTTAATCCCGCCTTGGTGAAGCATACGAACGGTGTATTACAGGAAGAAGACTGGAGTGCACTCGACGAATTGATGCGGTTGAAAGACAGGCCAGAAGCCATTTTCGCCACATCAGACTATAGGGCGATGCATCTGCTAGCAAGGTGCAAGCAGTTAGGCATCAACGTTCCACAGGAATTGTCGATCTGTGGTTACGATGACATCTCCGAGTCGACAAGCATTCAACCAGCACTAACAACGGTACAACATCCCAGGTACCAGTTGGGAGAGCTGGCGGTTGATATGCTCGTTTCAATGATGGACGGGTTGCCGAATGCATCGGACGAGAGGGTGGTACAACCCAAACTGATGATGCGTGATACGTGCACCACACCCCGCCGTTAGGCAGCATAAGCAGCTTGGCAGTGCGCGATGCGCGACATTTTCTACGTTGTTTGATACAACAGGAGGTCGTAAGAATGCTCAAAACCAAGGGATTTACCCTCATCGAATTACTGGTTGTTATTGCAATTATTGCTATATTGGCCGCAATACTGTTTCCGGTGTTTGCCCAGGCACGAGAAAAGGCCCGTGCCATTGCATGCCTGGCCCAAGCCCAGCAGATCGGACTTGGTGCCCACATGTATATGGAAGACTATGACGAAACCTGGGTGGTATACAGCTATGGTATCCAGGGTAATAACGTCTACTCACCAGGTTTCGGTCCCGGATACGCATTGGTCGACTGGGAAGAGAACCTTCAACCGTACATCAAGAACCGGCAGATCTTTATATGCCCCAGCGGGGACGTAACCGATCTCTACTATGAAAATTGGCCTAACGGACAGAACAGCCCGCCGAATCCCTCAAATCATGATAGCGGCTGCCCTGGTTGTAACCAGACTAGCTGGTGCTGGAATGCAATTCAGCCTGGTACAGCAAACTGGCCCGCCGCCGCGATAGTGGATCCCTCTTACAATACCAGTGATAAATCCGGGTACATTCTGACTGATGACCCATCTGCCTATTGGGATGGCGATTCCGTACCCGATGCAGCTGTTCAAAATCCATCTGGCTCCATCTGGATTGCAGAGGGTGACTGGACTGACATGGGCACGGACGACGATACCGACTATGGCTGGATAGCAATGCATAATAACCAGAAAATTGGTGAATACAGAGGGTATTACGTGCGAGACCGACACAGCGAAGGTTTTAATGCAATCTTCGGGGATGATCACGCCAAGTGGAATCGATGGGGTAGCACCAAACCACAGATGTGGGCGATTCAAGGCGACAACTAGCATAGTGCGCCGCAGCTGCTGCATTTGAAAATTTGCAGCAGCTGTTAGCCTGCTTAGGAGTTACAATATGACAGTGATACAGTACCGCCGCGTGGCTTGGCTGTTTGCAGCCGTTGGCGTCTGTTCTGTTTGCGGTTGTAGCCATGCACCCAGTGCGCCTGTAATTCCTCCTGCACTTGCACGGCAGATGCAGAACCGAGTACCTCCAGCTGCGCCTGGTGTAGTCACTCATCCATCTGCGCAGTTGCCGCCAGGAGTACCGCGCCTAACCGTGCCCGCACGGGCCGCAGCAGGTAGGTGAGACAGTTTCCATTGGGCATTGCAGCGATTAATCACGGAGGGAATAGTACTTTTGAAACTTAAGTACATTGCAGGAATTGCGATGCTGGGGGCGATCATGATTAGTTCACAATCTGTTGTAGCAGCGGAAAGCACTCTTTCAGTGCCGTCTTACACTGCCTTCAGTCAGCCTGACCCAGAAGGAATCCAGATTTCTAAGGACCAGGGGATTGTGGGTTGGAATAATGGCCGCGAGCACGTAGTCTGGTACGGAGTAATTAGGCAACCCGACAAACTGCATGTTGCCGTTACAATAGCGTTACCGGCGGGGGAGTCCTCTACGGTGCAGATGCAGCTTGCGGGAGTACGGCGCAGCGTAAAAGTGCATGGGGCATCGTCACCCGTAACGGCAGATTTTGGAACATTCGCAGTTCCGTCTCCAGGTGCATATCAGTTCCAGTTATCGGGAATCGCACGGTCGGGCGCAACATTTGGTAGCCCACAGGCACTGCTCCTTTCCGGTCCGGCGGTACGGGAAGCTCACTTCAGCACTAATCCTAATGGTGCCTGCCCATCTGTACACCTGTGGTATCAATACCCTTCTGGGGCGAAAATTACACGCTTTTACAATGAGGTTACCGTTCGTCGTACGCCCCTGTGGTCGTACTATATGGCCTGTGGTTTTTCCCGGGGTTATTTTGGTATTCAGGTGAATAGTCCCACGGAACGCAGAATCATCTTCTCTGTATGGGACAGCGGTTCAGAACCGATACAACGCAGTAAAGTGGCAGCCACCAACCGAGTCACCTTGGTAGCCCACGGCAAGGGTGTTTATGTGGGAGGGTTCGGCAACGAGGGCACTGGCTTACACAGTCACCTGGTATACCACTGGCATAAGAATGAGACCTATAAGTTTATGGTGACTGCACAACCAGAAGGTGAATTTACAGTGTATAGTGGTTATTTCTTCTTCCCTGAACGTGGCAAATGGGGGTTGATCGCAAGCTTTAAAGCACCGCACGATGGCGGTTACCTTCGCGGTCTCTACTCATTCAACGAGGACTTTAATGGCGCCAATGGGTATGAAGAGCGTCTCGCGGAGTTTGGCCCTCAGTGGATTACCACCACGGACTCTAAC
The DNA here is from genome assembly GCA_021777995.1 of bacterium. Classification (GTDB taxonomy): domain Bacteria; phylum Armatimonadota; class Chthonomonadetes; order Chthonomonadales; family Chthonomonadaceae; genus JAJZFK01. Next base: position 13,797 of record JAJYCW010000068.1, read on the forward strand.
TGGCAGGAACTTACAACCGCCCACTTTACCTTCACCAACAATGGCATGAAGGATAGATTAGACAGGGGCAGCGGGGTGACTGGTGATCGGTTCTACCTTATTAATGGAGGATTCATGCCAGAAACCTCCTATTATCAGGAGGAACTCAATCGAAAAGCGTCTGGACAGCCGCCATCACAGCTGCTGCCCCTGGTGCCGGACGTACCAACCAAATAGCTTGCACGATCTTCAGCTGGTCTCACAACGCCCGCACTGTACCGATGTACATGCGGGCGTTGTTTTGTAGAACTTCCCTGCTATATACCTTCCTGTATCTGCCCGTTTCGTTCTAATCAGGTAGTAATGTGCCCGCGATTATTAGCGCTATTGGGGCACTAAACCGCCTGATCAACCCATCGCACTATCGTGGTGCTATATGGCTTAAAGCAATAAATCTATTTGCGTAGACATGGAAGCACATGATCGATTTGTGCTTGTAATCCCTCGTGTTCGCCCATGAGCCAGGACACATACCTAGAACATTTGGTTAATTTGAGTTGAAGGTTAGTTGAGCATCGGTAGTCTATTAGCAGTTATCTTTTGAAATATTGTCTAAAAGTGATCTATTCGGCCCTCCAACGCTTGAATTCCTCGTTAAATTGCCTGAGGATTGTCCTCCTATTACCGATAATTGTGCCAGTAGTTCAAAATTTGCATTTTGTGGAGCGATTGGTATGACGCCTGTCAAAAACGTAAACTTCCGCAAGAGCGGCTCTAGATGCACGATAACTGTTGCGGGAGTACTCGATATCTTTGAGGCGGAAGCGTTTCTGCAGGCAGCTCGAAAGCTGGTTAGTCAGCCTAAGGCATCACAATTGGTGCTGGATGTCACTGCGGTAGAACGCATGGATCTTACTGCACTACAGATTATTCACGGTCTCCTTGCGACACCCACTGCCAGCGGTGCTTCAATCGAGATTATTGGCTTAAGCGATAGTTGCGCTAGTATGGCAGCTCTGGTGGGTCTAGCGTTCTAATACGCCCGTGCGCAGCAGCGGTATGCAGCAGTGCAATAAACTGCAAAATCTCTGAGGGGTAACTACTCGTGGGTAAAACAGCTTTAATAGTGGATGACTCTAGCTCGATGCGACAGATGGTTGGGTTCACTTTGAAGGGCGCAGGGTTTACGGTGATAGAGGGCGGCAACGGTCAGGAGGCGCTTGATAAGCTTTCGGGTGCGCCGGGTGGTAAGGTTGATATCATCATTACAGATCTGAATATGCCGGTAATGGATGGTCTCACCTTTATTAAACAGGTCCGAACGAGAGCGATGCTACGATTTACGCCAATCCTGATGTTGACGACTGAAAGCCAGGAAAGCCGGAAAGCGGAAGGCAAGGCCGCGGGGGCTACCGGATGGATTGTAAAGCCGTTTCATCCTGAGCAACTGCTAAAGGTTATAGACAAGGTGTTACCTGCATGAACCTGGATATGACCATCTTTCATCAGGCGTTTTTTGAGGAAGCGGCAGATCTTCTTGCTGAGCTGGAAACTCAACTATTGCGCCTGGAAGAAGCCCCAAATGATATCGAGCTGTTAAACACGATTTTTAGGTGTGCACACTCCATCAAAGGTGGTAGTGCAACGTTTGGCTTTACGGATATCGCCCATTTTACCCATGGTCTGGAAACGCTCCTCGATCGTTTGAGAAATGGTCAGGCAAAGGTATCCGGTGAACTCACCCAACTGTTGCTCGAGTCTCTTGACCAGCTGAAGTCACTGCTCGCGGTTGCACGTGGTGAGGCCGCCTCGGCGCCAAATTCTGAGCCGCTTATCGCAAGGATCGATGCCGCCATTGCGGATTCAGAGGGGCAAAAGCCCACCATTGCGGCGGTTGCGGCGGAGCCTGAAATTGCTAACGAGGTTCAGCGGTACGTCTTTCGGTTTGTGCCAAACCGGGATGTCATGCGTCAGGGCTCGGACCCCATCCTTATGCTACGTAACCTGTTTGAGATGGTTGAGGAAGTTCAGGTTCGCTGCAACCGCTCAAACATTCCTTTGCTGAACGACCTCGATCCTGAAGCTTGTTATGTCTCCTGGGAAATGGAATTCAATTCAATCCATCCCATGACATCCCTGTTGGAACCTTTCGAGTTTGTATCCGACGAGTGTGAGGTGTCGCTTACAGCTGTTGCAGGGTATTGGGAGGACAACGCTCAACCGGTGACTACCATTGTTGCCGCTCCTACATTGGCTGATTCCGCGGTGCAGGAGGTAACGGCGGCGGCAGCCTCTTCTACTGCCCCTGCGGCTGAAACCTCTGTGAATGCTGCGGCCAAGATGGAGACACACACGCTGCGCGTCTCTACCGATAAGATTGACAAGCTAATTAACCTTGTGGGTGAACTGGTCATTAACCAGTCTATGTTAAACGAAGTCGTTCAACATTTCGAGATCTCTAACCTACCAAGGCTTCTCGAGGCAGTTGCCGCCATGGAGCGCGCATCCCGTGAACTGCAGGAGCGCGTTATGGCAGTTAGAATGCTGCCCATCAAACATGCTTTTGGACGATTTCCCAGGCTGGTTCGAGATCTTGCGGCGACGTGTCACAAGAAGATCGATTTACGAACGACTGGCGAGGAAACCGAGCTCGACAAATCGGTTATCGAGATGATAGCGGATCCACTCACCCATCTGGTGCGCAATTCTATTGACCACGGACTTGAGACGCCGGAAGAGCGAATTGCATGTGGCAAGAATGAGATGGGGGTAGTTTCGCTCAACGCCTTTCACGAAGGCGGAAATATTGTGGTGGAAGTTTCGGACGATGGCCGCGGTTTAGACAAGGATCGGATCTACCGCAAAGCGATTGACCGGGGCCTCATTTCGGAATCCGACCCCATGCCGCCAGACGATGTACTGCATAACTTCATTTTCCATCCAGGCTTTTCAACGGCTGCCAAGGTAACCGATTTAAGCGGTCGTGGTGTGGGTATGGATATTGTGAAACAGGCTGTGCAGGGGTTGGGGGGCGCTATTTCACTAAGCTCGACACCGGGGCACGGCTCTCGCTTTAGGATTCGCCTGCCGCTCACAATGGCCATTTTGGAGGGCCTCTCTCTTCGCGTTGGTGACGAGGTCTACATTTTGCCACTCACTAGCATTATCGAATCGATACGTCCAAAAGCCGGAGACGTTCGCGTAGTAGCCGGGCAGACTGAGGTTGCCATGGTTAGAGGAGAGGTCCTTCCGCTTTTGCGGCTTTACCAGTTCTTTGGCGTGGAACCGGTAGTGACCGAGCCTACGCGAGGGCTGCTGGTAATAGTAGAGAATGACGGTCGTAAGATAGCGTTGCTGGTAGACGAACTTATCGGCCAGAGCCAGGTTGTCATCAAGAGCCTGGAGAGTAATTACCGGAAGGTGGACGGTATCGCCGGAGCCACCATATTGGGCGATGGGCGAGTTGCGCTGATCATAGACGTGCCAGGATTGTACAGAAACGTAATGCCGGCCCAACCGATCATGTCAACCGCTGCATAAGAACCGATAAATTGGGCGAATTATTGGAGGACATCAGATGACACCGGAGCAGATTAAGTTGGTTCAGGATAGCTTTAACGAGGTCATACCGATCTCGGATCAGGCGGCAGAGCTGTTTTATGGCAGGCTTTTTAGTCAGAATCCGCAATTTAAGGCGCTTTTTAGTGGAGACATGAAAGACCAGGGCAAGAAGCTTATGCAGCATCTTAATATGGTTGTACGGGGGCTGAACAAGCTTGACCAGATTGTGCCTGCCGTGCAGTCACTTGGCCGTAAGCATGTGGAATACGGTGTACAGCCCGAGGACTATGCTGCAGTTGGCGAGGCACTTATATGGACGCTGGAGCAGGGCCTTGGACGCAGTTTCACCCGTGAAGTGCGTGAAGCATGGCTGGCCGCGTACAAGGTGTTAGCCGCCACGATGATTGAGTCGGCGTCACACCATGCTAAAGACGCGGCGTAAGGTAGACAACTGGAGAGAATAGCCGATGAATAGTAACCAGGTAGACCCTGTAAATATACAGGCGGGTTCCACCGCAGAGAATGGTCAGTATTTAACTTTCTCATTGGGCGATGAGGAGTACGGTGTCGATATCCTGAAGGTTCAGGAAATTAAGGGTTTTGTACCAACGACACGTATTCCAAATTCTCCTCACGAGGTACGTGGCGTACTAAACCTGCGAGGAACCATCGTTCCGATTGTAGACTTGCGAAGGAAATTCAATCTGGAACCTGTGGAATATGACCAGTTTACCTGCATTGTTGTAGTTGTGGTGCAGGAACGCGTGATGGGCATGATTGTAGACAGCGTGTCTGAGGTCATGAATATACCCTCTGCAGACATTCAACCTCCGCCCGATTTTGGCAACGGCCTTGTGGGAAACATGCTGCGTGGAATGGCCAGAACAGGCGACAAACTGATCATTCTGTTAGACATAGACGCCGTATTGCTGGGAGACAGCGTCGGCATGGCAATGGCCGCCTAACTGGCCAACATTAGGTATCAACACGAGGACAATGAAAATGGCTTTGCCACAAAAAAAAGTAATCACTCCTTCCGCGGCACCGGGTGCCGCGAGTAAACCAGCAACCACTACGAACCCACGTGCGAGATCACGACAGACAAAGCTGGCTGTAATTGATGCACCGCAGTCTACATTCGATCCCATGATGTGGGCAAGCACGGCTCTAGAGCACTCACGGAGCGGAATAATGTTATGCGATACAGAATTCACAATCTTGTACGCGAACCCCAAATCCGTTGCAACGCTCGAGCTAATGGAACCAAACCTTCATAACTGGAACGATGCCTGGAAGAGTTTTCGTGCGAGCGAAATCGTTGGTTCGAACCTGGATTTTCTGTTCACGGATGAACCCATGGAATTTCGGCGAGCTGCCGATCCGCGTAATTTGCCTTATACCGGCGTTATTCGCACGGGGCCCTGTACCTGCGATATGAAAATCGCAGGCATATTTGACGACGAAGGCGAGCTTACTGGTTATATGGTCGACTGGGAGCGCATTACCGAGAAGATCGCCCGCGAGAAACAGATTGCCCGTCTCACCGCTGCGCTTGATGGAGCTAACACCAATGTGATGATGGTGGATCATGACCTTAAGTTGATCTACATGAACCGACGCTCCACGGAAACTTTGAAGTCTATAGAGTCTGAACTCAAACAGGCCTTTGGGGCGAGTTTCCAGGCAGACCAGCTGATGGGCCGTTGCATTGATGATTTTCATAAGAACCCAATTCAACAGCGTACAATGCTTCGTAAAGATGGAATCTTCCCACACGAGGCCAATATAAACATTGGTCCACTTACGCTGCACCTCGTCGTCTCTGCAGTGAAGGACGACAAAGGGGACGTGCTGGCCTATAGCGCCGAGTGGGAAGAGGTAACCGAAAAGATTGCCAAGGAACACCGAATAGCACAGATGACGGCTGCCCTGGATAGCGCCAATACGAACATCATGATGGTCGATACTGATCTGAAAATGATCTACATGAATCGAAAATCACGAGAAACCCTACGTGCCGTTGAACCGGATTTGAAGAAGGCCTATGGCGCCAGTTTTTCGGTCGACAATCTAATGGGGCGCGTTATTGATGATTTCCATGCGAATCCTCAACACCAGCGCATGATACTCAAAAATGAGTCCATGTTCCCCCACGATGCTCAGATTCAGATTGGGCCAATCACTCTGCATCTAGTAATACAGGCAGTAAAGGATGATGGCGGGCACACTATCGCCTACAGTGCTGAATGGGAGGACATTACTGCCAAGTTGGCAGAAGCAGCCCGCCAGCAGGCCGAACTTGAGGAGAAGGCCTATCTCTCCGCGAAGATTGAGGAGATGCAGGCAGCGGCTCTCGCTATTGCTGCAGGCGACCTATCGCAACACATTCCGGTGGAGCGGCAGGACGCTGTTGGCAGGCTTGCAGAGGCGTTCAATGAGATGACAGGTTCGCTTGGAATGATGGCGGAAGCAGCTGACCGGATTGCCGGTGGCGACCTCACTGTAAAGGTTGCACCGCAGAGCGAACGGGACGTGCTAGGAAATGCGTTTGCAAACATGATATCCAACTTGTCCGGCCTGGTCGCACAAACGAGGTCCGCTGCTGATAACATTGTTCAGGCGTCTGGAGAGCTTGCAACCGGAACTGATGACCTGTCGCAGCGTACCGAGGAGCAGGCTTCCAGCCTTGAGGAGACAGCTTCCAGTATGGAGGAGATGACCTCGACGGTAAAGCAGAATGCAGACAATGCAAGGCAGGCCAACCAGCTGGCGGCACAAGCAAAAGAGGTTGCCGAAAAAGGTGGTATGGTCGTTGGTAGCGCAGTTAGCTCTATGGAGGAGATTAACCGCTCCAGCAAGCGAATCTCGGACATCATCTCGGTGATTGACGAAATTGCATTCCAGACGAATCTGCTTGCCCTCAATGCAGCTGTTGAGGCGGCCAGAGTGGGTGAACAGGGGCGAGGATTTGCAGTAGTCGCAGCCGAAGTTAGAAGCCTGGCAGGTAGAAGCGCGTCGGCAGCCAAGGAGATTAAGGCCCTGGTTCAGGATAGTGGTCAGAAGGTTCAGGAAGGCACTTCGCTCGTGAACCAGAGCGGCCAGACGCTTGAAGAAATCGTGGGGGCTGTTAAGAAGGTCGCTGACATCATCGCCGAAATATCTGCAGCTAGCCAGGAGCAAGCCGCTGGCATAGAGCAGGTAAACAAGGCAATCATGCAGATGGACCAGATCACGCAACAGAATGCCGCGCTAGTGGAGCAGGCATCTGCAGCGAGCCAGTCGATGAGCCAACAGGCACGGGAGCTTCAGGGGCAGGTGTCCACCTTCCAGGTCGACAGTTCGTACCTGCAGGCAGTTCAATCGAATGCGCAACCTGAGCCAGCAGCGCGACCTGCCAGAAGGCCAGTTACACCACAGCCTAGAGCGGCATCAAGGCCAAGTGCTCCCGCGAGGCGGCCGATTGTGGCCAGCAAGGCACAGGATGACGACGGTTTCGAAGAGTTCTAGGTAATTCGCAATGGAGGTTCTCGCGAGCAAGTTCCTAATACGGAGCTTGCTCGCTTTTTTTTGCTGCCGTTCACCAATACCTTGCAGACCAGTTACTAATCTGGTTGAGAAATAAGCAATTGCCATGCCTATGAAGGAAATGTACAGGCGGCCGACGCAATATAGCCGTAACAAAAAGTGGGGATAAGCCAATGGAAGGTTTGTTGGGGTCCAGGCGGCTCACGGTTGGGGGCGATCGGCTCGGCCATCTAGCTGATTGCAACGAACTCTTGCAAGACACCGATCTTTTGCGTCGTCGAATGGCTGAAGATGGGTATCTTCTGATACGTGGATTGCTGAATCCAGATAATGTACAATCAGCTCGCACCTGTTTACTGGAAAACCTGGCGGCGAATGGTCAGCTTGATGTTGTTGCTCCCATGGAGAAGGCTATCATAAATCCAGGTGCGAACGGTTCATTTTTGGGTGGACGCACCGATATATCGCATTCGAAACGTGTTTTGAGTGTTGTTGAAGCACCTGAATTGTTTCATTTCTTCAGTGGTCTGTTGGGCCACGACGCGTTAACTTTCGATTACAAGTGGCTGAGGGTGGTTGGGGCCAATGGATTTACCGGGGCACACTACGACATTGTCTACATGGGTCGCGGAACTCAGGAACTATATACCTGCTGGATACCTCTCGGTGATGTAGAATTTAACCTGGGGCCCCTTGCGATCCTGGTAGGTTCGCACAACCTGGAATCCTACCGGCGTATTCGGGACACCTACGGCCGAATGGACGTTGATCGCGACAATGTCGAGGGCTGGTTTTCCAGCGAACCCGTTGACATATCCGACAAGTATGGTGGAAAGTGGTGTACCACAGAGTTTAAGATGGGCGACGTAATTATATTCGGCATGCATACTATGCACTGTTCACTCGTTAATACCACTAATTGTTTCCGGTTATCCTGTGATGTTCGATTCCAACGTAGCGATGAGCCCACGGATGAACGGTGGATTGGCGACCGGCCGATAGGGCATTATGCCTGGGGCAAAAAACCAGGAATCACCATGGAGGCTGCCAGAGAGCGGTGGAGGGTTTAGCTGATGATTGGGATTGATCTTAACGGTAAGACCGCCTTGGTCACAGGAGGTACCAGAGGTATTGGCCGCAGGATATCGCTTACGCTGGCAGCGGCAGGGGCACGCGTTGCGGCGCTGTATCACAGTAATGACGAACACGCTCGTACTACAA
>JAJYCW010000183.1 GCA_021777995.1 bacterium
GCGTTGTTCTGGCAGGTGCTGGTACAATGTACCTCCTAAAGCGACATTAAGCACCTGCATACCTCGACAAATTGCCAAGACGGGTACATCCTCACTTACAGCGGCGCGTAGCAAGGGTATCTCCATGGCGTCCCGGCATGTATCCAACTCACCAAGGGCGGGGTGAGGTACCTGTCCGTAATAGGCGGGAGAAACGTCTGCCCCACCGGTGACCAACAGTCCGTCCAAGGTTCCAAGAATGCGCGGCAGCAACTCATGGTCTGTGGTATTGGGCAGCACAACAGGAACGCCTCCAGCCCGTTCAATAGCCTCGAGATAGACCAGGTTACAGGCCAAGCGCCTTACGGAGTGATCTTGCACTGCGGTATTCGCTGCGGTAACACCAATAAGTCTGCGCGGCATGGGCAGTTCCTCTTGTTAGGCTGGCATTAATACTGAATTTACGGTTGCAAAGTTACATTGGCAGTAGGCACATTCGTGCTCGGTGTTGTTGGGATCTCTACATCTTTATACCATACGCATCGGGAACGAACGTATTTCACGCCAGCTATTCCGACAATTACCATTGCTGCACTAAAGATTTGAGTATATGTTAAATGCAGGCTAGGGATGTCATAACTGGAAGTTGCGCCGATGCGCAGAAACTCCATGGCAAACCGGTAGGCCCCGTACATCGCTATATAGGCCCAGAATAGCTCACCGTCTGGCCGCTTCTTCTTTTCCCATTTAACCAGTATTGCAAAGAAAATCAGGTTGAGGATTGTAGCATACAGTTGAATGGGGTGGCTTGGAGGAGTGAGCGTTCCGGGGTCTTCCTCGCTAGGAAACCGTATACCCCACGGCAAACTCGTAGGTGCACCGTAACAGCAACCGTTGAGTAGACAACCAATGCGACCAATGGCATATGCCAAGGGAAACGATACCCCGGCAACGTCTGCCGCACATGCGAGATTCACACGCTTGCGTTTGCAGTACCATACCATAAAGATAATGCCTGCAATCATCCCACCCTGCACTGTAAGGCCGCCCTGCCATACTTCAAGCGCCGAAAGAGGGTTGTGCGCATAGTCAGCCCAATCCAGTAGTACGAACGCAAGACGGGCACCAACCATCCCTAACAGCAATCCGTAGAAACCAATATCAAACATGGCATCCGGTGATACCCGTCGCGGAGAACCCTCCGGCAAGGCAGTGGCGCGATGAGTTAATACTCTAATTGCTCGCCATAGCCCCACAGAAAAGCCCAAGACAATGAGAACTCCGTACGAACGGACAGTAAAACTGCCCACACGAAAGAGAATGGGATGCATTTTCTACCTCTTACAGTTCAGCGTCGGCTGTGGAATTTGCTGCTTCCTTGGAATTAGCGCCAGCAGCAGATTTGGCTTCCCTGCCATCCACCACAAAGTGGTACATTAGCAGCACGATCCCGAGCGTAATGGCAGAATCCGCTACGTTGAAAATCGGCCAATGAATAATGCGCACATCAAAGAAATCGACTACGTACCCATGGGTCACTCTGTCTAACAGGTTACCAAAAGCGCCACCGAGTGCGAGTGCAAACGCTGAACCCGATAACAGCTCTTTTCCACTTTTTATGTAGCCATAAACCAGAGCCACGGATGCGCATATTGCGAAACCTACAAAAAAGAGGTTCCCGCTAGGAAGCATGCCCCACGCTCCCCCGGTGTTGTGCGTGAGTGTCAACTCCAGAAACCTGCCAAAGATGGGTGTTGAAGCGCTGTCGACAACCATGTGCGTCTGAACCCAGGCTTTACTAAACTGGTCGGCCAGAAACACAAAGAGAGCTATAAGGGCGAACGACGTAGTACGCAACGTATCGGACGACGGTTTCACTGCGCAGAACCACCTGAAACTATTCTTAACAAGAACAATAAACCTTCCTCGGTAGGCAAAAATTGCTGCCAGCCCGGCCACTTCATAGGGCTTAGCCAGAAACGGACACGGCGATGGATGTTAACCAATTAGCAGGTAATCAATATATCTAGAGTACGTGCACGGGTGACAATTTCGTTATCAAGGCATGGGGCCTTCCACGTGGTCAGCTGGCACGGGAACTATCAATGCCTCGCGCTCAATCTCCTCCCAGCTTCCAATAGAGCGATAACGCTTATAGCGCGCGTCCAGAAGTACTGGCGTGGGTACAGATGCAAGCTCCTTAAGCTCCGCTGCAATCGCGTTGCCCAGCACTCGTGCTGCAGCAATGGGGTCACGATGAGCGCCACCAAGCGGTTCCGACACTATAGAGTCTGCGATATGAAACTGTAGGGCGTGCTGCGCTGTGAGCTTAAGGGCGGCTGCCGCATCAGAAGCCCGCCCGCGATCACGGCCGAATTCAGATAGGATAGCAGCGCACGACTCTGGCGGGATCACCGAATAAATCGAATGTTCCATCATGATTACCCTATCGCCAACCGCTATACCAAGAGCACCTCCGCTACCTCCCTCCCCAATCACCGCGACGACAATGGGTACTTCCAGGTGAAACATCTGCTGTATATTGTAGGCAATCGCTCGACTGATTCCCTCTTCTTCTGCCATCAGGTTGGCTTCCGCAGCGGGAGTGTCTATAAATGTGACTATCGGCTTACGAAACCTTGCAGCAAGCTGCATAAGCCTTAGTGCCTTTCGAAAACCAGAGGGCCTGGCGCTGCCAAAGTTCCTATGCTGCCGCTCTTTGAGATCACGACCCTTTTGATGGCCGATTGCCATGATTGTCTGCCCATTCAACTGGCAAAATCCACCAACAATCGCTGGATCATCGGCACCAATCCGGTCGCCGTGCAACTCAACAAAGTTGGTACAAATCGCGTTGATGTAATCCAGTGTGTAAGGCCTCATAGGGTGCCTCGCCATCTGAACCCGGTTCCATGGAGTAAGGTTCGCAAACACCTCTCGCATTACCTTGTCACGACGCTCTTCAACGCGCGATATTTCGGACTCGATGTCTACATTGTCATGCTCGGCAGCTTTTCGGCGTTCATCGTTTGCAGCCGATCGCTTTAGTTCCTCTATGAGGGTATCGAGTTCAGCAATGGGTTTCTCAAAATCAAGCAGAGGTTTTAACATCACTGCCCTCCTCTGCCAGCAGCATAAGCAACGTGGCTAATGTACTGCGAAGCTCACGGCGGTGAACAATCTGGTCTACCATGCCGCACCGAAACTGAAATTCACTGGATTGAAAGTCATCCGGAAGTTTCATACCCATATCCTGATTGCCCACGCGGCGACCAGCAAAACCTATGAGTGCGCCGGGTTCTGCGAGGATAATGTCGCCTAACGAGGCATAGGAGGCATAAACTCCAGCCATGGTCGGGTCCGTAAGGACCACGATATATGGCACCGCGGCTCTCTCCATCTTCGCCAGGCCCGCACTAGTTTTAGCCATCTGCATGAGAGAATAGAGCCCCTCAAACATTCTCGCTCCGCCGCCATTCGCGGTGAACAAAACAAAGGGGATACGAAGTTCAACACTGAGTTCCATGGCCCTCACTAACCGCTCACCGACTGCACTCCCCATTGATCCACCGAGAAAATCGAAATCAGCAGCACTTATGACACATCTGCGGCCATCGATTAATGCCTCACCACATACAACCGCATCGGTAAGACCGGTAGAGCTAATGGCCCGCGCTAGCTTTTCCGGGTATCCAGGAAAGCCGAGCGGATCCACCGACATCACGTCGTCATTGATTTTGACAAAGCTCCCCTCATCAACGGTCAGATCAATGCGCTCATAAGCATGCAAGCGGTAGTGATAGTCGCATTTGGTGCATATGCGAAGGTTACGTTCAATGTCCTTAGCGAAGTGTATTTCGGCGCAGCGAGGGCATTTTACCCATAGACCTTCTGGCATGTTGGTAACGGCGCTCCCATTCCGTCCGGATGGCTTGGTGAACCATCTACTTTTAGCCCGCATGACAACACCCTCCGATCATACTATCAGGCTTGACACAGTAAACCCTTGCACACCGTCTATCGGATGTAAAAGTATGTCGGCGTGTGGTATTCTGAAGTACTCGTAAAGTTCGAATGTTGTGGAAAGGGTTCTTCCTACTCATGAGTCTCCCGGAATGGCGAAAAGAGATTGACCGAATAGATGATCAGGTTTTGCAGCTTCTTAACCGGCGTGCGGAGATGGCGCAGAAAATTGGTCTAGCTAAGGCGACCACCCGTTCTCACTATTTTACCCCGGAAAGAGAGCACAATGTTTACAAAAAACTACTGAACGCTAATTCTGGACCACTCGAAAACGACTCAGTTCGGGCAATCTATCGTGAAATTATGTCTGCGTGTCGTGCACTCGAGAAACAACTTGGAGTGGCATTCCTTGGGCCAGAAGGAACATTTAGCCACCTCGCGGCGCTTTCCAGGTTCGGCTCATCATCCCAAATGGTACCAGTGAGTACCATTTCTGAAGTGTTCGCTACGGTAGAGCGTAACGGCAGTGACTACGGAATCGTGCCTGTGGAAAATTCATGGGCCGGCGTCGTTCCGGAAACGCTGGATACCTTCATGAACTCAAATCTACGAGTCGTGTCCGAAGTGTTTCAGCCCATAACTCACAACCTGTTATCACACGCCGAGAACCTTGATGGCATCAAGCGACTCTTCTCCCACTTTCAAC
>JAJYCW010000184.1 GCA_021777995.1 bacterium
TAACGCCAGCCCTTATTGCATCATCAATGTCGTGATTGATGTAGGCGACGCGATCGGCTATTCGTAACACCTGCCCTTCAAGGGTCATTGATCGTTGTGAACCGTCATTGAAATCAGCCGCACCTTTGCTATGGTGTGCAATTCCATCACAAACTTCCCACGTAAGATTCAAGCCTGCCACGTTTTTTGATGCAGCGGGCTCATTTAGGTCCTCGGTTCTGGTCTCTAGTAAATCCACAATACGTAGGCTTTGCTGATAGTGTAGAAAGGAACGTCCGGGTGCGTATGTGGCAAGAACATCGTTTAGCGCCTCCTCTCCGGCATGTCCGAAGGGCGGATGTCCGAGATCGTGCGCGAGCGCAATTGCCTCCGTAAGGTCCTCGTTTAGGCGCAGCGCCCGGGCCACAGTGCGTGCTATTTGTGATACCTCTAGCGTATGGGTTAAGCGAGTGCGGAAATGGTCTTCTTCGGGGTCGATAAAAACCTGTGTTTTATGCTTTAACCTTCGAAAGGCTTTGCTGTGTACGATCCTGTCCCTGTCACGTTGAAATGCCGTGCGCAGTGCGTCAGGCTCCTCCACAAACTTGCGACCGCGCGAAAGTGATGCTTTGCTCGCCCACGGAGCCAATTCATTGATCTCCCACTGTTCTTGCCGCTCTCTGGGTGTTAAGGTCGTGTTTTTCATCGTTTTACCTGCCTAGCGAATAGTAAAATCACCGAGAGCCGTCGTTACCAGTAGTGTCTCGATCTCCCAATGGGCTTGTGCTACACTAAGTATAATATGTCAAAAAGTGAATGTTTTACGGCACGTTTGCCAATTACTGCGCAAAGTCTCCTTGCATTGCGGCGACCAGGATGCCCACAAATTCATCCTGGCGGTACTCGCGCAGCATTTTTAGCGTCTGAAAGCGACTTTGGAAAGAGTACCAACGTTTCGCAGCTATGGATTTGCGAGCTTCCCGAGAGTGAGTGCGACGGTGAGATTGAAAGTAGTGGAGACGTCAACAACTCCTACGATGCCCACGAACGGCAGCCCAGGCAAATCACCTTTCACCCCGATGGGGTTTCGGATATTCGGTGGTCTCCAGATGGCCGTTGGCTCGCGTTCTTGTCGCCGCGCGAGGATGTTTCTAGAGATGACGATGAGGAGGAGCTACTTCTTCCATCTGATCAGATTTGGGTTCTTCCCTTCGAGGGTGGTGAACCGTTCAAAGTAACGGATGCTCCGAAAGGAGTGTTAGATTACAACTGGGTGCCGGATACGCAACAACTAGTATATTTAACCACGCAGTCCCTTCCTAAGTCCCTTGAGAATCAGCAACGTGAAGAACGCGAAATGTTGCAGTTCGATTTTGTAGAAGAGCCAATACGGCGCGATCCTCGGGAGTTTTGGATGACAGATGTGGAGGACAGAAAGCCCAAATGGATGTTTACGGGGGACGCCGGGATCTCCACGTTCCAAATATCGCCAGACAGCACCAGACTTGCCTACCTTTCAAACCTTAGCGGCGACCCGAACGACTACCATATTTCTAATGTTTGCATTTACGATTTTGAGCATGACGAACATCAGACCATTTCCACTCGATTAGGTGATAAGAGCAACTTGCGCTGGGCTCCGGACTGCAGCGCAGTAGCATTTATTTCATGTCTGGAACCAACTATTCCGTTTTCCCGTTCGTCACTTTTTGTTGTTTCCGCGCGCTCAGCATACAGCGAAGAGATTAAGGAGATTGATTGGCTTGCTCGGTATCTGGCTTGCATTGACAAAGGCGATATAAATCCAGTTACTCCTGCGGAGTGGGATAGAGACGTTCAGGAATTCGAGTGGTCACATTGCAGCGGGGACATTATCTTAATAACCGTGGAAGGATGTGAAACCCAACTTTACGTTGTAAGTGACGAGATTACGTGTATTGGTCTAGAGCCACTTGTTGTGCGGGAATACCTATCTCTAGATCCCTACAGCAGTGCAATGGTTTGGGTGGAAGAAAACCACAAACGACCAACGGAGGTGGTGTACTATTCTGGCACTGGTGCATTAACCTCTGTGACAGCATTCGGCCGCGATTTCCTTGAAAACTATGCGTTGCCCACACAACAGATCATTCGCTGGAAGTCCTCGGACGGCCGGGTCATTGAGGGCCTGTTAACTCGACCCGAAGGTGCAGACGGTAGTCGGCTGCCGCTGGTTGTGCAGCTGCACGGCGGACCTCATGGACATGCTTCAAATACGATATTTGGGTATGGCATGCAGCCCGTTTGGTGCGCTGCCGGCTATGCCGTACTCCGGCCAAACTATCGTGGCAGTGACGGGTATGGAAATCAGTTCGGAAAACTGAACTTTAAGGATATCGGCGGCGGTGACTATGAAGACATTATGTCTGCGGTTGATTACTGTATTGAATGTGGTATAGCGCTAGAGAACGCTGTTGGAGTAATGGGCGGTTCTTATGGTGGTTACTTAACAAACTGGATAATCGGTCACACCACCCGCTTTGGTGCGGCAATATCTTCCTATGGTATGTTTCATCTTCAAACAGATTACTCCAATTCTACATTAGGCAGGTGGTACGAGGATTACCTGGGTGCTTATTACTGGGAGGATCCTGAACTTTATTTGCGTCACTCACCAGGTGCCTATCTGAAAAACATCGTCACTCCAACCCTGATTGTTCACGGACAGGAAGACGACAATACAAACATCGCCAACTCTCGTGAGCTGTTTCAGGTATTAAAACATCGAGGAATTCCCGTGGCGTTTGTACACTATCCTCGAGAGGGCCATGGCTTACTAGAACCTAACCACCGCTTAGATGAGATGCGCCGGTATCTAGCCTGGATGGACAAATATCTCAAACGAGCGGATGCAACCACAACAACTGTCAGGATACGCGATCATCAGGAAATAGGCAATTTGAAATTCACTGTGGTTGCTGCCTCGCTCGAAGATATCGCAACCGAGACGGAACAAGATTCGCTGCTTTCTGTTTGCGTAACTCTGCAGTCCATTGACCGTAGCAACGATGGTGTTGAAATCAATATTGCGGACATTAACCTCATGCTTGGAGGCGATAAGGTTACACAACCGGTAGGTATTCCCATGGACATATTTGGTGAAAAGTTGATGGTTAGTGGTGACAAAATGAAAATCAGACATAAACCCAACAAGGACAATGGCTTGGCCGGGATTAGTGTTGCCGTTCTGTTTAGGGTACCTAAGCGGGCCGGTGTAGGTTTGCTTGCTTTTCGCGGGTTCAGTCCGGTCGAGATATCGTGGGACGATGAATAGCTCGTTATGGCTGTAGTATTCCGTATTAGCTGACCAAGGCTATTGTGCAACCTTAATGAGATATTACGCCGTAAATAAAATACGCAATTATCCATTAGCATGCGATATGTGGATGGTTTGGTGTAGAATTCAAGTGTTAATGGCGAGGTTGTATCTCTACTAGGCTCGTTGCACCGCCGAGGGCGGTTCGTGATGGCTTTTATAATCTGCGGTAACCACGGTTACCATTTTTCAAGGAGATTGCATATATGACCAAGTTTATGGCTCAGGCTGCTGCGGTTTTCGGAATGGTAAGTGTGCTTGCTACGGCAGCGGTTGCGGCACCCAAGCACAAAATGGCTATGCACCACAAGCCAGTCAAAAAAGTTGAAACCAAAGCTGTCTATTGCCCCGTGTGCCATATGAAGCTTGCTACGCACGCCAATCAGTATAGGCCAACGGCTGTTCGGCTGTCGAAGAAGAGTCCAATTATGTACTGCTGCAGCAAGTGTAAAATGCCTGCCAGCGTACTGGTGAAGAAGGTTGAGAAGAAGAGCAAGATGAAGATGCACAACAAAATGCATAGCAAAATGAAGATGCACGGCAAGATGAAGATGCATCATTAGAACTGGTTAGTTTGTCGCTCAAGCGCCGACAGCAGATGTAGCTGTCGGCGCTTTGTATTGTGTACCCTGGGATAAATTGTTGACGTGGGATTTTCGACGATTCACGGTATCACCGTGGCTAGAAAACAGTGCCCACATTACCTAATGACAGTGTATGCACCGCCTGAAAAGTTATCCCCGAGAAGTACCGTTGATTAGGCAGACTGCAGGACGATTGAAACGATATCAAACGAAGGCAAGCATAGGCATGGGCTTACGTACCTTTTGAGCCACACATATTTACGTATGAAGTGGCATATACCGGCCCGCTCGTCATTGTTAAATTGGGACGCTCCGGTATTGACTAAATGCATAGCATTTACGCTATTCGAGTATAGGTGCAGGAATAAGTGGCACTACCCGCAAATAGTAACTTTATAGTCGTTGTAACGGGGGGTAGTAATGAGATCAATAATCAAGGTTGTTTTGCCCGTCCTAATCCTTTGCGCGCTAACAATCCGGTCTCGCGCACTTGACATTTATGTTTCGGAACGTGGAAGTGATACATGGACAGGGATGCACGTATCGCGCGTCGGCATTGGTAATAATGGTCCATGCGCGTCTATTGACCGAGCGCTTGCGGAGGTGCGAGCGTTTCGGAAGGTAAATCCTCAATATCACCATCCTGTAGCAATTATCGTGGAAAGCGGCACATATACTTTAGCTCATCCTATTATCATCAC
>JAJYCW010000069.1 GCA_021777995.1 bacterium
CTTAAGGGTTACTCCCAGATAGTACCAGCCCACGGGCCATTTTGGTGCCAATGCTACAGCACGCTGCAGCTGGGCAATGGCTTGATCATATGCGTGGTTATGGCCGTCACTACCCACAATTATATGATTAGGGAATGAGAGTGTCACTCCAATAACAGCATGTGCGGCTGCTGCAAGTAGAACAGGCTGAGGCTTGTCTGGCGAAAATACAATGTCTATATTTGGTACTCCGTGGTTACCAGTTTTATTGAAATTTGGTGTCCCATAAGGAGCATTATTAACATCCTTACTGCAAACACCAGCAAGGCTGTAAGCAAGTACAGCCTCTTTCCAGTTTCCTGCTTCATCCTCGAGTAAGGCGTAAGTTGAATATGCTCTCCGATCACATCCAGATGTGTAGAGGTTATTACCATTGGCATAGTATGCATCGTGCAGAACCTGCATCGCTTGAAGCTTGTTTCCCATGCCAAGCAGTGCATAGGCAAGATCCTCTTTATAGTCTGCGCAGGGAGGATCTGTCTTGATAAGTTTGCGGTATTCAATTGCTGCATCTCGGTAGTCACATACTCTAAGATCTTCTGAACCCTGGTGTATCATGCGGTCGATTTTTGCTTCATATGCATCGGACAGAGCCCGTTGAGCAGGTGTTGTCTTCAAAATACGCGGTCCAATTAGTGATTGTACATGTACTTGAGTGATGTTTTTCTCACAAGAACTACTATTGTTCTTGCTATAGCTAGCATTTTGGGAATATGCAAGCAGTATGCCAGCAATGGTGGTAATGATGAGGAGTGATTTCATGTTTTGGGCTCCTTGTATTCAACTTGATAGTTGATTTGTCCATCCGATTTGCAATTAATGTGCAGGTATAAAACTTACCCAAGTTGGATAGTTGGTGGTCAGTGCTGATTTATGTGCAGTTGGACTACCTGTTATCGTTGCACTATCATTCCATCCTCCAGCTGGTTCAGTTCCAGTTGCAGACCAGCTCCAAAATAAATTCCGAAGTGGCACCCAAACTGACGATCCGACTGAATCTGAGGGAGGAAGATACATTAAGTAGTCTTCAAAATTGTCTGTCACACTTATTTGTGTGTACATATTATTACAGAGTACACCAGGGGCATCGGTCATAGTAGTAGTTGTTCCATTTGCGATCCCATGTCCTCCAATACCATAAGGAAACGAAGCGTCCAATCCTGTAATCGACGGAGGTGAGGGAGGAGGAGTGTAGCCAATATTTAAGTTTGCTAATTGAGCAATTGCCGATTCACCGGTGCCTGCAAAATCATTGGATTGTGTAATGGCGTATTTAAGAACATATCCACCTTTAGGATTAGATCCGCCACCAAGATAAATCCAGTAACCAGGATTCGAAGGACCATATGGATTGAGGCCTATCTCAGAGCTTCCTACAGTAGCTTTCATGCTTGATGTAGGTGCCACTTCCTTAACATTCTTGGTAAATGTTCCTGTAAACTGCGTGCCATCCGGTGCAATTACGTTGGCACTACAGCTAACTGTCTCTAGTGCGGAACTCTCTGTGTCATCCCAGTACCAGGTGGGGGTGGTTGAGCTGCTGGCTGGTGGAGAATAAGTGATGCTCAATTCGCTTTTAGGGATAGTTGTTGGAGGTGGTGCACTTGCATTAGTCTCCGGCCAGTTGCTGTAGTAGTTGCCTGATAAGGACCAGTTGCATGTTGAACAGGTATATCCGGCCGGGAGCTGTAAGGTGGCATAGCACACCTGACCAGGCAGAATTTCTGCGACCCCGTTGTTCATGGTGGCTCCTGCCACTGCAATGTTAACGGGTATCACGCTGGCTGAATAATCTACCACACTTTCCGCTGCTCCATTTTGAGAAATGGAGACTGCCGGTGTACATGTGAGTGTAACTGTACCATTGGATGAAGGTTTTTGGGTTGAGTAGTGTGTACCTTCTGAAACGCCTGTGTAAAGGTAGAGGTTATTAGGTACTTGAGTGATAACAGAATCTATCTCTGGATCATTCAGGCCATCATTAGCACTTCCAGTAGGGTTAATCGGTTGATTATTACCCTGCCACATGGCATATCCTTTTTGTACGACAATCACATTATCGGAAATGGCAGTTGGAGACCCAAGCCAGTTAAATGTGGCAGTAATTTGCCCAGAGCATGTGCTGTCACCTGGTCCACCGCCTCCATAGCCAGCGAATGGAGTACTCCTAGTACTATAAGGTTCCGTTAGCACAGGCCATGTAGCTGTTCCGCCTGAATATACGGGAGCTGAATATTGCGCATTTGCAGTTGTTGGTGCAGCTACCATTGCTGCAGCGATCAAAACGAGTACCGCAAAGCGAGTGGCTAGCGGGGGCTTTTGACCACCTTGTGACCACAAGTATTGCGGGGGGGGGGGGCAGGCAATTACAGTATGTCTAACGTACATTTAGAAGTTCTCCCGTGGGCGAATTATGTAGCGAATATTCAATCTAATCAGCAAGAAGTTTGCAGAAAATTACACCTGGTGGCTTGAGTATAGCATAATATTGCGTTAATTACAATCCACTAATCCTCTAACAGATAAGCAGTGTGTGTTTTTGCGGGGTGTTTTTACTGATCCAGCGGCTTAGCGATAATAAGTGAATTCCGTATTTTCACTGCGTTGCGCCCTTGGATGAGCCGGTGTCAGGCATCTAATATTGTGAAAATGATCTGAATTTGGGGTTGTAGCAGTGTATGTGGCCAAACAATATTCCTTGGTACGCGACGCTTTACGAGGTTGTTTTAAGGAGCATGTTGAAACGGAGCAATCGGTTAAGCTATGAATTGGGCTTTCGCCCGGTCGCGCAATGTTGCTAGCCACTGGTGAAACTCGGGACCAACCCGCAAACACAACTGACGTGAGTGGATTACTATGCGACTTGCCGTGTTTATAAGCATGTGGTGAATAGCTTTCATTCGCTTTGCAACGAGCGCATCTCCAAGCACAAGCCGCTTTAGAATTGCCTAGAAGTTCGTAGAAAGGAACATGAGAGCCCACCATGCCGTGTTCGCACCAACTTTGGAAGGCGGCATTTGACCGCCCGCGAAATCCTCCTTCATGATCGAGTGAGCTTCTTCACTCTTACCGCAACGACCGTAGTGCCAGTTTATTAATTCCGATGCATCTTCGTGACGCCGATTAGTAACGATTTCGCCAATTTTATAAGCTACGTTCTCCATCGTCATAGCGGGAAATGACAGCCCCGTCGGCAGCTCCATCTACCCAGCATGGCCGTCAACGTCTAATAAGCGTAACTGGTCACCCAAACACTCGCGTAATACGATAGTTCGAAAAGGTTCAAAGATATCAATGAGTAGCGCGTGTACGTTAGGCACGTACAGCAACTCTGCCCATTCTCGCCCGGTCGCTACTGTCTCTCGTTTACGTAGGACATATTCCGCAAACCATTTGGTAACTTTTGAAATCTCGTCCGGAAGCACAGGCGTTACATCTGCAGATATAGTGAACTGGATCCGGCTAACTTTGGGGTGCTCATGCCCGCGGTCACACCACGCCATTATCCCGGTTTCGTACGCCGCCGTGTCTTGACGCATGAATACCTGCTCGACACCCTCGGGAAGTGCTTCTACTGCGGTCTTAATGACGGATAGGATATTCCATCCGGCAGGTACATTGCCGTCGCGGAACTCGCTGTGTAATACCACCTGCTGCTGTGCCCACCAAACACTGTAAGGATGGTATGCGCGACAACCCTTGTAGCAGAATAGGGCACTCTTGTTCTCAGTTCCTACAAGCGTCGCATGGCAATCCAGAGTGGCGATCTTTTGGGGCCGCTTTTTTGAAGTTGTGCTAAAAGCGTTGTGGTAAGCGCATAGTTGTGTTAAGCGCATAATTGATTAGCACAAGGCTCTGAACAACCTTACGATCTAACCAGCCCTGTGAACCATATATGCTAACTAGCCTGTCCACAGCTCTGGGCATCTCAAGAGCATACCAAAGGTCAAGATAAGGCATGATACCCGCATACGCAGTCGTTATGCACATAGTGGGATCAACCTCAAGACGGATCGGTATCGAGCGAGGCCATAGCTTCATTTATTCACCTCACTAGTGAATAAACTAGACACTGATACCCAAAATTCCCCAACCAATTCGGTACAAAAAAACTAGTTGTTGGAGGATTAGGGATTCCGAAAACGCTTGACACTCGTTTTAACGTGAGTGTATACTGCAGGCGGCTTTGTTGGGGGATCGTCCAACGGCAGGACAGCGGCCTTTGGAGCCGTTAATCATGGTTCGAATCCATGTCCCCCAGCTTTCCTTCAGTTTCGCTCGTGCACGAACCTTTATTCTGCAGATTTAGTGGCCAGTTTATCAGCCTGCATCTGGTGTTTGTGCCACACGTGTTTCCTTCCTCACCCTTAGCCACTCGTACTCTTCACCTGGTAACACTTTAAAAATCCTTCTATGGTTGGCGGCGTGCTCACCTCGGATAATCGCAGAAGTCCGCATTAAAGCAACGCGCGCGATTGTGTCGGAATGTGGTATTTAACTACAATGTAATGAATTTGAGTGCTTATACCAACCGCGGAATTAGATGGGAGCCACAGTGTTGAACCAACGCTTTAGCAGTTTGTATCGCTTTGTTTACTTGGTCACGATTATTGTAGTTAGCCAAATTGGTGCTAGGGCACAGTTCATCACCAAAACGGGAACCCATCTTTACGTTGGCAATCATGAAATTCGGCTGTATGGCGGAACGTTGTATCTAACATATGACGGTAAGCAATACCTTACCGGTGGGGCATTTGCCAGTCGTTCCAAGGCCAAAGAGGTCGATGCTTACCTTCAAAAATGGACGGCAGCCGCGGCAAAGTGCCACATGAATGTTCTGCGGGTAACAGATTGGCTGCCAACCAATTCCGGTTGGAAAAATCCCGAGATATACCATCAACTCGATTATCTTACTAAACTGGATAATCAGCAACACATTTACACAGAAATCGATCTCTCAGCATTTCGCAACTGGCTCACGGCTCACCATAAAGATGCCTACGACGCGGCAAACTGGCGCCAGTTTATCCGGTACATTGGCGTGCATTTTCGCGATAACACCGACATCGCAATGTATGGCATAGCAGGGGAAGTCCCTGCGCCTAACTACAAAGCGACCAATCCAACTGCCGAGCAACTGATTGCTTTTTTCAAAGCGGTTTCGTCCGAGCTTCACCGTTTCGACCCAAACCATCTGATCTCCTCTGGTGGGTTTATTTTCATGGATGATCCGCACTCAGGTATTCCCTGGCGCAGGATATTTTCTCTACCTGATATACAACTTGCTGCTATTCATGCGTATGCAGGTAGCCCCACAGGCGTGGCGGGATCAGCATATCGCAGAGTTGGTTCGTGGGCGAATTCCAAGGGCATTCCGTTCATGGTAGAGGAGTTTGGATACCATCAGAATGTGGGTGATGGTGTGCGTGCAGGCCTTTTTGAAGCCAACTACAAATATGGAAAACAATACCACGCTGCAGGTATGATCTTTTGGAACTGGGGCGGAGAAACGACGGAAAATGATGGTAGCAAGACCGCCATGGACGTAAACCCTCAGACGTTGCTGACGTACTTGACGGTATCGCAGAATTGCGAATTGCGGGGTCTCCTGTATCCAGGAATGAGTTCGCTGTCAAAGTGAAACATTACGTAGGCATTAACCGATAGGGTGGGGATCCACACAACCGTGATTTCGAAGACAGGCCCAACCCGACAAAAAGGCTATGCTATTTGGTGAACGTAGCAGTGCTTATCTCTGCGGGGACGTGCCTCTATGTAGTCTTTCCGCTGAATTTACGCTGTCGGGGCCGCACTATGCGTAACCTGTTAGCGGCCCTAACTGCCAATAACTTCTATGCCTACTTCGTGGGCCTGACACTTTTTGACGGTGCGGCATGTAGCTGAGCTGTGTCTACCAGGTGCTGGAAACAGATAGACAGGGTCTTTTCCGTGGTTGTGTTAGGGATGTGTACCGAAAGGGCGAGTAGTTGCATTGAGGAACTGCGAAGTACGGTATAGAGCCCTCGAATCTGTCCTTTTGTATTTTTCATCTCCCAAGAGCAGGCACTCATTCCTTGAGGACTTCGCCACAGGTGGTAGGGAGTTGCCTTGAGCGAGGGGTCTTGTTGGGTTATGAAATACAGCGCGGTGTGGTACAGTTGCGACCAGGAAGAGGCCACTGGTTGTGGAGCAGTCATTGCTGTCATGAACGTTCCGACGGGTTTCTGCGCAGACTTCGGCGCAAGGGTTCGCTGACCAAAGGGTGTTTGCGGGCCAATCGACCATCCTTGAGGCAGCTGAAGCGTGTACTCGGGTGTTTTCACAGTGATCCACTTGGGCAGATGCGATGAGGTTTTTGCGCTGCCTGATGCCGGTGCACAGCTCGCACTACCACACAAAATCGCAAGAACCAAGGCGTAGGAGTGAGTCTTCATACTATTTTCCTTCATATCATCGTTAGCTGATGAGATAAACGAACGGAATTGCCGTAGAATTCCTCAACTGCTTGTAATTGGTGGAGTGTGGCGAATGCGTGTAAAGAAATGAGCTGGATGGGGTACATTGGAGCTAGGGACAGTAAAGGCCGTTACGAGCATGGGGCATTGGCTGCACACTAAACTCGTGGCACGAACTCTAGCATTTCTCGTGGTCGATCGCTGCACTCACGATGCTCTCTAATGTGCTCATGTGGGCCTTTAACTAATCGAAATACCTTACAATGGGAGTTAACGATTTGCAGGTGCAGAACATACAGATCTCCTCTGAATTCATTACATTAGGTCAGCTACTAAAATTTGCAGGTGTAATTGGCTCTGGTGGAGAAGCGAAAGACTATTTGGAGGAAGTCTCACTAAAGGTCAATGGTGAACTAGAGGGCAGACGCGGCCGGAAGCTTTATGCTGGCGACTTGATAGAACTTCCGGGTAACCTCACCCTGAAGATAACCGATAAATGAGGCATTTCAGCCTTCGTCCTCGCGTGTTCTGGCTTCTTGGCTTAGGCATGTTACTGCCGCTCATCTTTGGCGGCGGTGATGACGTCATTGTTGCGCTCGCTGTCTACTACGCCGCGCTGGCAGGTGCAGTCATCCTAGACGGGGTTTGCATCGGGCGCAAAATACCGGTGGATGTTCGACGCATGCCCGTGGAGTCATTTACCCTAGACACGCAGGCAGATGTTGGAATCGCGATTTCTAACCCTCAGAAGAGGCCCATTTATCTCACTGTTCGCGATACACCCTCCCACCAACTTACTTCCCCACAAAACAGCACGATTTCTGGGTTGGTCGTTCCGCCTGGTAAGCGTACTGTGGTGTCGTACTCCGTGCGGCCGTGCTTGCGGGGCGACGCTGAATTTGGGCGACTATATGCCCGCGTTGGTGGGCCCTTGCGGTGGGTTTGTCGGGATTTTGCCGTGGGAGAGCCGAGAGGCGTTCAGGTATTCCCTAATCAGCGTGAGGCTGAGGCATTCACGTTGTTGGCTCAAAGAAATCGGCTGCACCAAGCTGGAATTAGGTCTGCGCGCCTACAAGGAGTCGGGAGGGAGTTTGAGAGCCTCCGTGACTACCTACCAGATGATGAGATGCGTCACGTAGACTGGAAGGCTACCGCTAGACGTGGCCACCTCGTGTCGCGGCAATATGAATCTGAACGCTCGCAAACGTTGATCCTATTGGTGGATATCGGCCGGACAATGCGCACCGTAATCGGATCCCTAAGAAAACTGGACTATGCCATCTCAGCCATTTTACTGCTTGCGCGTGTGGCGACCCAATCCGACGACCGCGTTGGTCTTGTGGTTTTTTCTGACCAAGTGCATTGTTACATTCCACCTAACCGTGGACATGCCCACCTGAAAAAGTTGGTTAGTGCTCTTTACAATCTTGACGCAGGAACAGAAGAGTCCGACTACCGGGCAGTTATCGCGTATCTTGACCTGCGTTGGCGAAAGCGAGCATTAATTGTCTGTTTCACTGATTTGTGGGATCCGGACTCGTCGCGTGAAACTATCAAAGAATTGGCCCAGCTTCGGGTGAGGCACTTACCCATTGTTGTCACGATAGAAGATAGCAACCTAGAAACCGCCGCAAAAGTGCCCGCTCTAAACCGCGATGCCATGTTCTATCGAGCCACTGCACTACAGATGAGGCACGACCGATATAGAGCAATTGATGCACTGCGATCGCAGCGTATTGCTGTCCTAGATGCCCCGGCGGATAAGCTGTCGGTGTCGCTTGTAAACCAGTACCTAAAAATCAAGCGAGATATGCTTCTCTAACCCCAGCGAAACCAGTCGACCCGCGGTAACCTGCCTACAATTATCATTAAGGCTGCAGTAGTAAGGACAGGTCGTTGGCATTGGGATAGTCAGGCGCTGTGTTAAGTACTGCAGTGATCAGCGCTCGTGCCGCGTCTCGGTTGCCTAGGACTAGTTCAATACACGCGAGTTTGAACTGTGC
The DNA here is from genome assembly GCA_021777995.1 of bacterium. Classification (GTDB taxonomy): domain Bacteria; phylum Armatimonadota; class Chthonomonadetes; order Chthonomonadales; family Chthonomonadaceae; genus JAJZFK01. The sequence continues at coordinate 8,498 of JAJYCW010000069.1, forward strand.
CTCGGTGCGTAGTTCCTCATCGCCGTTACATCTCTCAAGAATCCAGTTAAACTCTAGCTGGGCATTTTCATATTGCTGCGTTGACCGGAAAACATCTGCACGCTCCATCCGTGCATAGATATTGAGGTCATCGTGGTTAATTGCGCGGTTGTAGGCCTCAAGCACCTGTGGTTCGGTGTCACCTCTCACTTGTCGCAATATGCCAGCCCGTAGCCAAAGAGCGTTCGGATAGGTTTCCATAATCTCATTTAACCTATCAGATGCAGCGAGAGCAGGGGTCCATAGCTGTTGAATGCTGAGGCTGATCACCTTTGCAAACAGTGCGTCAGGGCAGTCAGGGTGTTCTTCAAGAATATTGTCCGCAGCCTCAAGTGCCTCCTGAAATCGTCCAGATTGAGCCATTAATATGGCTTGAAGACCACAGCGATTCTCATAAGGAATAGCATGATTATCCAGCGTTAACGTCTCAATGGAAGTTACCCCCTTCGAGACAAGCTCTCGAATATGGCTAAGGAGGTCGAGATCCGTATTGCTGGTACTTTTATTTGAAGTCATTCTGCATCGATTTCCGGTGGCGCTAAACGAAGGTGGGAGGTAACGGGGGATAGATGGAGGCGGAGAGGACAGGATTCGAACCTGCGCACCCTTGCGGGTGTCCTGTTTTCAAGACAGGTGCCATGAACCGCTCGGCCACCTCTCCATCGTTCGCTAACAAGTTTACCGCAAACTTCGTGCTTCGTCAAATGCAAATGACAATCTAGCTAGTGACACCAGTGGATACACGGCACAGGTAATTGGCGATTAGTCGTTATGTACCATGCTTAGATGCACTAGTAAGCGATTTTAAAAGGTCCTCCGCCTGCGGTCTCCATTGGCTTATAGGAAAATCTTCCTGCAGCCTCCTGAGATAACCGATGGCTGCCTCGGGGTTGTTGAGTTTTTTTGCACACAAAGTTGCGGCGCTCAGTAGGGCCGTATCTTGAATCGGGCAATCCTCTGCCACAGCCGCTTCCGCAAAATAGCGACAGGCAAGGGCAAAATCGCCGTTCTGCTCCAGTGCCTTAGCCAGTTGCATCATGGTTTGCCCGGCCATTGAAGCATGTGACAGCTCGGTTCTAGCCATTTCAATCGCAGTTGATGCTGCTGCACTTCGTTCATTCTGTGCGATTTGTTGAACAAGAAGACGCGTAAATATTTCGCTAGCTCGTTCATTATCGCCAAGTGCTACCCAGCATCGTGCGCACTCCAGAAGCGCCCGTTCGTTGTTTGGCTCGCTCGCTAGTACAGCCGACCATCGTGTAAGTGACTCGCCAGGGCGTCCAATTTCTAGTGCTCGGTACGCGTCTAGCTGCCGATAATCCATTTCTGCAGAAGCAGGCAGCCTTAGAATTGCTGCTATAATCATTCCCACTGTAAAGCCGCCGATGTGTGCCCAATAGGCAGCGGCCGCTTGTTGATCGTTCATCATAAGTGAAATAATCGCTGCCGCTATCTGGTACACCAGGAATACGGCCACCACGGCAACGACTTGTGGGCGTGCCGATGTTAATGCAAAGGATACCCGTGCGCGGTAATACCTTACTGCGTAAACTCCCACCAACCCGGCACATGACGCCGATGCGCCTGCAATAGGGCTGGACCATTGCGCAGCGGAAATAAACCGTGTCACAACCATATATTGCAGGAGACCGCCGGCAATTCCGCATACAACGTAGATAGCGACTAGTCGCCACCTCCCCACCGCGTCCTCAACCCCGGCACCAAAGACCGCTAGAAAGAACATGTTCACGATGAGGTGAGCTAGATTGGCCTGCGTAAACATATAGGTAAAGAGCGAGTACTGGTTGAGATTTGAGGGTACTATGGCGACACGTGCCATAATGCCTTGGATAGGCAGCTTGGTTGCAGAATGCACCACGAAGATGGCTATAAAAATCGCGCAGTTAAGTACCAATAACGACAAAGTAGCTACTGGCAATCTTGTCCGCTTTTGATCAGTGGCGTACGGTAGAAACAAAATAATTTATTCCTGTAATGTCAAGCGGGGGTGTACCCATTATACCCATTACTCCGTTGACTTAAAAAATACCATCTCGATCAGAAACTCTTACAGCGTAGAAGACGTAGTGTTAGGAACTGTCATGCCACTATCTAAATTGATAGTGGTATAATTTACGGCTCATGAGTACCACATAGCCTGTGGTGTACGACGTGACGGGCAGTATTGGTGTGGTGAACTTTGTTACCGTGCCATTTCCAAATAGAAACTATCGGCCTAATGCCGGGAGACACCGAATGTCGGAAGATGTTGAAATCCTGTTAACCCCTAAGGGACAACAAAAACTTAAGCAGCGCCTGGATCACCTCCGGAATGTTCAGAGACCGGACGTCGCGGATCGCCTACGAGAGTCGAAGCAGTTCGGTGAGATCTCCGAAAACCCGGAATACGAAGACGCCAAACAGGATCAGGCCCTTGTAGAGAGTCAAATTCTCGAATTAGAGCGGCTATTACAGGTTGCACAAACCCTGAATCCCGATGACATTCCTACGGACCATGCGGGCCTTGGATCCACTGTTAAGCTTGTGGCTGAGGACGGATCTGATGAATGGGAACTCACATTGGTTAGTTCTATAGAAGCGGATCCTGACGCTGATTTCATATCCGATGAAAGCCCGGTAGGGGAGGCGCTTATGGGTAAGGCCGTTGGAGAGCAGGTCCTGATACATGCGCCCGATGGTCTGCTGCGCTATGTAGTACACTCTATTCGCAAAGAATTAAATTAACGGGGAGTGAGAAACCGCGTTGTCACAGGAAGAACATACAGAGCCTGATTTAGCACTTCAACATCCGGAAAGCGATGCTCGTGCACAGAGACTTCGCAAATTGGCCGATTTACGAACCGCCAATCGTGATCCGTTCTCTGTAGAGCGGGTGGAACGATCGCACAGGGCAGCGGATATCACCAATAGTGCAGCTGCCCATTGGGCGATGCCTGATGCGGATCGGTCCGCACTTCGATTTGTAACTGCAGGGCGGATCACCGCTCATCGATTAAAAGGCAAAGTAGTTTTTGCCGATATTTCCGATGAGAGTGGTAGGATTCAGGTCTATGTTCGACGGGACGATGTTGGAGAGGACCTGTTTAACGAGTTCTGCGCCTATGATCTTGGTGATTATGCTGAAGTTACCGGCTACCCGTTTATTACGCGGACTGGTGAACCAACGCTCCACGTGGTGGATTTTCATCTCATAAGTAAGGCTCTCCGCTCGGCGCCTATAGGTAAAACCGATGATGAGGGTGTGGTACATGGCGGCCTCAGTGATCTGGAGATGCGCTACAGGTACCGGCATCTGGATTTGCTTGCTAACCAGCCTGCCCGTGATGTATTGATAAAGCGCTGCAAGGTTGTGTCGGCCATGCGCCGGTTTCTTGATGACGCCGGTTTTCTTGACGTGGAAACGCCGGTGCTTCAGGTAGAGGCTGGCGGGGCTGCCGCGCGGCCATTTCTAACCCATCACAACGCACTTAACTATGACCTTAAGTTGCGTATAAGCCTAGAGTTATTCTTGAAGCGGCTTATTATTGGTGGCATTGAAAAGGTTTATGAGATTGGCCGTGTGTTTAGAAACGAGGGAGTGTCGACTAGACACAATCCGGAGTTTACGTTGATGGAGCTCTACCAGGCGTATGCCAATCTAGAAGATATCATGGATTTGGTAGAGAAGATGTATCTTTTCATCTGCCAGCAGGTTAACGGCAGCAGCACGTTTCAGTTTGGAGACAAGTCAATTGATCTCTCCTTATGTCCCTGGAGACGGCTGCCGATGTTGGAAGGAATCCGGCAATATGCTGGTATTGACCCAGACGAACTGCGTACCATGGAGATGGCAGTTGCTGCCTGCAAAAGAATCAACGTATCATTCAACCTGGAGACGGAGACAACTCTGGGTGGCCTGATAGAGAAGTTGCATGAGCAGTATACGCAACCCAACCTCATAGAGCCCACATTCATAACGGACTTTCCCGTAGAAACGTCGCCGTTGGCGAAGCGTCGCCAGGATAACTCGAATCTGGCAAGGCGGTTTGAAATATACATCGCGTGCCAGGAACTTGGCAATGCATTCTCGGAACTGAACGACCCGCTGGAACAGAGGCTGAGGTTTGAAGAGCAAGTTCAGCAGCGTGCCGCCGGCGATGCGGAAGCACACCCGATGGATGAAGACTTTGTAGAAGCAATGGAGTATGGCATGCCCCCAACTGGCGGGCTTGGCGTGGGACTTGACCGCCTTGCCTTAGTACTCACAGGAGCTGACTCCATACGCGATGTTATCCTGTTTCCTCTTATGCGACCCAATCGGCGAAGTATCACCTAAGGATATGTTTCTACTAAGCCAGCGCTAATGGCTAGAAGCGCGATCGCTGTATCATCGCGGTGATCATTCACCAGCTGAATACTGGCGATCTTTTTTGCAGGCCGAGGATTCACCCATTTCAGGGTAAATGCCTCGGCCGTTTTTCCATCGGGCCAACGATCCACCCACGCAGTTGAGGCGCCTGCCAGTGTTTGAGGTTGAGATTCCAAGTAGTTATCGATGTTTATGTGTGCCCGCAATGGTATTTCAAGCTTGGTGCCATCCGCATAGGTTACCAGGTAGTGACCAACTACCTCACCGGAGCCGACGGCTTGGCTTAGCCGCGCAGTCTGCAAAAAGTAGAGCTCATCCGCGGTTCGGTTAACGGAGATGGGTGCGCTATGAAATACCGTTCCTTTGGCCGAAGGTGCACCAGTTAGCACGCAGGTTGGCACAGGCGAGGTTTTGAACTGGTATACCGAATACTGGATTCCACCGAAAACCTGAAAGCCTGTTGGAAGTTTGTCAAAGGTGTGGACCGGGTCGCCGAACCAGCCACGGGAACCAGTGAACGCGTTCGCCGCTCCGGCTAGATTAATTGGAACGAATGTCTTACTCGAATGTGCTACAGAGGCGGTTGGTTCAGCTAATTGGGCGTGGAGGTTCTGCAGTAGGGCTCCCAATAGTCGACGCTTCTTAACCGCGTTCAGAGGAACGCTTTCTTGTTTTTTGAACCAGAGATTACAAAGAACAAGCCCCCCCTTGCCCTCGGGATACTCAACCATACCCCCATCCGCGACCATCGGGCGAACTTTAGAACTGTACAGTTCGGTCGGCTTTATCCAGAGATTGATATTGTCGATCCCTATCAATGCTGCAATTCCTGGTTGTGGGGTCCATCCGTCCACCGATAGTTGGAGGTTAGAACATTTTACTGGTGCAAATTGCAGCCTATGTGGTAAGTTGTCAGGCGGCACGCTGAAGCTTGCCGACACTGGTTTCGCGCCCATTAGCCGTAATGTAATGTGTGTAGTGGGCCAGTACATGGTGTTGCCAATCCATGTAATGGCATTTAGCGTGCGGGCTGCCGGGAGTTTCATGTCTATCGTGAAAGCACCTGACTTTGGCACGGGGACATCCACTATTAGCGGCCATCCATCGCTAGAGACGAAGCCGTTTACAATATTCTCGTAGAAGGGATTGTTGAATTTGGCAAATGGCGCAGCGTCGTTTGTATCGACAACGTAGCTGAATTCGTGTTGGGAGACGTAATTACCTGCGGTCCACGAAAAAATTCGATCGTTAGAATACATTGTAAGATCGGCGGCGCTCATTCCAGCTGTAAGGCTATTGCGGGGATAGGTAAATAGTACCTTTTCACGTCGGAACGGGCGGATCATGTGATTGTAACCAACTAGTTTGTCGTAATCCGACAGACCCTGAGGTGTAAGTCCATTTAGTACGATCCACCCACCTCGTTTTGTGAACTTTCGAACCTCCTTCAAGTGATCGGCGAGTTCTTTAAGGTTAGATGGAGAAGCCGACACAATCTCGAGGCTCTTCCTGCCGTGCTCAATTCCCTCCATAGGTGTCTTCAGGCGGCGGGCTGCTACGCCTAGGTCTGTCACTACCCGTGCAAGCTCGCCTCCTGGTGGAGTGCATAAATACGTTGGGAGTGATGGTGTGGGAGTGCTGAATGCATAGGTAAGCAAATTAAAGAGCATTCTGCGGGCGGGAGCCACCCTGAGATTGCTTTCAAGTCGCAGTTGACAAAGGAGCAATCGGCCGGCCCCTGAAGGAACCCTAAGGAGTGCGGAGTACTTTAGTAGATTCCCGCACTCTAACAGCGATTGCGCACCTGCTTTTGGCTGCAAATACACCTTATTGTAAAGAGGTACCCCGGGGCCCCACGTAAAGAAGTCGCAATCGTGAAGATCCTTAAAGATAGGGTTTTGATAGTTTTGTCCAAATGCAACGGAACCTTCAGCTACCTCAGGTTCAAGGCCAGGTATCACACCAGGGCTTGAAATAGGGTTAAGCTGCTCTAGTATGATGACCGTCCGGCCAGCGGCTGCCCATCCCTGTAGCCGTAATCCAGTTGCCGCGTCATCTAGGGAGTTGCTGCCAACTAGCAGCACTCTACCGTTCTTCGGCAATTGCGATAGTGACGAAAGACCTCTAAAATGAATGTTCCAATGTACTAATTCTGACTTGACATTTCCTGTGGGATCATAGACTATGAGGCCTTTTTTTGCAAGATGCCGCAACGAGACCATTTCAGGCAACTTCCCAATGGAAGGCATCACAGCTAGTAGTTTGGCGTCATTAAAGACCTTCTTTCCACCCACGTAAAGTGTCAGCTCAAGTCTCATGTCGGTCCTTACGGTCACCACTGGCATTTTGATTGCGTCATTGAATTTGACATTGGTGCCAGGTAGGAGTTGAACTTGTCTGCGCTGGCTGCTTACTTGTCGTTGGTGGTTCATTAGACGCCATACAAATGTGATGGGGGTATTCGAGTCGCTATCGTTAAAGATCCCGAACCGCCTTATTACCTGTTGTCCAGATGCAAAAGTCCAGTTCCATTCTCGACAAAAGACCGCTCGAGGTTTAAATGAGTTGTACTGGGATCCATCGGTATCGTCAGGACCATCATAAAAGTCCCATGCGCCATAACCAGCCCACCGGTATCCTTGCTGCAAAAATGTTTCAACCAGGGCAGTGGCATGCATAGTGCCAGGTTTACCAGTTTGTGCTATCTCCCCACCCAGGGCAGAAAGACCCGGGTGATTGCCGGTCATAAAGTAGTCTTCACCCACGAATCTGGGTCGCTTTTGGTCCCATACCCAGCGGTTTCGGCCGCCGCCAGTAGCATTGGCCTCGTATGCAAGATCCGGATAGTCAGTCCATTTGCCGTCGATGTAATGGTTTCCGCACACCGGAAGCGTTTGAGCTTTACATGCACCTCCTCCGTCAACCATTACAGGACGCGTCGGATCCACTTTCATTACAGCATTTGCGACTTGCGTCACCGCTGCCTCAAATTGTTTCATGAGGTTTCTGTAGAGATTGATGCAGTTGATATACAGGAATTCATTTTCAATGGACCAGATCATGATAGAAGGATGGTTGCGCTCGCCACGAACCTCTGCCGTCACCTGTCGCTGCCAATTTCGCATGAGTTCCATGTTGATAGGAGAGTGATACAACTTCTGGAGGAGGGGATCGTCCTCAATTGCCATGTATCCTATGGCCTCACCGTCAAGCATTCCCTGGCGCCTTACTACAATACCGTGCCGATCAAAATAATCAAGGGCATGATCAGGTGTCATCCCCATCCAGGAAGTACCCCAGAAGCGATACATGGTTTCGTGATATTTCCGGTAAAGCGCTAACCATGTGTGCTGGTTCGATGCCTGGAAATTGTCCTGCCATCCATGAAATGGATGCCCGTTGAGCAGAAACTGTGTGCCGCTGATTGTCCACTGTCTATATCCAAAGGCAGTTATATTGCGGTCAAGCGGTTTGTTACTAACATAAATCGTACTATGAAGCGAATACATAAAGGGCTGTTCCGGCGTCCATCGGTGTGCCCCATGCCACACGCCCTTAACGACCACTTCTGTCGTTGAAAATGGCATTACGGTGAATGGACTACTTGGCAGGTTTAGTGCCGGAACGGAGGAATTCGATTGGTATACGGTACATTTCACAACGCCAGTCTGCAACTTGCTGGTCGAGTTATCGATTGTGGCGTGCACGGTGAGAGTATCGGTAAGCACCTTCGGAATTACGAATATGTTGGACGTATACACGCGCCCAGTACAAACAAGGACTGGTGTTGCAAGTATTCCGGACTCTGGATGGTTCCAGATGGGATAGGCCAAATGCTGGAATCCCTCGTGAAAGAAGCTAATTGGAAGATTGAATTCGTCTCGCAGTTTTGCAGGGTTACCCGGCTCGGTTTCGAAGCCATACCAGGCATCTCGAATACCCACCATCACAGTATTGAGCCCGGGGTGAATTTCACGACTAATGTCGATATGGAACCGCACAAACGGATTTGGGTTAAATCCACAGTACTTACCATTCACGAATACGGTTGTATTGAGATTATTTTGAGGGAATAGGAGGTAAAAACCTCTGCCGCCAAGCGATGTTGGAATTTCGATACGCGTGCGATACCACAGTCGGTGTGCAAAAAGTAAGTCTGGGCGTAGTGTGTTCTTGTCGCCAGGCACCGGAATTGCACTCCAAAAAGGATGAAGCGGCAACCTGGAGATGGGTTTGCTTACACCCCGTGGGGCAACCTCGTCACTTCGAGTGACCTGCCACTCCCCCTTTAGTGGCACTGCGATCCTTTGGATGTTTGCCCTGGAGGAGTGCAATGTGAAAACCGTCCGTGCTGCTTGTAGATCAACAGGAGACTGCGGCCAAACACCAGGTGGGTATTTGCCGTGCGGATGGAATTGACGCCTGCAAATGCATAGGCAATCTGAGGCATATAGAATTGCATTCCATTTGCCTTTAGCGTCTTGGGTAGCGGGAACATGGATGGTTAATAGATGCCGGCCGGGGTCCAGCGGGATAGCTCCCATATTGAGCCAAGCAATTTCATTCCAAGGCTGCATTTCCATCAGGTCGGTTGTTGGCGTCAGCGGCGAGACTAACGTAGGCTTTTGGCCGTCGACTGTCCAGGTGAATGGGGACCGAACGCGCTCGTACCCTAGTCGATTCCAGATGTGATAGACACCACCGACGTGCACGGAGAAATAATAGGTAACGGTAACTCCCGCGCTGCCTACAAGACTGCGCACTTTATCCGCGGGAATTGAGATATGAATCCACTTCCCATTGGACAGGTATTTCGGAAATCCCCAGTCTGATATTTCAGCGGCTGTGTTGATTGAGGCAGGTTTTTCACTCTCGATCCAGATAGGTTGTTGTGCCTGCACCTTGCCTAACACCATGACTATTAACATCGCTACCGTGATTGTGGTGAGTACGCGCACCATTGGATCTCCATGTAAATGAAACTAAATCGGTTTAATCTTATTCATAGTAAATTTGCCGGATTCCTGCTTCTATTAGTTAGGTAAGTAAGGCGATGAAGAAAAAATAGTAGAATCTGTTACAATTATGAATAGGATGTAATCACGGACGGCATCGTACAATTGACGCTGTACTACGCTGTTATGGCGCCACCAACCGCCAATGGAGACCTCATGCGTATTCGCCTTTTCGGTGAATTACAAATTGAAGCAGGTGGCAGTCAACCCCTTAGACTGCCTACACAGAAAAGCCAGTGTCTTCTTGGTTTTCTTGCATATTATAAGGGGCGTTGGCATGCCCGAGAGCATCTAGCCGAGATGTTCTGGCCGTCGACCGCACCCGAATCTGCCAAACAAAGCCTACGAACTGCCATTTCTCACCTGCGTCAGGCCCTTTCTACCACCTGTCCGGAAGAACAAATCCCACTCGAGTCAGACCGCTTCAGGATCAGATTGAACAGTGAAACCATTGCAACTGATGTTGAAGATTTTGTTGCACTTTCAAGTAAGGCCCAAACGTCTTCTCCGCCGCAGCAATACACACTGCTGAGACAGGCGTGCGAACTGCATAGCAATCCACTGCTTAGCAGATTTTACGATGATTGGATCATTGCTGCAAGAGCTGAACTTGAAGAGCTGCTGGTTACTGATCTCACCGGCCTGTGCAAGGCAGCAGTTTGCTTAGGTGATTTCACCGAGGCGATTGCTGCAGCACAACACCTATTGAAAATTGATAGATATGATCCCGGCAGTTATTTGCGACTAATAGAGCTCTACCGGCTGACGAACAGGCTAGATCGTGCACGTGCGGTGGCACAGGCCTGGGATTCGGTTGCGCGAACAGAGTTGAACGAGTCGAGTAATGAAATATCTACGCAGATGTTTGCGCTTGCCAATCAACCTTTGGCAATCACTCCAACGCAAGGAGCAACAGCACCACCTTCAGATACAGAGTATTTAAAAAACGTTCCTGCCGTATTTTCGCGGTTTTTTGGACGCCAAGATGACTTGAACCATCTGGTTGCCACAGTAGATGCCACTGAAAGCTCGAAACCCATACTACAGCTTGTGGGCCCGGCTGGTGTTGGCAAATCAAGGCTAGCATTGGAAGCCAGCAGGCGTTCTGCAACCTACGAGGAGAGGCGGCTAGTATGGCTAGACCTCGCAGAGATTTCTAGCGTTTCTCAACTGATCTTTCTGTTGACATCCACCCTTAAACTCCCCAGCGAACTTCCCACCGGTACCGAGCAGATTCGTGAAATGATACAAAAGTTTCGGCTGGTTCTGCTATTTGATGGCATCGATAGATTGCTGGAACACGATAGCGCTGCATTTTTGCATCTGCTCGCGGAGATTATCCCTGCCGGCAGCACTACCGCGCTTATAACCACGGCGCGACGCGTGTTTAAACACGATGGATCGCATGTCATGCGAATAGGGCCACTTCCTGTTCCCGAAACCCAAAGCACTGGGTGGGCGGATAATCCGTGTGTACAACTGGTTCTAGACCGGGCGTATGCAGATAAACAGGGCACGACTTCAAAACTGCCTACCATGGAAGACATGCGAACGCTGACCCAACTGTGCAGGCAGCTTGAGGGCCTGCCATTGAGCCTCGAGCTCGCAGCTGGTTGGATGGGGTGCCTCACGCCGACACAGATAGTTGACCGCTTCCAGAATCCTTTGGACGTGGAATCCGCCGAAACTGACATGCCTAACCATCCACTGGCAACATTGCGGTCTGTTATGGCTGAAAGCGTTGAGTTGCTTCCCGCGGACCTTCGTGATCTGTTTATTAATCTCGCGCTTTTTCCTGCTGGCTGCAATCTTCAATCGTTGACGCAGGTTTGTTTTGCGAAATCTGGGCGAGATAGTGCTAAGCAGGTCGCTGCGCTGCTTGATAGGTCGCTGGTTTACACTGAAGTTGCTCTGGACGAGATGCGGTACAAGCAGCTCGAGTTAGTTCGCAGTTACGCTTTGGAGCTGCTAACGTCAAGCATTGGGCTACAACAGCGAAAGTTCAGAATGATAGAATGGGCCTCTCAGTTAGCCGCTAAATGTGCGCACCTTATTAACCGTGGAGACGAGATTGAGGGGATGAACAGGCTTCTGACGGAACTTCCAAACCTTGAGGCGTGCCTTCAGTGGGCCTTCGAAGACGGGCAGGAGGTGGAAAGCATTCTCAGCGGCATTCAGCTTGCCATCAACCTATCAGCTTTCTGGCAAATTTCGGGATCGTTGGAGGCGGGGCAAAAGCATCTAAACCTGGCGCTTGAAAAAGCAGTGCAATTTGGATCGAATGTCGAACAGGTCGATATTCTCACGGAGCTGGCGGAATTGTGCGTTCGACAAGGTGACCTAGAAATTGCAATGGAGTCAGCAAATCGCGCCATGTCCCTTGCTCACGGCTGGGATCGGCCCCGACGAGAAGCTCAATGTCTACTTACCTTGGCGCGTGCAGCCGTGAAACAAAGCCGTCTGAGCGAAGCACTTGATTTTGTCAATCAGTCGCTTACAATTGCAAAGTCCATTTCGGACACAACAATGGAAGCGCAATGTTACAACAACCTTGGGATCATCTCGTACCTAAAATCTGAGTATGATATCGCCCACCAATATTACAATTCCGCATTGGAGAGATGGCGAGAGCAGGGGGTTAAACGGGGCATTGCTGCCTGCCTGCAGAACATCGGGTTGTTGGATTGGCACCAAGGTGATCTATTTTCTGCTCAGTTAAGGTATGTAGAGGCCAAGGAAGCATGGGAAAGCACGAACGATATAACCAGCATGGCAGCGTGTCTGCTGAACCTTGGAAGTTTGGAGTGCGATGCCAAGAATTTCGAACGAGCACGCGAATGGATGGAACAGGCGCTGGACCTCTCGAGGCGTTCCGGAGATCCCATATTAATTGCGAATTGCCTAAATAACCTTGGGGTGGTGTGTATTGAGCTGCTTCAACACCTTCAGGCGGCGCGTTACCTAGACGAGGCTACCCTCCAATATGGCCGCGTCAGTAATACTGCAGGTGTTGCATTTTGTAAATACAATATGGGGCTAATCTACTACGAGAGAAACGATATGCATCGCGCGATCGAGCTCTTGTTACATTCACTCGAAATTCGCAATAGTGTAGGAGATAAACGTGGAGCCGTTGAAAGCATGGAGCTGCTCTGCGCGGCTGCGTCTAGTCTTCTTCCCGCGAATCTGATCAAATGTCTACTGGTTACATTGAGACTGGCTAGAAGGATGTTGAGTATGCCAGCAGTTCATCGGCGTAGTGACGTTCTTATCGAGCTCGAACAAAAGATGGCTCGAGAGCCAAGCCAAAATGCTGATGAGGAATTCGTCTCAGGTATGCAGCTGTCGCTTGATGAAGCGGCAAGTCTATTGCTTTCTGAACTAAAGAGCCAATTTTCTGCTAATTTATCTTCAACCCACTAAACCGCCTCCGGGTATGAACCTAACACTCGTACGAACAGTGTATGTTCAGACAGCAGGTGTAGCGCTTTACTCACGGCTAGATCCCGCACATGGCCCTGCACGTCGATGTAAAAAAGGTACTGCCATGCCGTGGTCTTTGCCGGTCGAGACTCGATCATAGTAAGGTTGACATCATATTTCTCAAACGCATTTAATGCATGAACTAGTTCACCTGCACGGTTATGTACAGCGAACATTAGTGAGGTCTTATCCTTACCTGTCGGCTCCGGCTCATTGTAACCCAAAACGAGAAAACGCGTACGGTTAGTTGGATTATCTTCAATGTGCGGACAGAGTACGTCTACCTGGTATCGCTCGGCCGCAAGCGTAGTGGCGATTGCCGCGCTCTCTTGATCTTGTGACGCCTGTTCTGCTGCCTTGCTGGTGCTGCTTGCTTCAATTATCTCTACACCGGGTAAGTGATTCTGTAACCACTGCCGGCACTGGGCAAGCGGTT
>JAJYCW010000185.1 GCA_021777995.1 bacterium
GCTGAGCGGGTGTGAGCGAGCCGAAGAGCTTCATGAAGGCTGCGCGCCAATTGGGTCCGATGACGTATCCGTTTACATGAAATGCTTTATTGCCTACGGCAAAGTGCCACAAATCGACCCACTCATCATGGTTCATAGCAGTAAGCAGCCGCAGGTCACTTAGGGACATTGGCCCCTTTCCCAGTGAGAAGTTGGCCATACGCGTTACTAAACCAGCCGGTGGTTCCTTCAGGATATTCGGGCCAGGGTCGGTGGTTCTGCTTACCAGCATCCCGCCAAACCATGCCGAATGATAACCGAATGCTCTATCGACCTCGCGCACGGCTTCTGTTAAAGGGAACTTGTCCTCAAATGTCCATAGACCCTGAATGCGCGTGTTAAGGCTGTTCACAAACCGGGTGCAGATAATGGCAGCCCCTGTTGCGTGGTAAAGCTGCGCCATGAGGTTTGGTAAATACTGCGAGGTCTTCAGGGTTAGGGTTGGTTGAGCGAGACGTGCCGGCAGGGGTTCGGTAAGATCGAAATGAGCCCGTGGCAGCAACTTTACTACACGGGGATCTGTGTCGTCATTGTTAATATCGTACCCAACGAGGTATTTGCGATGTGCGACGTAATTGTTGGGCCACCAGACTGATCCGTTGTGCGGACCTATCACTGCGAGATAGAGCTGCCCATCCTGTGTGTAGAGCCCAAAACCTTCATTAAGGAATTGTGCCCTGCTCTTTACTAACGAGGGAACCGTGCCCATCACGGTTCGCTGCCCGCTAAAGTAGTTCTCAATCAACGTTTGGTCCGCACGCGAAAGGTCTGTGAATTTGGTAATGCCGAAGAGGTAGTTGCGAAAGTAGTTGGCGTTGCCGCCTGCGGGAAATGCGGGCAACTGCCGGTTGGCGGTAGAAGCGAGAGCATTAAGTGTAGCGGCATCCATTGCGCTCAGGAAGGTGGTTGCGGGGTTGTGCAAGTCATCCTTTGCAATGAACCGCTGAATGGACGCGAGATAGCTTTGAGCGAGAGTTTGAGCAAAGAATTCTGACTGCCGTTTCGACTGTGCAATGGCATCATTCTGCATTGCTCTTTGCTGAGCGGTTTGAGCTAAACGGTAACCCTTACCTTTCGGTGTCCATGTCATTCGGTTGGCCCAGGCGAGCCCAACCATGATATTGCGCAGTGGAATGCGGTGCGCCAGAAGGATGTCATGAAAACCTGCCTGGTTCTTCTGTACTGTGAGCTCTACATGCGCCTGTGCAGACATCCGAGCGAGAGCCTGTTGCAGAGTGATAGACCGTTCAACAATAGTCACAGGGGATAAGAGCCGCCGGTCATTGGCGGGCACACCACGCTGGCCCGTAGCCGCCATTGATGGAACCGCGGTAACCAGCAGGCCCATTACCATTGTATACGTGATTGAAGGATGCATAGACGCCGGTTTCCTTGGCACGTAGCACCGTGATGTGTGCCTATTTGTGCTTGGCGTCTGGCTTAGGAATAGTGTAATGTATTTCATTTTTGGTGCCCTTAACGCTTTCCAGATATCGAAGCTGCGCAGTAAAAGATAATCCAAGGTACGGGCTTGAATCTGCTGGAGGCTTAATCCTGATTCCACCAGGCGGTACTGGTAAGTTGCCCAGAATGCCCGGCACAACGACACGCGTTCCGGCGGGAAACCTGAAGACGTCTGCTGGGGGTCGCTTCATAGGGCGCACCCATTTGACGTAGGTCACCTGCCGACTGGGGGGATTTGGGCTACTAGGTGGTGGATAGATGGTGTCCTCTTCCTTCCAGATGTAATGGGTGTGAACATCCCACCAGAAGCGGTCTACCATATTGCCGACGCTACCCAAGTTTCGAGCGGATTGTTGCAGGATGAGGCAATGATGTCCTTCAAAAACTGCGGAGCCAACCCTCTTAAGCGATGAAACCGATTTCGGTACTTTGCTTGCGCAGAACCGCGGTTGAGGAGGTGCTTTGAAATGTGGGCTTACTACAAATGGATGAATGTCAGCGGGCCAACCCGATAATTGCTTTACGTGATTGTAACCGATTTGCTTCGAACGCAGTTTTGCCAGCTTGACAAGAGAGAAGAAATCGAGATTAGCCACGCCGCCTGCTTCGTCCCATATCATACCGGACATACCCGTAGGCGCCAGGAGGTCCTGCACCATCGTGTTGTTCTGCAACACTTCACTCATGATAGGGCCATGCGGATCAGTGCTGTAATAGGTCAGCGTCGTGATTGTAGAGCCATGAAATCTATTACTGACAATGAACCGTTTCCAATACTTAACGCTGGCTCGTTCTGTTGAGGCTTTACCAGCCGTGGCTAGAACCGGAATGAACGTAATATAAAGCGCGGCAACGATGAATACCGCCTGCCGTTTTACTTTTGATTTAATGGTAGTTACTCCTGTGAGGGCCGTCGGTTAGTCCGAGGCCCTCAAAATTGCGTGGGATCTAGGTGGGATACAAACCAGCAGTCGAATATGTTGAAAACCAAAATCCAACATCGACGCATTGCTGCATTTCTGCTTCCCACAAAAATCCAGACCACCCGCTTGGCTTGGACCCTCATTCACCACTCCAAATTCGTGAATTGCTCCAGGACCGCATCCCACTGCAGACCATCCAATTACGGGACCGTTGGTGGTAATATCGAATACACCCAATGCCTCCACCCCGAATGAGTCCGTTCCCTGTACACATAGATCGGCTATGTGTCTAATTGCTGCTGTTGCCTGTAGTTGGGGATGTATCCGACGACTGTGGTGATCGCGTCAGCAACATTTTTGCTCATGAGATAGCATTAGGTATGGGCGTGCTTCTGCGATATCAAATTTCAACGTTCCGCCAGGATACAATTGCAAATATGCAACGAGATTCCACGCTTTTAGCTGCAGCATTGTTTCTGCTGTGTTTCTATGGTAATTGGGTGCGCGGATGCGCCGGAAATTTCTACAAGCATCTAAGATTTCCTGGTGCTTTTCATCGCCGGTACTGTGGGGAGCCTTTGGGTCGAAGGACGTGTAGTTCATTTTTAGTGCCCTTTTCACTCTCCAGATGCCTGATCATTGAAGCAAGAGATGCGCCTATATATCGATTGCCCCCCGGAACGGTCGTAATTTTGATTCCACCTGGTGGAACCGGTAAATTGCCAAGGATCGCGGGCACCACCACGCGTGCCGAGGCCGGAAATCGAAATACCTCAGATGGAGACCGCTTCATGGGGTGTACCCACTTGACAATGTCGACACTACGGCTTGGCGGTTTGGGGCTATCAGTAGGTGGATAGAGGGTGTCCGTTGCCTTCCAGATGAAATGCGACTGCTCATCCCACCAGAATCGTTCAACGATCTTGCCTGATGTGCCAACTACCCGAGGATGTTCTTGAAATACAAAGCACCTGTGACCCTCAAAAACGTCGGTACCGAATTTCTTAAGGGAAGAAATGGATTGGGCTATTTTGCCGGCGCTGTATGGTGGTTGGCGCTCCAAAACGAAATACGGACTAAACGGAAAGGGATGTAAGTCTAATGGCCATCCTGCAAGTTGCCGCACCTTAGCGTAGCCAATTTGTCTGCTACGCATTCGAACCAGTCTAACCAACGCGTTGAATGTGAGTCCAAAGGTGTTTTTGTCATTCACCCAAACTGGACCGTCCATTCCATGGGGTGCAAGCAGATCCTGTGTGAATTTACCGTGTTCCAATTGTTCGCGCAATACAGGCCCATTTGGATTGGAGCTGTAATACGTAAGTGTCGTGATTGTAAGGCCGTTGACCCGATGGCTGACTATCAGTTTCTTCCAATAGGTAACCTTTGGCAACGGTACTGACCTCGCAGCTATAGTAGCAACGACACTAGCTGTGAGCAACAGAGGTATCCCTAAGGCAAGCACTGGGATGGAGTTGTTTTTGATCATAGTACCTGCTCCTGTGAGGGCCAACGAGTGAGTCATCGCCCTCACAATCGGTATCTGCCGTTATTGAATCGGGTACAGACCTGCCGAGGAATAGGTGGTAAACCACACGGATGGCCTGTCGCAACCCTGCACTTCTACTAACCACTGATACCCGTACCATGGTGGTGGCGGAGCGGCTTGATTAACTGCCTTGAAAGTGTGGATCCCACCCGGACCACAGCCTGGCTCTGGCCAGCCAAAGACATGCCCCCCAATGGTAACATCTTCAACGCCAAGCGCGTTCACCCCGTATTGATCGGTCCTCTGAACTGTAAGGTAATACGGCTGGTTAATTGGCTCTATGGTACCGTCGGGTGGCGCGGCACTAAAGAACACCTGCACCTGTGCTCGTGCCGACTTGGGTAGTGCGAACATAAACACCGCAAACGCGGTGACAAGGATAGGTGTGGCAATGTTACGGGCCAGCCTACCGGTCAAACGAGTGATAGGCAAACTCTGCATGGTATTAGGATCCTTTCATATTCTGTCATCCTTCCTAGAGGACGCAGAGGACGCAGAGGACGCAGAGGACGCAGAGGACGCAGAGGACGCAGAGGACGCAGAGGACGCAGAGGACGCAGAGGACGCAGAGGACGCAGAGGACCGGCA
>JAJYCW010000070.1 GCA_021777995.1 bacterium
ACTCATTCGCACATGTTCGTACATCTACGACGGCTCGACTTCCACCTCCGTAGTCAATCGTAACCGTGCGTGCTCCATGGGTTCCTGTATCAATCAATCTAACGATTGTCGACCCCATGAGTGTAAGCGCAATAGACAGTGTATGGATGACGTAACCAAGCCAGCCACCCATACCCCCGACGAACACGTCGTGGATGGATCCTTCACCTTTAAGATCGGTCGCAGGTCCTAGCTCGACTGCAAATGAAAGCCCGGATGACGAGAAGACCGGAGCCTTATAACGGGAAGCGAGTTCAACAATCTGCTCTGCATCGTCGATAGTAGGTGCAAGCATTTTATCAAAAAATGTAGGAAGTCCAGCGGGCAGAACCTGTTGGGCAAGACTAAAATGGCAATCAAGATTGTCCGGTGATAACACCATGACCCTATCGGCCCATTCGAGTGCATCCTCCAGTGAATGAAGCCTCAGTACGTTGTGTTTAGCACACCAGTCTTCGCCGGCCTCTTCCAATTCCCATCCACCGATTATAACGTCTTGAGGTATCAACGTCTTGTCGCGCAGAATTTTTTGAAACGTGTTTGCGTGAAAGTTTTCCAGGTGATGGTCGATGAACGCGATTTTCAATGAATATGCTCCTATCCCTTTATTCCGGTGAGCGTCACACCCTCAATAAAGGTGCGCTGGGCAAGAAAGAAGATGACAATGATGGGCAATGTCATAACTGTGGAAGCCGCCATCAACATGGCCCATTCTGCACCATGCTGACTGACAAATCGCTGAAGCCCCATCGACAGAGTGTACGTACGCTCATCGTTAAGGTACAACAACGGCCCCAAAAAGTCATTCCACGAGCCAATGAAGGTGAATAGTCCAACGGTGACTAGTGCCGGCTTAGCCAGCGGCATTATTACGCGCCAGTAGACAGCAAATTCGGTGCAGCCATCCATCCGCGCCGCCTCGGATAGCTCGCGAGGGATTGTCATGAAAAATTGACGCAGTAAGAAGATATAGAAGGCGTTTCCCAAAAATGCAGGTGCTGTGAGAGGCAGAATTGTACCAATCCATCCCAGCCACTTGAAGATCGCGAAGGTGGGAATCATGGTGACCTGGCCCGGCAGTATCATGGAAACGATTAAGGTAGCAAATACTAGATTGCGGCCACGCCATGGAATGCGTGCTAAGCTGTAGGCCGCCAGCGAGCAGGATACCACCGTGCCAATTACTGTGTATAGGCAAATTTTCACCGTATTCCAGGTGTACAATGCAAAAGGGATGTAGTGCAGCGCTCTAGGATAGTTGCTCCACACCACCGGATGCGGTATCCAAACCGGCGGCATCGCAAATATTTGTGAGTCTGGCTTTAATGCCGTACTAACGAGCCAGTAAAATGGCAGCGCAAACAGAAGTCCTATCGAAATGAGAGCGACGTGACTAGCGCAGAGGCCAGCGAAGGCAATTAGTCGAAAGCGACGCCGTCGTGAGGCACGTTCTGAGGCGGGCTGGATCATGAGGACTCACCTGCATAGTAGACCCACCGTGCAGAGGTCCTGAAGACGACAATTGCACAAATTAGAGTAATAACAAACAGCACCCATGCCATCGCAGATGCGTATCCCATTTCAAAGTCCTGAAAGGCTCTGTTAAAGAGGTGCAGGGCGTAAAACATTGTGGCGTCCTGAGGCCCACCGTTTGTCATCACATACGCTTGCGTAAAGTATTGAAAGGTTCCAATAAGCCCCATAATGAGGTTGAAGAGTATCACTGGAGAGATCGACGGAACCGTTACGTGCCTAAATTTTGCCCATCGCCCAGCCCCATCCAACGAGGCGGCTTCCAGCAGCGAGGCAGGAACGTCTTGAAGGGATGCAAGGTAAATCACCATACCACCCCCTACTGCCCATAAACCCATTAGGATAAGCGCGGGCTTAGCCCAGTTTGGGTCCGACAGCCACGCCGGTGGACTGCTTATTCCTAACCTGTGAAGGGAGGTATTGATAAGTCCGACCTGCGGGTTCAACAGCCACATCCACAAAACAGATGACGCAACCACAGGGGTAATAGAGGGGAGGAAGTAGATGGTTCTGTATATCGAAATTCCCCGTATGCGCTGATTAAGAAGTAGTGCAATTCCAAGGGCAGCAGCGAGACTTACTGGCAAGCCGAAAATGGCCATGTAGAGCGTATTCCAGAGCGACCTCCAGAAGAGGGGATCCTGCGTCAACATGATCCGATAGTTCTCCAGACCGATGAAATGCGGAGGAGAAATCGCATCGTAACTGCAGAAGCTATAATATAGCGACGCCACCAGCGGGTAGAGTACGAACGTAAGGAACCCCAGTATCCAGGGCGATGCAAATAGCAGGCCGTTCAACGTATCGCGCTTCGCCTGTACAGATGATTTCAAGGCCGCAGCTCCTCCGTTGCTCGCCGCAGTTGTCTCACTGCTTCCTCTTGCAGCCTGTTAAGAACCCGTGCAGGATCCTCGCCTCCTAACATAACGCTGTCTTCGGCTCTGCTAATTGCAGACTTTAGCATGGTCCAGGTAGGCAAAGGGGGTGGCCCAAAGGCCGCCGGTCCCTGCTGAATCGGAATCGTAAACCGAAAAAGCGGATCACTCTGGAAGAGTGGATCGCGACTTACTGAAACTAATGGTGGAACGTTTTTGATCGACCAGCAAAAAGTCTTCACAGCGTCATGGCTTGTCATCCAGTTCAGAAATTCCCAGGCTTCATCGGGATGTTTGCAAGCCGCCGGGATGACAAATATGCTTCCATCAAGTGTGGTTGATTGAGGCCGTCCACCTGTGGGAAACGGTAAGGCAAACCATCCCCAACTGAGACCCGGCGCATACCTCTCTACAAAAGCTCGTTCCCACTCGCCTGTCGATTCCATCGCGGTCTTTCCCACGTAAAACGGGCCGTTGGGTGTGCTGCTACTGCCGAAAGTCGTTGAGAAAGCCTGCATCTGCCGCATGTTGTATTGGCGAGCATACGATCCCATCCATTGCAGGGCAGCAAGGTTTTGTGGTGAATTCGCCGTGATCTCTCCTGTAGACTCGTCAAACCAGCTGCCGCCAAATGGGTACACCCACATACTAAGGTCAGAGGGCCTAAACCCGTATCGGATGAAGTTACCGTTTGCGTCGTAGGCGGTACACCTCTTGGCAGCGGCGTCTAGCTGGTCAACTGTTTCTGGTGGACGGTCGGGATAGAGACCACATTGCAAGAATATCTTGCGGTTGTACGCAATGAAGTTAGTACTGCTTGAAACAGTAAGGCCATAGACTTTCCCGCCAATGGTGACCATCTTCGCGATGCCGGGCATGTACTCCTTTGTTATGTCGCGGTGAGAAGCAATCAGGTACGCGTCAAGCGGCCTGAGTACGTCGCGCATGGCATAGGCAGCAAGTTCATCGGCCCATACGGTAGACATTACGTCCGGTGTTGCCCCGCCGGCAAAGGCGATCCGTACCTTTTCGTAACCCGAGTTTCCGAACTGAGAGAGCATAACCACCCGAATATGTGGGTGAGTTTGATTAAATTGCGCAATCAACTTTCGTTGAACGTCAAGCTCATGCCCGGACCAACCTGTCCAGTATACAATCTCCGTTGGTCCCCGTTTCACGTGCCTCCCGCACCCTGCTAGGGAAGCACCGGTAGCTGCTGCAAATGTCAGCAACCGCCTGCGCGATACCGTATGATCGTAACAGTGGTCGTTAGCGCCGGGGGCTAGAGCCATCGCATTATGTTCCATTTCGCTGGCCATTAAAGAGAAGATCTACCTTCCAGACTCATTGCCCTTAATGCACCTGAACTACTACCGACTGTTTCACACTGATTGCTGGAGGCATGTCGTGAAAAAGCCTTACGGCAGGATCATCGCTTAAATTCAACGCAGTCACCTTGATGGTACCGTTAGGTGGAAGACCAACAGCTACTAGCGTAACCAGGTTACCCTCTACAATTACCCGCGATACTTTGCCCCGGCTAAGCGAATAATGGGCTGGGAACGAGGCATCGGGAGTTTTCAGTCCACGGTTGAATGTCAGAAAAATGCGACCACCTGCCTCTCGAGCGCCTGTAATGGTTGGTGGATCGGTGTAAATATACTTGCCAATAGAGTATTCGTAGTAGATGGTGTCGGGAGTACCCAGGTTTCGGCAGGCTGCTCTAAAAGAGTTAAGCCACTCTGTGCCTCGCCTATCCTGTTTACTCGATCCTATGTCTGCTTGAATGATGATACGCAACCCCGGCACCGCCGTTCGAATAGCAGTTACCACAGGTTTGTACCCTTGCACATAGTCTGGCGGCAGTTGAGGGATCATCCAGTCTGGCCAATCTGCCTCCAGACAGATGCAATCTGGACGAACTTCTCCTGCGATTGCACCCGGATTTACGCCGTTCTCGCTCTCAACCTGCTGTAATCCTCCGGCCGATTTCAGAGCAAGTACCCATATGCAAACCTTCTTGTTGGCACACGACTTCCGTATGCCTTTGCTGCCGTTTACCAGCGTGTTCACAAATTGCGTTACGGTTCGCTGCCGAAAGATCAGCCAGTCCTTCCACAACTCCGTGTTATGCGTTGGCCAATTGGGAGAACTAGGATGAATAATATCTGGCAGGGTGTGTTGCGTGGGAAACATCTTCTCAAAGGCGCGCCTGCACGACGCGCAGAAACAACTGTACGACAAGCGCTGTATGCCACCGTGGCCAGGCCAGTATGGCTCCATAATCATCACACCCTGAAAATCGTAGTGGTGCAGCACCGTCGTAATCTGGTGCTGCTTCCAGTGCACGTAATCGGAGTTATTCATGCACAGACGCGTAAATCCATCGTTCAACGAATGCCCCAGAAGGTCAGCGCGCGTAACTGATTTCCATGCCTCCCAGCCCTTCGGCATTCCCACCGTGCTGTATGTGCCGTTCGCAAATGTTCCGTACCACACCCCCAGATGTTGGGCATGAAACGCAGCAATAAGCGCAGGGTTGATGTGAGCGTCAGTGGTCACCACATAATCGACACAGGTATATCCATTCGCTCGTATTTCACTCGCAATAGAGCGCGGAGTGCGGTTTTGGTAGTATGAGAGGCCGGGATCGACTTCCACCATATTGCCGTACATGGGGAAATACGGGTGTTTAACAAACCTGCTCATGTATGCCTTATAAAGCCCTGCCTGAAGGGCACCGCGATAGGGACTAAAATAGTGAAAGAAATCAAAAGTTACAAATTGCGAGACGTATGGCATCTCCGCGGTGAATTGCCGTTCAATGCGTTGAATGGAGGCCGGTACCATACCGTTTGAAGGCTTGGTAGTCGTCTGAAATGCCTCTAAGTCCGACCACATTTCGACGCCCGTTTTGAGGCATGCCCTCCTAAAGGCCTGAAAGTCGGGAACCACATTACCCGCCACGTCGTCGTGCCAGTTGCGGGCACCAACACCATCTTGCAGCATCAAGACATTCACACCGGAGTTGCCCAGGATGGTTGTGTAGGACGCAGTTATTTCAGATGGTGTGGCGTTATGAGCAAAAAACGGGGCGATGCATACAGGCTTATTGCCGCTCAAGCGATGACAACGGGAACTCACCGTGTGCAGGAATGTATGAAGCCGTTGTGCCTGTTCACGGGTGTACTTGCCGTCCCACATCTCCTGCGGGATGTACCAGCCCGCAAAAGCACGGTATTTGCCATAACGCGCCCACACTCTTTCTGCCAGGGTGTTGCATTTTTGCGCCTCGTCATTAAGGTACGTCGGGTCATTCCACCGCATCCACCACGCATCGTCAGTGGAGAGGCCAATGATAACACGCATATGATGCGCAGATGCATAGGAGAGAATGCACCGTGTGGGATCCGTTGCACCTGGAGCACTTGGGATGAAGTTTTGCGCGTTATTTTGTAGAAACTGTAGCACTATAAGGTTCATCTTGGCGCGCTGCATTGCTGCAAGCTCCAAATCCCACTGATGTGCCGTTAGGGTCATCATGGATGGCTGGTACTGAATAAACCCACCCGCAAGATGCAAACCTCCGGTGGATGACGCACAGGCTACAGCTGGTTGCAATATGGCGAGCCCTGCACTTAGCAGGGCTGCCAATTTAGAGATCAACGCCTTACGCATGGCCTACTTGGTGCCTGCTTGAGCGGGCGTGGCAATTGATGCAGATGCGCGGCCCATCGGCATAGGTCTTCCAATCTGACTGGGTGGCAGTTGTATCGGACCGCGCGGCATTGGAGGAGGCGTACGCTGCTGCCCCGATGTGAACCTCCACATTGCCAGCCCCACCGCAAGCACGACCACAACAACGAGAATGATACCTGCTGCTGGCGGGATCTCTTTTTTCATGACTGAACGCTCCTTTTGTTACCTAACCCTAGTTCTCCTGCGGATTTATACGTACCCGGTAATATCCCCAGAACACGGGGCTCTCTTTTGTGAGTGTTAGTTTTGCAAATTTGGCGTGGCCGTCAGCATAACTAAAGTTTGCGCCGCCAAAGTGCCTTGGTACACCGTAGAACCACGATACCTGGTCGCTGCTAAGCCAGTAAGTGTGCTTGGTGCCATCGCCTGCATCCAGGTAGTAGCCAATAAATGTATTCCAAAGATAGTCACCGTCGGAGTACATACCGGTTTGTGCGGGCAAATTAATACCCGCCAGGGTGATTGGCCCGCCGGTTAATGCTCCTGCTAACAGCAGTTCGTTGATACCATAGCCAAGGTGGTAGTCGCCAAGGCTATTGACATTCGGAGATTTTTGGAATTGAGCTGGTTCAGTGGGAGAGCCTACAAAGCACGTGTACATCCAGAATGGGTAGCCATCGTAGTCTGGGTCCTTAAACAATGCCGCACTTTTCACGTAGGGATAGAGCATGTCGGGATAGTAAAGTGCCGGTGTGTTAGGGTTATTGTTGTAGCAGCCTGGGTATGGCGCGTACAACAGGGTTTCATCGTAATCCTGCGCGTACATCATGGTTGCAGTGCCGATCTGCTGCAAATTGGATATACACGCGATAGCGCGCGCCCGCTCCCGGGCCTGCGCAAATACCGGAAACAGAATTGCTGCAAGAATTGCGATAATTGCAATTACTACCAACAGTTCAATCAGGGTGAAGCCTCTAATCTCGTTGCGAGATGCCATCACTGATCCTCCCGTTTAGATGATGAACACATTTGGAACCCAGAATGGGTTCGTGAAATTAACCAGACCGACCGTTGGCCACCCGTTTCGCCAATGGCGCGGATGAGCCTCGCACTACCAGACGGGGTGCCAGTACCGTACTAGCCACCTGCTGGCCTTCTACCATGGCGATTAGCAGCTCCATCGCAGTTTCACCCTGGGAAATTTGTGGTTGATGTACCGTGGTGAGCGGCGGATTAATAAGCGGCGCCCACCTTAAATCGTCAAACCCTACTACAGAGATATCCTGTGGCACCCGCAGACCAATTTCCTGCAATGCCTGGATAGCACCAACGGCAATCACATCGTCCGCACAGAAAACAGCTGTAAAGTCTCGCATTGCCTTAGCTCGGCGGGTTACTGCAGCAAATGCTGCACTCCTATCAACAGCTGCAGGTACATTAATAGATTCCATCCTCACACCACAGTCCCTTGCAGCTTCGCGAGCACCTTCTTCACGAAGCTGGCTATGCACAAATTCATAACCAACATACAAAATGTGGCGGTGCCCCAGAGCAGCTAGGTGTTCTACCGCAAGGCGACCACCAAGGCGGTTATCTACTGCCACATACGTTTGCGGCCCACAGGCATCCGCCCGTAGCAGCAGTATTGGTATTTCCATCTTCTCAAGTCTTTCAATGCCCTGCTGCGAGATGGAATACCGTGTACAGATTACGCCCTCTATCCGCCGATCAATGAGTCGCGATAGATGCGAGTCTTCGCTTGCCCCCCCAAAACCGCTGGTGTTCAAAATCACATCAAATCCGCGCTGGCTTGCAACATTCTCAATGCCTTGTGCGATCTCCTCAAAGAATGAGTTCGTGAATCTTCCCAAAACGGCTCCGACGAGGTATGTGCGCCCCGTGCTGATTGCACGAGCAGAGGCGTTTGGCCGATAGTTCACAGATCGGGCATAGTCCTGTACCCGCTGACGCGTTCGAGCATTCACTACAGGAGCATCGTTAAGTGCAAGCGAGACGGTGGAGTAGGAAAGGTCCAGACTGCGCGCTATGTCTTTTATAGTGATGTGGTTTCGCAAAATGATATGCTCCCGTTCAAATTTCAAACGTTTTAATAATTGTACAGCATTTCGTTGCAAACGTCAATACCTCGGAAAACAAATTAATTTACCACTGGTGCTTCGGGCTTCTTATTGGCTCGCAGATTGAAGTTTAACAGTTCAGAGAACCACGATTCACTCAATGTGGCAAGGATGTGGTTAGGTGTCGGCGAAATCACGAGATGTGGGGGTTTTGTTATGCACGCCACCGCCGGTGAACCAGCAGCCACCCTGTGGTCGTATCGCGCTGGCAGCTTTGGTACCCTGGCGTACACCTCGGCGGTAAGGGGGCGTGGAGTACCGCTGCTGGCCTACCTGCCATGCCTATCAATCCAAGTGACAACCTGCGCATGCAGAATGGCTGTTGGCAAGACTCTTTCGCTTGGTTAAAGCTATGCCAGGATATTCTAGTCGTCAATCCTTGCGTGCCAACCGAAAATTCCCACCACTCGTTCGTTTGAGGGGTGATGAGGATTCAGTCGCGGTGGATCTCGGGTGTAGTTCAGGTTGCAGAACTTGCTATTTCACATGAACACCTCGTCAAAACAAGATCCGCGCAATGGTTAGTACAAAGCTCACGCCAGTTGCACACTAATCTATGCACCGTCGCTGACAACTTGCTATTGTGCCATGCTTACCATAATGTCGGGTGCAAGAACCATATTTGACCTAATCGACGGGCTTGTTACCGTGCACATCTCTTGCTGCGTATCCCTGAAGTAGCTCACTCACAGTAACAACACAGCCATTCGGACCTTCAACTCACAGAATTCACTTCAACATTGAAAGTGCCTCCGTTCGCCCTGTACTGACGTACAGCTTGACATCGAAGCTGTTGCGCTCTATAATAGTGATGATTTAACTCCACGGTTTCCACCGTGCTGCCGCTGGCAACGAAGCCACTGTGACCCGACATGAGCATTCCCATGCTTCATTCCCGCAGGAGGTGCGTTCGTTCCATGTCCCTCTTTCAAGGTTACCAAACAGACGGCTTTTACGACGAGATGTTTCAGCCAGACGGTACTCCTCGCCCCCACTACCGTAAGCTGTTCAATCGCCTCAATAGCTTGTCGTTGGAAGAATACAGAAATCGTTGCCGAATTGCAGACAGCACTCTGATCAATCAGGGTATCACGTTCGCCGTCTATGGCGATAATCGTGGCGCGGAAAAACCATGGCCATTCGACCTCGTACCGCGTATTATTGCGGCTAACGAGTGGGCATTTCTCGAAGCGGGGCTTGCGCAGCGCATTACCGCGTTAAACCTTTTCCTTCACGATATCTATCACGAGCAGAAGATCCTTGCCGATAAAGTGGTGCCATACGACCTCGTGCAGGGTGCAGTGCACTACCGACGAGAGCTTATGGATGCGGATCCGCCGGGTGGCATCTATGTGCAGATATGCGGAACGGATCTCATCCGCGATGACAAGGGAGTGTACCGCGTTCTAGAGGATAATCTTCGTACACCGTCCGGTGTATCCTACGTCCTGGAAAATCGCAATATACTGACGCGTGTACTACCCATGATGTTTGCTGATCTTTCTGTTCGACCCGTTGACCACTACACAACCAAGCTTCTTGAGAATCTGCGGTCAATCGCGCCGCCTGCACGGGCAGCAGATCCTACAGTTGTGTTACTCACGCCAGGCGTGTTTAACAGTGCCTACTTCGAGCATGCATTCCTTGCTCAACAGCTTGGGATTGAACTGGTGGAAGGACGCGATCTTTTTGTGGACGACTGCATTGTCTACATGAAAACTACCCGTGGACCTAAGCGTGTTGACGTGATCTATCGGCGCGTTGATGACGATTTTCTTGATCCGCTGCAGTTCCGTTCGGACTCAATGTTGGGCACCCCAGGCCTGATTAATGCCTATCGAACGGGGAATGTGGCGCTGTGTAACGCTGTAGGAACAGGCGTTGCCGATGACAAAGTTATCTACGCGTACGTACCTCGCATCATAAAATATTATCTCGATCAAGAGCCGATTATCGCCAATGTTGAAACGTACGTTGCTGCGGACGAAGGACACCTTAAGCACATTCTTTCCAACTTGCACAAGTTTGTAGTGAAATCTGCAAATGAGTCGGGCGGGTACGGAATGCTTATCGGGCCACAGGCTAGTGAAGCGGAACTTGAGGAATATGGGCGTAAAGTGCAGGCATGCCCGCGTAGCTTTATAGCGCAGCCACTGGTTAGATTCTCGCGCTCACCCTCCTTTATCGGCGATCATTTCGAGGGTAGGCATGTGGATCTACGCCCCTACATACTCTGCGGCCCCACAGGAACCACAATCATACCCGGCGGTCTTACCAGGGTAGCGCTCAAAAAAGGATCATACGTGGTAAACAGCTCACAAGGCGGGGGAAGTAAAGATACCTGGGTACTGGCTCACGAGCATTCAGACTCTCAGGAGGCGCGAGGATGCTGAGCCGAGACGCAGATGCGTGCTTCTGGGTGGGACGGTATGTGGAACGAGCTGAAGCTACAGCTCGAATGGTAGATGTCCACTTTCACTCTACCTTAGAAAATCACAGGCCACTGCCAAATGGAGAGCACAACTGGCAGCCGCTGCTGCAGATTTCGGGAACTGCCGATCAGTTTGCGACGGAATACAAGAGCTGCAACGACCGAGATGCACTTTACTTTTTCACTTTCGACGAGAACCACAGAAACTCTATTCTATGCTGCTGGCGTCAAGCACGTGAAAACGCGCGAGCTATTCGTGAACACCTCGCGTCCGAAATGTGGGAGAGCCTGAATATCTCATACCTACAGATGAAGGAGTGGAACGTAGACCAGGTAATGGCTCAGCCACACGTCTTCTTCCGGCAGGTAAAGGATGCTTCACACCTGTTTCAGGGCATCCTAAATAGAACAATGCTGATGGGCGAAACGCGCGACTGGCTGGATGCCGGGAGATTTCTGGAACGTGCGCAACAAACTGCCAGACTTCTGGACGTACGGTTTCATGATCTCGTTGTACCACCTATGTCGCGCAACCTGGAAGTGCCCGGTAGCCTGGATAGATCACGAACTCTTCAGTCATCCGTAAATGTAGACTATGACACGCATGCTTGGATCGCAGTATTGAAATCGGTAAGCGCCTTTGAGATGTACCGAAAAACCCACCAGGAAGGTATCAATCCAGCGTTAGTAGTGGATTTCCTGGTGCTAAATCCATACTTTCCAGCCTCGGTTAGACATGGAGTCTCGCGCACGGAGGGCTGCTTGCGGCGCATTAGCGGTCGCCCTGGCGAAGAATTTAACACAGAAGCGGACAGGTTGCTGGGACGCCTTAAGTCTGATCTCTCGTTTGTGCGTGCCGAGGAGATTCTTGCAGGTGGACTACACGAGTTTCTGCAGCGTGTTCAGGAGCAGTGCTTGCGGATAGGATCAGCTATTAATGCTCAGTACCTATCTTACTAAGCATAGACTGCACATTGAGGCGACAACAATGCCGTGCGACTTAAAATAACCCACATAACTAGGTACTTATACCCGGGGTTAGCGTCCGATAGCCACAACGAACTAAGGCTAATGCCGGTAACCGATGAGAGTCAGGTGTGTCTCGACTTCCGCCTCGACGTAAGGCCGTATGCGCGTATGTTTGCCTACGATCTCCCCTGCGGCCGCGTGCACCATTTTAATCTACGCGAGCCTCATGCCGCGCTAGCAATACGAGCCGAATCCTTAGTGGTGACGCATGAAAGAGACGCATTTGCCTCTTTACAGCTTGTAGAGGACGACTTCGGTTTTTACAAGCGTGATTATGTACGTCGGAAAAATTGGGAATATCTTGCGCCAACCGCAAGGGTGCCGTTAGACCCTGAAACGGATCGCATTGCTGCCGTGGCAACAAGGCAGGCAGGGCCAAGTACGGCCTCGTTTTTGGTTGCACTTACCCGGCTGCTTCACCGCGTTATGGATTACGCCCCTGGCACCACTCATGTTAACACTCCTCTGCGCGAGGTACTTGAAAACCAACGAGGTGTTTGTCAAGATTTCTCGCATCTTATGTTAGCAGTGTGTAGACGAAGGGAAATTCCATGCAGGTATGTGAGTGGTTACATTTACACCAGAAATGCGGAGGATGCAGAAGGTACTTCGGGTAACATGCTAGATCAAAATGCCTCTCAATGGCATGATGTCAACGATGAAATCGTGCAGACGTCGACGCTTATTGGTGGTGACGCTATGCATGCCTGGGTGGAATGCTTGATGCCCGACGGTACATGGCACGGTTTCGATCCCACCAACAATCTCGTGGTCGATTCACATTACGTGAAAGTCCACTCTGGCCGTGACTATAGCGATGTTACGCCAGTAAAGGGTCTCTTTCACGGCTCGGCCAACCAGACAATGGAAACTGCAGTTGCCGTTGTTAAGGAGTCTATATGAAAAAAATAGAGGCAGTGATTCGCCCCTCACGGCTTGAGCAGGTGAAGATTGCCCTGGGTGAGATTGGCGTTACGGGAATGTCGGTCACCGATGTACGCGGGCGAGGACGGCCCTCGAGCCTTAGGGAGAGCTTTCGCGGCGCAGCCTATGAGATTGAGATGCCAATAAAGGTTCGTCTTGAAATTGTAGTTCGCGATGAGGACGTCGACGAGATCATTGAAACCATTACCAACCATGCCCGAACTGGTGAGCCTGGTGACGGTAAAATATTCGTTTTGCCTATGGGTGATGCCATCCGCATACGAACAGAGGAACGCGGCGACGACGTTCTTTAGCGGCTAACAATGGGTCTCGCACTGGGCGTAAATCCGCGATTCAACTTCACACTACCCAGGGCACGCATGCTTCCAATTGCGCTGCGACCGCGTCCCGCTCGTAATCGTCATCCATACAGATTGTAACATGCCCTAGTTTGCGTCCCCGCCGCGGTGCTTTGTCGTAGAGGTGCAGGTGTGTACCCGAAAAGTTGAGTACCTCCTGTGGATCTGGCAGACTGCCGACAATATTGATCATTGTTGCAGCCGTATGCTGCTTGATTGGGTGCAGTGGTAAACCTGTAATTGCGCGTATATGGGCCTCGAACTGACTTGTATAACAGCCGTCTATCGTCCAATGACCAGAATTGTGAACTCTGGGTGCAATCTCGTTGGCGATCAGCCTGTTGCCCACAACAAAGAACTCCACCGTGAGTACACCCACATAGTGAAGTGCATCCATTAACCCATGAACATTGGCGGCTGCCGCTTGCTGCAAAGCATAACCTGCACTGGGCAGATGGGCTGTCGACCTGCGCAGAATTCCATCTCTGTGTACGTTCTCGGTGAGTGGGAAGGAATAGCAACTGCCGTTGGCTGCCCGCACCGCAATGAGTGATACCTCCCGATCAAAGGGCACCACGCCCTCGAGTATTAACTCCGCTTCACCCATGTCCTTCCATGCAGCGTGTGCATCCTCTTCATTCCGAATGACGCGCTGCCCTTTCCCATCGTAGCCAAGGGTGCAGGTTTTCAGAATTGCCGTCCCCCCTAACTGGTGCACTGCTTCTAATAGAACCTCTACTGTTGGGACCGGATACACAAAGGGGGCTGTTTCAATGCCATTGGCTTGCAGAAACTGCTTTTCTGTTGCACGGTGCTGAGAGAATCTCAGCGCACTGGGATTCGGCAGCACTATCGAACGTTCGGTCAGTGCTTCAGCAACCGATACGGGAACGTTTTCAAACTCATATGTCACCACATCGCAGTCGTCTACAAAGCTGAGCAATCGTTCAACATCGTCGAATGCACCAACTGTAAGTGCGCCTACAGAACGTGCAGGGCTGAGCGGGTTTGGATCGTAGAATGAAAACTGATGCCCTAGAGGCAATCCAGCCAGGGCGAGCATACGCCCTAGCTGGCCCGCGCCAATTACGCCAATGTGGCTCAAGAATGTTCAACCGGATCAGGATTTGCGAGTACGTTCGCAGTCTGTTCTTCCCGATACGAGCGTAGCGCCTCCCTAAGTTGTGGATGTTTGCCCCCTAGTATGGAGGCGGCAAGTAAGGCGGCATTTATCGCACCAGCTCTGCCTATTGCTAAGGTGGCGACTGGCACCCCCGCCGGCATCTGAACGATGGAGAGTAGCGAGTCTACACCATGTAGGGCGTGTGATTGTACGGGTACACCGAGGACGGGCAGCATTGTACAAGCAGACAGCATACCGGGAAGGTGAGCTGCGCCGCCAGCGCCTGCAATGATTACCTCCAGGCCGCGACTTTCCGCCTGTCTGCCATACTCCATCATAAGGTCAGGTGTTCGGTGAGCCGATACGACCCTGACCTCATGTGGAATACCCAATATCGTAAGGGTGTTGGCAGTGTGCTCCATTGTCTCCCAATCTGACCTCGACCCCATTACCACGCCCACTACCGGGTTGCTATTCTGATCGTCCAACGGTTATGCCTGCCCTTCAGCAAGTGCAGCCCACAACATCCCACGGGTCATCAATCGGAGCGGATCCGGCTGGGCGACAATATCTGCATGGTGGCCCAGTGAGGAGTAAAAGACCCTGCCCTTGCCCCACATACGCGTCCACACCACGGGCATATCGAACTCGCCATTACTGGTGTGAGGCCCTTCGGCAACCGGGAACTTGGTAACCGCTAGTACATTGTTACTTGGATCTGTGTGGAGGTAATACTGCTCCGAACATACATCGAAGTCCGAAGTACCCTGCGTGATGAAATGATTGGTGTTGGTAACGCGCACCCGATAGTTGGTCCCGTCGTTACCGGGATGCGCTACCCACTGACCACCGGTCATGAACTGCCACTCAGTGGCATCCCTAAACGAGTCGCACATGCCACCGTGGCATCCGGCCAATCCAACACCGGCCTTAACAGCTTCTAACACGCCCTTCTGTTGCTCGCCCGTAATGCGGCCCATTGTCCAGATAGGAACGATTAAATTGAGTTTCATCAATGCATCGTAATTCAGAAACGCATCCAGCGTGTCGGATACCTCCACATTGAAGCCATGGTTCACCAGTACCTTTTCACATATCTCCGCTACCTGCCGCGGCTCGTGGCCGTCCCACCCACCCCAAACTATTAATGCGTTCAATGACATGGTGCGCACTCCTTTAGCAATGGACCTAACTAGGATGATTCTACCCTTAACCGCCCACATTAATACACCGAGATTCACTGCCTGGGCACCGCCTCCCCGCACTAAACGCGATCTCTGTACCATGGCGATGCACGGTTCAGCTTGCCTCTAGTATTCACTAGCGAACTGTACCTCGAAATATGACACGAACTGCGTGAGGCAGTTTATCTAGTACCGGGATCGGCGATGCAGAGACTTATCCGGCGCGGTGTCTTTCAAGTCACAACCGGCAGCTTTACAATTCAATGGTTTGGAACGGCTGAGCAATTCACTCCACCATTTTAGACGAGTACTTCACCTTTAACAATAAAACCGGCTACAATAAATGCACCGGTAACGTACTAGCATGAGCGATCGGTTACCGCAGATTAAAGGGTTAATTTATATCCTCATTTGAGCTAGTACGGACCCCGACCAGTTGTTGTGTCGGTAAAGACAATTTTTGACGCGGATTTTGAACACTACAAAGATGTAGTGTTAACCGCTGCCAAACAGGGGCGGGCGGGCAGGTGCGAAAGAAGGAGCTAGATTTGAAGCGTGTATATCCTCGCCTCATTCAAGGTGGGATGGGAGTTGGCGTATCCGGTTGGGAGCTTGCCAAGGCGGTAAGTCAACTTGGGCAGTTAGGAACAGTCTCTATTACAGGTATTTGGGTGGTTACCGCCAGAAAGCTGCAACTAGGTGATGAGGGCGGTCATATTCGGCGTGCACTCAGCAATTACCCTAATCAGGAAACTGCACAGCGCATAATCAACCGCTATTACGTACCAGCGGGCGAATTGAAAGATAACGCCTTCCGTAACATTCCAATGCTTACGTACCCTCTTAGTCGTGACCTTACGGAATTGATTGCGGCAGCTTGTTTTGCCGAGGTTTGGCTCGCTAAAGAAGGACACAACGGCCTGATAGCGGTCAACAGTCTTGAAAAGATTCAAGTTGGCCACCTCCCTTCCCTGTATGGATGTATGCTGGCAGGTGTCGACTGCGTTCTGATGGGTGCTGGTATTCCTTTACAGATTTACGAGGCGATTGATAGGCTCTCCCAGCATGAGCCTGCAACTTATAGGCTCAGTGTTGAAGGTGCCTCCAGTGACAGCGTGTTTGAAGTACACATGAACCCCAGGGAGCTTCTTCCTCTTGACCACCCTGTATCCATTAATCGCCCCGATTTTTTTCCAATAGTCTCCACTCACGTGCTAGCTGCTATGTTCAACCGACGCGGTGTAAGGCGTGCAGATGGCTTCATCATTGAGGCCCATTCAGCGGGCGGTCATAATGCCCCACCACGTGCAAGCAAAGAACTTTCGGAAACCGGTGAGCCCATTTATACGGACAAGGATGTTGCCGACCTATCAAAGATGGATCCTGAATATCCTTTCTGGCTTGCAGGATCGCGTGCCCATCCTTCTGCCCTCAAAGAGGCGTTGGCGTTAGGCGCCCACGGAGTGCAGGTAGGAAGTATCTTTGCACTGTGCAAAGAATCGAACATGCGCGAGGAGTTAAAGCAGCGAGTCATCAATTCTGCCCTTCAGGGAAACGTCTCTGTTTACACGAACCCCCACGGCTCTCCATCTGGTTTTCCCTTCAAGGAAATGCACATGGAAGGTACCCTTTCTGACGCAGATATCTACAGCAGCCGTCAACGAATATGTGACATCGGCGCTTTTCGAAACATGTACTGCAAACCAGATGGAAAAATCGGCTACCGTTGTAGTGCAGAACCGGTGGATGATTTTGTCAAAAAAGGTGGAACTACCGACGTTGCGGACGGTACTCGGTGCCTGTGCAATGCGCTTTGTGCCACAGTAGGTCTTGGTCAAACACGGCCCACGCAGAATAATTTTGAGGAACCACCACTGGTAACTGTGGGCGACGATCTCAGTTTTGTCGCGGACATTACGGATGGCGATATCTACACCGCCAAGCAAGCGGTGGACTATTTGCTGTCGCCCTAGTCCGCTACGAGTGCGCTCGGCGCTTACCTGTGTATCCTGCCGTGGCACCCTGTGCATTACTGCTTTTAACAGGGTGCCAACCGCTTAACGTGCGTCAGTGTATAGTCTGTAATCGCGCGTAATTTATAGTACCAATGTAAATCGCGATAATCAAGCGCAACGCGACGTGTTGGTGTAATCCTCATAGCGGTGCCTTTGTCCTTCGGTTGGTAATTGGCCGCCTGATACCCCTTTCCTTCAGCAGGTTCAAACTAGGTATTCATGTCCCTTGGTTCCTGCGTTCAGTCCCTTAACCAGCGTCTAATCATTTACACAACAAGGAATTAATCACCGCCATCACCAACGTAACAGTCCTCACGCACCAGGGAGTCACGTAAACCATACCAACGTGGGTACTACCTGCGAATAACAGTGAGAACTGTCCCCTCCGTATAGCGTGCTGCTACAGCACAAATGTAATGCTAGTTGCTAATTTGGCGATTATACTTGTTTAGCCCCCCACCACTGTGTGGAACAACCGTTTGTAATGTGCAATTGCACAACGAGGTCTCTCGTGAGGGGTACACCTATGCGTCGTTCATACCTTATGGCCCTGGCAGCAGCATTGTTTGGATTAGTGCCCGCTTCTGCTGTGAATGCCCAATCGAACTCAGATTCAAATACTAATAACATGTCCGTGGCGGTCGCCCAATTCGCGGGTCCTGACAGCAACCTGGGCGCCTACATCTCTCAGACGCTCGTAAGCGATCTCGCCCATTTCGGTCAATTTACGTTGTCTCAACCGGCAGATACGGTTGCCGCCCTTGGTGCTATCCATGCAAACCCGGCAGATGGCCTTACTGGCTCTCAAGTGCGCCAGGTCTGTCAGTTTCTCAAGGCGAATGAACTGATAACAGGAAGCTATTTCCAGATCAATGGAGAAATTGATATCTCGGTGCAGGTGCTCAATGGATCCACTGGTAAGTTGCTGCCTGGCGGCGGAGCCACTATCTCCGGAAATGTAAGTTCGCTGCTAGAGGTTACACGATCGCTGGCGAGCAAGGTGATCACTACCATAGTAACGTCTCCTCCGCCTCCTATCGTAGAACATAAGGCAGCACCGGCACCTGTTAGCATACCGATCTCTGCGCACATCCTAATCGCACCGTCAATATCTCCCATATTGGCGCAATTTCCAGTCACCCCGGTTGACGATAACGGACCATTCACGGGTCTGGTCGTCATTGCCCAAGGATTGAATGCTCACCGTGCAATGGGTGCACGGGTGCTTGACGCGGACGGAAATGTGCTCTATCCTACTGCAAATCACATGCCTAGTTACAGCTTTGTCGATGACCAGGGAACCATGTCTTACGAGCATCGCCTATCCGAATCGCCACGTGCGGGTGACCATCCGCTGGTAGTCAATGCACAGAGGGTTGCAGGATTTGACTACATAGTAGATAATGCCACCGCAGCTCGAATCCGTGCAGCCAACCAACAGAACCACTTTTTGTGGCAATGGCATGTGACAGCGCTGGTTGACAAGGACAGATAATGAGTAATGATGTTTCTCCTGGAAGTGGAACGGAAATCAACCATAGCAGATAAGGGAGCCCGGAGCACCAAATGGACCGCTCCGGGCTCCTGTTTGCAGTACAAATGGCACAAATACGGTGGTAAAGACTAAGGTTAGCGTACGGTTTTCATAACCTAAATTAGGTGTTACTGGTGCCATCCGATCACTGCACAGGCAGGTCATTCGTTGTTAATCTCTCACGCCGAACGTGTTATGAGTTAAAATAGTAGTGAGATTTTAGCCACATACTATTTCAACACTAAGAAAGACCAAGAGATTCAATAACCAATGATGGTTCTTATGCAAGCAGATGCCACGGCCGGGCAGATCGAGGAGGTCGTCAGTACCATAGAAAGCCACGGGTTAAAACCTTTGAGGCTGCCAGGCGACGAGCACATCGCCATCGGTGTGGCCAGCGCAATACCGCCCACGGTGCGCGAGCCGCTAACGGCAACGCTTAGCGCTTTGCCTGGTGTCGACCATGTTGTACAGATTAGCCGACCGTATAAATTGGCATCCCGCGAGTTTTGGCCCCAAAACACAGTGGTTCAGGTAAAAAACGTGTCCATTGGTGGCGCAGAATGTGTCATTATGGCTGGGCCGTGCTCCATTGAAAGCCGTGACCAGCTGTTCGCCGCAGCCACTGCAGTAAAATCTGCCGGCGGTAAGGTGCTGCGCGGTGGTGCTTATAAACCGCGTACGAGTCCCTATTCGTTTCAAGGCTTAGGGGAGGAGGGCCTCATTCTCCTTAAAGAGGTGGGTGACGCATTAGGAATGGTTACGGTAAGCGAAGTAATGGCGCCAGAGGATGTGCCGTTGCTAGCGTCCCACACGGACATACTGCAAATAGGCGCGAGAAACATGCAGAATTATGCCCTGCTAATAGCGGCAGGTAAATCCGGTCGCCCTACCCTGCTTAAGCGTGGTCCAGGGGCTTCCATAGATGAGTTTCTGCTCGCTGCCGAGTACCTGCTGCATCACGGAACGAAGCAAGTAATACTATGTGAACGTGGCTTGTACTCACTCGATAAAACCTATACCCGCAACACGCTCGACCTCAATGCTGTTCCAGTACTAAAACATCTCAGCCATCTGCCCGTAATCGTGGACCCTTCACACGGCACCGGCGTGACGCGGTATGTACCTGCGATGGCGAAGGCAGCAGTGGCTGCAGGAGCGGATGGCCTCATAGTGGAAGTTCACCCAGAGCCCAAAATGGCACTGTCGGACGGTGCGCAATCTCTAACCCCCGAGCAGTTTGCGCAACTAATGCAGGATCTAGAACGCGTGGCCAATGCAGTGGGCAGAACTCTCTAATTGACTGGGACAAATTCGGACGGCAGTATTACCATAGCCATTGTAAACTGGAATACGAGAGACCTGCTGATACAAGCCCTACAGTCCATTTACTGCCAGGAATTTGTTTCTCCGCTTCGCGTCGTGGTGGTGGACAACGCCTCGAAAGACGGTTCCGCGGAGGCAGTGCGGAACCGCTTTCCACAATGTGAGCTTATCGTTAACAAAGAAAACGTTGGATATGCTCGGGGAAATAATCAGGTACTCGAAACCACAACCAGCCAATTCACTCTTTTGCTAAACCCTGATGTCATTTTGCCAAACCATTGCCTGCAGACTGTGGTGCAGTTTATGCACGACCATCCCAACGCAGGCGCACTAGGTGTAAAGCAGGTGCACCCCGATGGTTCGCTGCAGCGATCGGTAAGAGGATTTCCTACACCAATGGGAATCTTTTGTGACATTTGCGGCCTTAGTCGGTTGCTGCCAAATAACCGCCGGGTAGGATCGTATAGAATGACGTGGATGGACTATAGCAGTGTTGAAGAGGTCGACCAACCTATGGGCACATTCCTCCTTCTGCGCGGCACTGCGCTGGAATCAGTGGGTTTGTTAGATGAAGATTTTCCCATCTTCTTCAATGAGGTGGACTGGTGCCTCAGGTGCAAACGTGCTGGTTGGAAAATTTTCTATACGCCTGATGTAGCGATCATTCACTACGGCGGTGCCGGCACAATGCAGGTAGGATCTGCTATGGCGTGGGAATCTCGGCGAGCACTTCTCACTTTCTATAAAAAGCACTATTCTAGTGCGCTGTACCTTCCGATTAGACTCTTTATAGCCATTGCCAGTTGGCCGCATGCTTGGCTCCAGTCACGGCGGCGTAAAAGGGCATCCAAATGACGGCAGATACCCCACTTGGAGATACCTCGGAGTTAAATAGCACCACAGAGGTAAGCAAGGCTGGAGACGCCCTGCTCGCACGCATGTTGCACGAGCCTGCAATCACGCTTGTAGAGGAAGCAACATCTCTTGCGTGCCACTGGCCGAATGACGAACGGACGATTGTTATAGCGGCCACTGTACTGAAAAAGGCTGGTGAGGTCGACAGCTCCCTTAAGCTCCTATTAGAGTACTTCGCCAAGGTTCCTGGAAGTGCCGTGGTAAGCGCGAACATTGCTGCTGCTTACGAGTCTAAGGGGAATTATGCAGAGGCTAGTCAGTATTACTGGACCTCGGCACAGCTTACGCCAAATTACCTTCCTGCTGTAGCAGGCTATGCCCAATGTGCACGCAAGCAAGCCGGTGAGGATGGCTATTGGAACGCATTACAGCAACTAGCGGCTATTCCTGGAGCATGGGCTGCTCCACTAATTATCCTGCAGGAAGATATTAAGCACCGTCGGAGAAGCACCGTAGTACGATCATGCAAACGTCTTCTGACAGTCATTGGCGATGATCCAACAGCGCTTGATGCCCTCATCGGAGAGTTATATAGGGGCGAGTGCTTTGAAGAACTCAACAGTCTTGCCTCACTGATGAACCTCAGCCGGGCTACA
>JAJYCW010000071.1 GCA_021777995.1 bacterium
GGATCGCGCTGTCGCCCATCACCACCAGCCGCCGCCGCGAGGGCACCAGGAAGAAGAGCACCGCGTTGCGGTCCGGCGCGCGCGCGAGCCCCAGCCGCGCGAACGCCAGCTCCGCGTTGTGGCGCAGCGTCCCGGAGTCGGGGACGTTGAAGTGTCGCTCGCCGCCTCGCGGCTCTACCGGCACAGCCTGGAAGACGCCGAACGTCGGCTGATCCTCACTCGAAAATGGCAGACCCAGCTCAACCAGGCGGCACTCGAATACCACGCCAGCATCCAGCGCATCAATATCCGAGACCAGCGATACACTCTCAAGGAACTCAGTGACTCCCCCTGCTTCGGATTCTGCTTGAAATTCTATTGCAGCCCTTAAAAGTTCGTTGAGGTTTTCAATTCTTCCTTCTGCTTCAATCGTTCTTTCGCCGGCTAACGCTTCCATGTAACCACTCTCGGTGAGTAGAGCGGTAAGGATTTCGGGAAGCGTAAGCACTGACGAACGTTCCTTTAAATCCAGAAAGACCTTCGTGAATTTGTGAATGCTCGATTTCCCGCGTGTAGAAACGCCCTGAACGATGTCGACATTTATCAAACTACTCCAGAGATTGGAACCTGTAAGGCTCG
Organism: bacterium; assembly: GCA_021777995.1. Classification (GTDB taxonomy): domain Bacteria; phylum Armatimonadota; class Chthonomonadetes; order Chthonomonadales; family Chthonomonadaceae; genus JAJZFK01. Next base: position 619 of record JAJYCW010000071.1, read on the forward strand.
CGTCCTCCTCCAACCGCTTCAGCGTGGTATCACCAATGCCGCGAACAGGATTATTGATCACCCTGCGAATGCTGACCGAGTCCTGAGGATTGTTGTATACCCTGAGGTAAGCGATTGCGTCTTTAACTTCTTTGCGATCGTAAAACCTTGTTCCTCCCACTATGCGGTAGGGAATGTTCCATTGCCTGAGCATGTCCTCCAGAACACGGCTTTGGGCATTAGTGCGATATAGTACAGCAAAGTCGCTCCATTTCCTACTGCCCGCCTTGATCCGATCAAGAATCTGGCGCACAATCCACTCTGCTTCCTGATGTTCATTTTCTGCCTCGTACCTAACAAGCGGCACACCGTACGCATTTTCCGTCCAAAGCTTTTTATCTCGCCTGTTAGGATTATGGCGTACAACGGCGTACGCTGCCTCAAGAATACCGCCCGTAGAACGATAGTTCTGTTCAAGTTTCAATACTTTGGCGTCTGGATAGTCCTGTTCAAAACGCAATATAAGCTCTACTGCCGCGCCCCTCCAGCTATAAACTGACTGGTCGTCATCCCCTACTACACATAGATTGCGGCTTTTCTGTGCCAATAGGTCAATGAGCTTGTACTGAACTAGATTGACATCCTGGTATTCGTCCACATGAATGTACGCGTAACGCTTCTGCAGCCTTGCCAGCACCTCTGGAGAGCGTTGAAGCAGATAGACAGTTTCGGTCAGCAGGTCATCAAAATCCAAGGCGTTGCTTGATTTAAGAGTTGCGGCATATAGACCAAACACCTTCCCGGTGATATCCTCCATAAATCCGGAAAAGTGATCATGCCATTCTTCTGGACGAATCATTTTTTCCTTTGCCCGACTAATCTGATGAAGAATCGAACGAGGTGTGAACTTCTTCTCATCCAAATTGAGTTGAGTGAGTGCACGTTTCACCACTGCAATTTGGTCAGAATCATCGTAGACGACAAAATCCCGCTCCAGTCCAGCTTGAGCGTGAAACTCGCGCAAAATCCGGGCGCAAATCGAGTGGAAGGTACCTACATAAATGCCCTTGCCGGCAGCCTCACCTACAAGCCCAAATACTCGATCGCGCATTTCTGTGGCTGCTTTATTAGTAAAAGTTACTGCCAGTATGTTAAAAGGCGGAACCTGTAGGTCGATAATAAGGTGAGCGATTCTGTACGTGATTACCCTGGTTTTTCCACTGCCAGCACCCGCAAATATCAACAAGGGTCCCTGGGTATGTAACACCGCCTCGCGTTGTACAGGGTTCAGGTTATTCAAAAAGTCACGCGCATCACCGCTTGATTTCAATCCGGGTCTCACTTCACCTGCAACTATTAGCAGTGTAGTTTTACTATACTATTGTACCGCTATAAAGACCAAACCACGGGCCTAGTTGCAGTTCCAACGCAGGGTAACGGTCAGTTAGCATCGTGACTAATCGAGTTGCATGTGCTTCGTCGTGTTTGTGAGTGAAGCCGCTGTGAACCGATTAGGCGAATTCAACTTCGCGTGTTTCCAACTACGAGAACGCACCGCACACCAGGGAAAGCCAGTTAGCGACATCAAACGGTATGTTGGTTGTCCCAATGAAGCGGGTAGACTCATTAGCATGGTACAAGACGTTAACGAATTTGATATTATCCACATCACAAAGCTCGAGTTCTATGGCTACCACGGTGTACCCGATGCCGAACAGGAGATTGGGCACCGATATAGAGCCGACATATCTCTTCACATCAAGGCGCGACATGCAGTAGTAACCGACCGCCTTGCAGACACGGTTGATTATGGAGCGGTAGCCGCGCTAATATCAAAAATCGGTGCCACCGACAAGTGCCGACTGGTCGAAACCCTCGCAGAACGAATGGCTGCTGCTATATTCGAACAGCACGCCGGTGTCATTGCGATTCGGTTAGTACTCACCAAATTACTGCCTCCCGTGGGAGTCATCGCCGAGAGCGTAGGGGTAGAGATCTTTCGCACACGCGAAGACAGGCGTGATAATCTCATCCCACCTCACGGCTAGCTCTACAGGCACTGCAGCCGTCGCCCTTTTCACTCACAACACGGTATAATTAAGGTAGAGATATTAACATCTAATCCAACCGTGCTTTGAATTGCTTGCTGCGTCAACATCCCCGGCGGATCACAACCGCCTGCCAGCAAACCAGGAATCAAAAATGGCTATTACTTTACAAGACCCATTACCCGATCATTTCGCCGACATCTCTCCTGAGGAAACGGACCGACTGATTGCAAAATGCCGAGAGGAGCTTGGCGACCGTGTTGTTATTTTGGGGCATCACTACCAGCGCGATGAGATAATTAAGTGGGCGGATCACCGCGGTGACTCTCTGAAGTTATCCCAATTGGCAGGCGCGAATACGAAGGCGGAATATATTGTCTTTTGTGGCGTGCACTTCATGGCCGAAACTGCAGATATTCTCACAACTAAAGAACAATCGGTAATCCTTCCCAACCTTTCGGCTGGATGCTCCATGGCGGACATGGCGTCTATTCGGCAGGTTGAACATGCATGGTCGCAACTGCAATCTGTTGTCGATTGCAATGTGGTTCCAGTGACTTATGTTAATTCCACGGCTGCTATAAAAGCCTTTGTTGGGAGAAATAACGGTGCCTGCTGTACTTCCTCAAATGCTGCACGTGTTATTTCATGGGCATTTGAACAGGGCGAGAAGCTAATGTTCTTCCCTGATCAGCACCTAGGCAGGAATACCAGCGTCGCGTTGGGTGTTGATCCAGATCGAGAGATGGTAACATGGGATCCTGCGCTTCCACTTGGTGGTAATTCGACAGAAGCCATTCGCCAAGCCAAAGTCATTTTATGGAAAGGGCATTGCTCTGTTCACGCCAGGTTTACCACGGAGCAGATTGCCGAAGCACGGGCCACCCATCCTGGCGTGAAGGTTATCGTACATCCGGAATGCTCCCTTGACGTAGTAAAAGCAGCCGATGCAAGCGGATCAACTGAATTCATCATCCAAGCCATTAGTTCGTCCGAACCTGGAACAACCTGGGGAGTTGGAACCGAGATTAACCTCGTTAACCGGCTTGCCCGCGAACTACCGGATCGCAAAATATTCTGTCTGGATCCAGTAGTGTGTCCATGCTCCACGATGTACCGCATTCATCCGTACTACCTGCTTTGGTCATTGCAGAACATCCTGATGGGAGCACCTACAAATATTATCATGGTGCAGGAGCCAACAGCTTCCGATGCTCGACGGGCACTAGACAGAATGTTGTCCTTATAACAACGGCAGGAGCAGCAGTCACTGCTCGCGTGCCTACAGGTTTATTTGCTGTATCTCCTCGTACAACGGTTCCTCTTGCATTACACACTGCGCGGGAACCGCCCGGAAACCGCTTCGCCCTTATGGAGCCATGAGGTAGTACCCGGTGCCCTGTGCATTGGTTATGCGGTGACAACGGGCGATAAATAACCCTCAACACCGGTACCCAAACTCTCCAGGCGCAAAAAAAACCTGTACCCGCCAGTTGCGGATACAGGTTTTCAGCGACTGTTCGCTAACACAACGAAAAGGAGGACATGCGGTAACAGCTTGCACTGTCGCGCTCACATTTGACCGCTCCAAGCAAATTGCTACAGTATATTAGACGGATATCCTCACATTTGTGGTTCCCAGCGATTTATCTGGTGGACTCGGTGGCATAATTGCGCCTGTTATATGCCAGAGTATCAGAAAACCCGACAAGCACCATGGCCGTTACTGAGAGTACAATGGTAAACATAAGCGCAGCATGATCATTACCAGCTTGTTCTTGGGCATAAAGCGCCAGCGGCAGGGTCTGTGTGACTCCAGGTATGTTGCCAGCGACCATCAGGGTAGCACCGAATTCACCTAATGCCCTTCCAAGGGCAAGCGCAAAACCGGACAGCAGCCCACGTGCACTTAACGGCAGCCCTATTCGATAAAATAGGTACCATTCGCTGGCACCAGAACTGCGAGCTGCCTCTAGCAATTCGATCTGTATCGCTCCAAATGCTGCTTGCGCCGACCTGACGAATAGTGGAAAAGCCATGATCCCTGCGGCGGCTGCTGCTCCCTGCCAGGTGAATATCAGGTGGACGCCTAAGCTTCCATTTAACCACCTACCAAAGGGTGTTCCTCGGCCCAGTGATAAGAGGAGCATATACCCTACTGCAGTGGGTGGCAGGACAATGGGCAGGGTGAGCAACGTACCCACGATCAACTTTCCATGGAATCTCCGCCCCTGCGCAAGCCACCAGCCTGCTAACAATCCGAGTGGGACGACGCCTGCCATGGCGCTAAGGGCAATGCGCAAAGACAGGTACAACGGGCTCCAATCCATGTAGTGCGCTACCTTTTGCGATTCTTAACCGATGTGGCTCCTATAGCGGAGAGGAAGCCGTAGCGCTTTAGAACTGCTTGCGCGGGCGGGCTATTAAGGAACTTCACAAAAAGCCCTGCGAATAGTGGGTGATGTGTTGCAGCTACAACTGCAACCGGGTATACAATAGGATGATGGTCTGTCCCGGGTACCGCAACCCTCACTACCTTTACCTTGTGGGGAACAATTTTGGCATCGGTAGCAAATACAATCCCTGCCTGGGCGTCACCATCTACCACGTACTGAAGGGTCTGCCGTACATTCTCGCCTAGTACGGCCTTTTTCAACACTGCGGTCCAGATCCCTTTATGGAGCAATGTTTCTCTCGCGTACCTACCCGACGGGACGCTGGCAGGATCCGAAATTGCAACATGACGCACCCAGCCAGTTGTAAGCTGATGCCACGTCTTGAGAGGCGACCCGGGCGGGGCGATAAGGACGAGCCTATTGGTAGCAAAGTTGTGCCGGGTCGCGTTAACAATAAGGTGTTCCGTTCGAAGGTGATTCATCTCCTTGACGGCGGCTGATGCAAATACATCTACTGGCGCCCCCTGTTCGATCTGTTGTTCTAGGGCCCCGGATGAACCAAAATTGAACCGGACAGTCACTCCCTTGTGTTGGGCAGCGAACATTCTACCTAATACAGTAAATGCGTTGGTGAGGGACGCTGCCGCCGATACGATGACCGTTTCAGCGTGCACGGGCACCGATGTGAATAGCACCAATATGCCCACGGCAGCAACTGGTTTCGCGTAAAATCTGCGCACTTTAGTATCATCCTTCCCTTGACTTTTGGAACCTTCAACCCGTATAATACCTGATTGTGAACGTTGGATAACGTCACTGATTGGCGCCCGTAGCTCAGTGGATAGAGCGACAGGTTGCGGACCTGTAGGCCGGGAGTTCAAGTCTCTCCGGGCGCATTAGATGGCACTATGTTGCGCACTTTATGGTTTACAATGCCCCTTAGTTTGCCCTTAAATCGTACTTATTACCTCGCTGTGTGTATGCCGTCGTAGCTCAGTGGATAGAGCGCCTCCGTCCTAAGGAGGGCGTCGGGGGTTCGATTCCCTCCGACGGCGTAATACGTTAAGCGTCGCTCCACACATTATTAATGGGAGCGGCGCTTTTCCATTTCGGCTCGTTTACCGAAACAGTTCCCAATACTCAACCTTCAAGGCCTATGCAGATTATCGCTAAGCCTTGAACTCGACTATCTCAATCGTCTATTAGCTCGGACGACTGAGTGCGCATATCGACCGATCAGCTTGGTGTGTCCATCCACAAACATTGCTTAGGTGGCGATTGGCACACGATTAATGTGAGTTCCAGGTCTTTCATGCTTTGGGGAACGCGGTCAGTAACAGCCGTGCTTAGCGTGGTGTAGCGTGGATAGCCCGAGAAACGGTTGGAATTGAGCTCCACAAGGAAATCTGCAAATGCGTTGCAGGTTTTGTAAGGTACGTCTGTTGACCCGATGGATAGAGGCCAGCCCATAGTTGCCAGGCAACCAATGACCGTCGCATCAAACTGACCAGGGCGGTGTCGTCAGTAACCAGTAGCACGTGTCCGCCCTGAGATTGCCCGGTGGGAGCTGCCACGGTGGATTAAGAGGTGCGCGAAGGAAGGAGGATGTTGTCAATGAGCCGCGTTTTACCGACTTTTGCTGCAATAAGGATCACGGCGCTAACAGAGCAAACCTCCTCAACAGGCTCAAGAGTCAGGCTGTTGACGATGGAGCAGTATTCCAGTGAAACCAGGGCCTCATTGCGACATCGACACTCAACGATCTCCCGAAGGGCCTTAGCAGAACACTCACCAGCTGTGTAAGCACGCAAGGCATCATTCAGCCCAAGGCTTATTGCACAGGCAGCCGCCCTTTGCTCCTCCGTGAGGTACGCGTTGCGCGAAGAGAGAGCAAGTCCATCCTCAGCGCGCACCGTGGGCGCCACCACCACCTCGTATCCAAAATTCAGGTCATGTACCATCTGTTCAATAATGCGCGCCTGCTGGTAGTCCTTCTGCCCAAAAAATGCCCTATCTGGTTGCACGATGTTAAGAAGCTTGGCAACAATGGTGCAGACGCCAGAGAAATGCCCCGGTCGATGCTCTCCTTCCAAGTAAGCTGCAAGTGGTCCGGGAGTAATGAGGGTCTGAAAGCCTGCCGGGTACATATCCTCTGTGGAAGGCGTGTATACTGCATCCACGCCGCTGTTGGATGCCAACTGCAAATCCTGCTGAAGTACCCTTGGATAGCTGTTATAATCTTCATTCGGCCCGAATTGAGTAGGATTGACGAAAATAGACATCACCACAATGTCGCAGTCCTGCTCAGCACGCTTTACAAGTGACATATGCCCTGCATGAAGCGCCCCCATGGTGGGCACGAAACCAATTGTCTTGCCTTCCTGACGAATACCACGTAAATAGGTTCGTAATGGTCCAATTTGCTGAAATGTTCTCATAGGTTAACTGCTGTGTTCCTCTGTTGGAAATTTACTCTCTCTAACTTCCTCGGCGTAATCCTTCAGCGCCTGGATAGCGATATCGCCCAAGTTTGCGTACTGCTTGACATGGTGAAAATCTCTACCGGGCGGCAAAGCAAGCAGATCATGCCAAACCTGTACCTGACCGTCACACCACGGCCCTGCACCAATCCCGATGGTAGGGACAGTAAGTTCACGCGAAACTGCTCTTGCAGCCTCTGCCGGTACCATCTCTAAAACGATGGCCCAAGCACCTGCCCGTTCCACTGCAAGAGCGTCATTGATAAGGGTGCCAACGGCCTCATCAGTAGTCGCCTGCAATTTGTGGCCGCCAAACTGGTGTACGGATTGCGGTGTAAGACCTAAATGGCCCATAACCGGAATGCCGCTTTTGGTGACCAATTCTACAGACTCTGCAATATGGGCGCCACCCTCCATTTTTACGGACTTCGCCCCCGCCTCTTTTAATAACCTCACTGCTGATTTTAGTGCATCCCTGGCGCTTGCCTGATAACATCCAAAAGGAAGATCAGCCACTACCAGTGCCCTTCGGGCAGCAGCGGTGACAGCGTGCGTGTGGTGAATGATCTCATCCAGTGTCACCGGTAGCACGTTTTTATAACCAAGTGCCATCATCCCCAACGAGTCCCCAACGAGAATTGCATCCACTCCCGCCCTATCGGCTATGAGCGACGCCGAATAGTCGTAGGCAGTAACCATGACAATCCGCCGGTTTTGGCGTTTGTAGTCAAGCAATTCCGGAACAGTTATCACCTTCTTGGGTTGGCCATCATTTTCGCTGGAGCGCATTGCAAACCTTTCGTGTAATTACGTGGTGCCCGGTTGCCGTCTGCCACGGGAACCCCAAAACCTCTGACACCGCGACAAAAACTCGCAACTTTCACAAATCTCTATACGAACAGGCTCTACCGCAGTTATATCGGTTTCTAAAATAGTGTCACCAAGTTTGGTAACTTCTTCTACGGTTTCCACAAGCTGCTTGGGTGTCAGCACTACGGATGCACTACGACACGTCCTCAAGGCAATAATGGTACCTACCACGCTCGTCGCCAACATGGTTCGCGAAACAAGGAGCATGTAACACCTCATTGCAAGGCTTCGCAACACATCTTCACGGGTTACGTCATCCCGCCCGCTTTTATAGTCTACTACCTCAAAGGAACCATCCGAATACCTGTCGATGCGATCTATGCGGCCGGTAAGCTTAAAACGGCCCATGTCGAGCGAAAGATTTCGCTCGACCGAGTCTGTGACGATGTCATCTGATCGTTCCTTCATGCGCTCGTGGTACATGGTGAGTATCTCAACGGCACGCTGACGGTATTCAGCCTCCTCGGAAGTGGTCTCATAGCCTGATGAGATCCATCGATCATTCAATTTGGCCAGGAGAAAATCAAGCGACGGCGCGCCATCAGGGCCATGGTATGACTGAAGTACTTGATGCAGCGTGCTGCCGAAGCTAAAATAGGCATGGGGCTTTTGATAGAACCGACCAATTCGATCCACGTAAATATATTTGTATTTCGTAGGGCAATCACTAAAAGTCCCCAATTTCGTGGGGCTAAAGTCTGGCAATCTGCCGGGTTTAGGGCTTTTCATGGTTTTGTGACCCGCCATAGGATTTCTCGCGCCCAGATTTAGAGACCTGGCAGATAATTACTCCCACACGATTGATCGAAAAGGGGAACGTCGACATCTAGCAAGCAGGTAACGAGATGGAGCACCAAATGCGGGGTAAGCACGAACCTCAAACTACTCCCCTATCTAAATTAAGTGTCGCATGCCCAAGCATGACGGAAATCCAGTTTTCTTTCGCGCGCCATAAATCCTCCGCCCAAGCTTGTGAGCAACCGGTCTCTTCCTTGCACGGAAGCGGTCAATTGGAGACCAGCACTGCAAATTTGGCCCCAACCAGGGATGCGACCGCACTTGCGGGTTGGACAGCCGAAACTACAGATAAGGCTTAGCATGGCCATTATACCTAATCGACACCAGCTTCTAATGGTGAGAGGCGGTTGCAGACGTGGATGTATAGTTAGGGATCTACCAAGACCAATGACAGGACGCCGTCTTCAACGATGACCGTTTCTTTGGTTGCGCCAAGATCAAGCGTCCAATACCGGCAAGGAATTAATCGAGCGATTTCCATACCCATTGGTTGTATTCTGCCCGACCTCAACTTGACGACCATTTATAGGAATAGGAGCCTCACCCTAATAAAAAAAGTTGAGTTGTGGCCCTGAAGCTTCCGCCCCTGGGCCTGCGTCGGACTTTGGTGGTCGCGTCTGCAATCAATGCACAGCAGTGGAGCGCGGCCTTGAAGGCAGCAGCGTTAGGCTAATCCCGATGGACGAGGAATAGCCGCTCTAGTGGTTTGTAATCCTGCAGAGTTGCCTGGTATTCCCGCCGATCCAATTCTGGCACTCGTTGATTTGTGATGCCGTTCATAATCAAGCACTTTGACAATTGGGACCGAACCATTCTACTTGAACTTGCCTGCAATAAAAACGACGTGGCCACCCAAAAAAGCTCGGGCGATCGCGGCTTAACCAGACCACCTTTAATCACGACGGTACCGTTCTCCAATGAATGGGCGACCTCGAGGCATTCCATGTAAAGTGTCTCGAACTAGCCACTGAACCGCTCCGCGAGCAGTTCATCTATTTGCAGGCAGAAGGCGCCTTTCATATAGACAGCGTGTACGGCACTTACTGGACGACCTGCTATCGGATCCGAATGTTTCCTACGCAACACATTTACCTCGGCGATGAGTGCTACACACTGACGATCATCGGCCGCAAGCACGGCACGACTGTAGATGGGAAGGGCAACCAGAACGATACGCTACCTGGTAAATTACTCGATCGTACACGCAATCAGCGCATATTCGCTGGACTGGTTGATCAGGCAGAAAGAACAGTGCCATGGTTTCCCGTTCAGCGACCTTCAACACAAACACTTTTCGATCGTCGCGTCTACGCCAAGCGAGAAGTTTGCACTACCTTTCATGACCGACGAAGGCAAAAGCTCCAACTTGGACTTTCAGTGGATGGGAGGAAAGCGCCTCGCAGTGCCCAGGGCGGCTAGCACTTGGCAGCCGAAGGCGATTACCTGCTAGGTATCCTAACCGAGTCATGATATAAGAAATTTCATGTGTGAGCTGAGGGCAATAGAAAAGATGACGAGACTACACGTCTTAGAGGGTACCTGGGAAGAACGCAAACTTCATGAAAAGGAACTGGCGGGCACACGGTTTCGCCCGGTTCCATTATTATCTGAGCGGGAACGGCCCGCTTCTATACGAAGCAAATCCAAGAAAATCACGGACAGAGATCCTGGTAACAAAGCAATTCGACAACTGACTGGCATGGTTAAGTTTGCGTGTATCATCCCACGTTCCGAGGATTTCATGCGCCAGAAGCAAGAAGTAATCGAGCTCGATGAGAGAATTTTTCACACGTGAACTATGCCCTGGACAATTCCGCATTGATGGCGTACCTAAACGGAGAGCCGGGAGCCGCCATTGTTGCTGACCTCCTCGTTGAGCCAAATAACCTCTGCTAAGCTCATGCAATTAACTTGTGTGAAGTGTTTTAAGGGACGCTACGCGCCACAGAGGAACGATTAGGCGCCAAAAGAGCAAGCTCTGCCATCTGACACTATCAATAAGGGAACGAATTGCCGAATTAGCGCATCTGCCGGGTGAAGCGATCCGCACTGAGGGCCATACGGTATAGCACGGTAACGTTCCGTACATGCCCAATGGCACGAGTTCCAGACCACCCGCAAACTTACCGTTTACTTCAAAGGCGAAGACGACGGAGCGATACCGCTATATACGTAATCCTCCATCTGGTGACTAACTTTCATCCACCGCTTTCTGCGCGAACAGTCACACCAAAGTTTTATCCTCCGCCGTTTAAGGAAGTCGAGCCACTCGAATGTCGGTATCGGCGGCCTACCAGAGCGGAATTATGTCGAACTTTTATTGCCCCAACCCAAGGCGGGAGGCGGATGACGGCTGTGTCGTGACCTGATTTGTATCGCTAATGCCTAACATATAGTATGGTTTCAAATAGAGCTCAAAGAAGTCCGGCAAGGTTTTACGGCGAGCCAGGCCCGCGATCGTTGCAACGCAATGTACATGCCCGCTATGTTTTTCCTAGAATCGTTTTGGGGCTGCCGTTATGATATGGCGGTCAGCCTTGGCATTCCAGTAATCACCTGAAATAATGCAATCCACCGATATGGACCGTTCGACTTCGAAAGACATGCGAAATATGTAGATTAGCACCTTACCAACCTTGGCATTTATCAGCAGTGGGAAATTCAGGACTACACCTTTAAAGATGATCTCACGATCCGAGGTTTATTCACAGATTTCCTATCCACCCTGAATATATGCAATACCAGATCGCCAAAGGTCATCGATCGCAATAGCCCGATTCCGTTACACAGGCGCTACACCTTCTCGCACCGGCTTTTTTCCAACCATGGGACGACAAGACCGCGCGGGCATACAACTGCTATTACAGTGGTATCTCTGCCGGACGGAATCTCGCCTTCGTAGCGATCAGCAACGATATGCGTGGGCAGCTTGAATTCAACACTGACTACCTTTCCACAGGAAAAACCCATATCAAGTTGATCGACGAGTACGACTACGCCAAATATAAGCAGAGATGGGTTTAGCAGATCCCAATTAAGGGCCAACACTCCATTATGGAGCTAGCGTAGAGCATAATTCGTTCAGTCGTGTGGTGTTATTTCCTACTTCCTGCCTGATAGCCACAATCCAGTGTTGTGGCCCGGTTCCCTGATTGATGATGTCAGAAAGCCAATTGCTAGTAGCAAAACGGCTTAGCAACTCATTGCGACCCATCTGTTGAAGCAGATATATGCAGGCGTTGAGCCGGTGATCACAGTTCGTAGGCGCAGGATTTTGCGTTACGACGGGCAATAGATAATCTTCTAGTTCTTTAGAAAGGCACTGCCCGTCTCCGATAATCAGACAAGGATTCATCTGGTTCAGCCAAGGCATATCATTGGGAGGATGAAAGTTGCCGCCAATCGGGACAGGAATGACGTTTCGTGCGGTTCGCAGAGCGTGGGCTAGCTCTGCCTTGCAGTAGGTACTGTCGAAATATGAATCACTCGCAAGGAAAACAAAGTGAGAAGTGTCGCTTGCCACAGGCAAGAAGATGCGCTCAAAACTTACTCCGGGCGGAATGATGCTGCTGTCGAGAAAGACGTTCAGGTTTCTCGACACTAATCCATAGTATAAATCCGCTGCCAGTTGTCCGGTTTCGCCATGCCGATATGAAATAAAAACGTTAAAAGGTCTTCTGGCTGTTGTAGGATCGAACAGGGGTTCTTGGGGCTGCTTCAAGACCCAATATCGCGTCAAACCTGAAAGTCTGGCGTTGGAAGCAGGTTCATGACAGTCCGGGCATTCGGTTGCGCCAGGATCAAAAATGTGTCCGTGAGGACACTCCGACGGCTCATGACGGTCCACTACATTCAGCCGTTCATACCGTCTTATCAGACCGGCTAATCGTCTGGCATCTAATCCCGTCCGAATCTGAAAGGCTGCATCATCCAGCCAGCCCCGACCGGACGGCGCATAGGAACGGGCGATAGCACGATCCATGAGGACAATATCGTTCCTGTCGGAGGGCGAGCTAGTTATTAAGTTGTCGGATTCGCTGTAGTACATATCGAATGCTTTCTTCACCTGCCTGCCCCCGGAATGCGACCTCTCCATGTGAACCATAAATACAGGTATGCACCTTTTCGGTCAGCAAACCATCGGGATTCCAGTAGCAGACGCAATAATCGCCAGAGTCGTCGCCCGTAAAGCATGCCCTTGCTTGTCGCAGCTTAGGATGCTGCCGAACATCACCTTGCCCGCTGGAAGCCTCCATTCTCATTCGTGCGCCTTGTTCATCGCGTAGATATTGGCGGGGCAAGTCCAGATGATCCTGAAGCCCCGGATCATCAATGCGGGAGATAGCTTTTGTCAAATAGACTGTATCCACGTTCGATACGCACAGTAGCGGATCGAAGGCCCAGCAGAATTCCTCGAACTTCGATTTATAGCTTCCCGCTGTCTGTGTTGACTTGACAGAAAGCAACCCATGTCCTGAATCAAGATCAATCTCGGCGAACGAGACGATCTTCCGACGCTGCAGCTTGAACGGACGAAACACGACGTTGTTATCTGGAATGTCGGCCTGTTGAAGCAAGGCAGCGACCGACTCATAAGTCAATTCCGGAAGCGTTTCAACAGGAACCCACTCTTCTTGAATCTTTCCGGCAATTAGAGTCAGCGTCCGTACGCCTTCCACTTCCGAGTAACGAATCGAAATCGGACTGACCTGCGCCTCGACTATCAGCGGAATCTCCTGTTGGTAGATGCCTGTAAATCCCGCCTGCTGAATCGCCAATTCAACAGAGGCAGTATCCTGAAACATCTGTAAAGCGCCATCAGGAACATGCAGGAGACGTATACGCTGGTTACCCCACAGGTCTAAGGATTCCAGCAGCGACTTGAGTTCGTCTGCATTCAGTTCGCCGTTGTCGAGGTGAGTGAGACAACGTGCCCGGACTATCTCCCGTGTCCCAGAGAAAGCGAATTCTTTCCGCTTCAGCAATGCTTGAACGAAGGCTAACTTATGAAGTGTAGCCTGATCCACCAACTCGATTTCCTCTTGAGTTGCCACGCCATGCCTCCTCGAAAGGCCACAATCTCCCTGCATCCCAGTATACATGGTAGCGAAAGGGAGCAGCACAGTCCTGCAAGGATTTCAATTCGATATATTTGACAGAAGTTTGTATACTCCTCTGTTCGCTAAAACGCTCGCCTTAGAGCGTTTAAGCAATCAGGCCGATGTGCCTACGTCTTCAAGTTCGGTTTTCATTCGATTAAGATCAGCTTCTGCTTGATCGAGTATGGCGTAAGCGCATTCAGGACAGTAATTCTTTGTGCTTCTGTTCGCATTGTCCGTGACGACAAGGCAGGATTGACCTTTGCGGATGGTATGCCCCGCGCGATCACGGTGGCAGACCCTTTGCCGCTCGACAATCTCGACGGAAACATGGCAGAGTATTCTTCGGACTTTAGGCAACTTCTACCTCCATCGCCTGCTTGATCATGTCGCGCACTCCATCGCCAATCAAGTCAAGACTGTTATATGCTTCCTGCAACTGTTCCGCAGTGACCGTAGCGCGTTCACCCGGCCCAATCCCCATGAAATCGTTAATTGCATTGTTCATCTGTTCGATCAGGATGATATGATTGGCACGCCCTCGGCCCTGCGCGATAACCTTGCTTATCTCCCGGCCACCAAAGCCTAATTTCAGTTCCTTAAGTATACGGTTCACGACCGAGCCGGAGCGTTCGTCAACGCGCTTTCGCACAGCAACGCGACGGCGCTGTGGACTTATGGGGATCGCTTGCGGCACTTGTTTTTGCTCTTCCAAGCCAGCGAGCAACTTAGCTCTTAGCGTTTCCGCCGTTACTCCTAAATCGCGTAGTGTCAGGCCGGTTCCAGGCATTACATCATTGAGAAGCCTATCAATAACCCTATTATCGTTAGGATCTAGGAAGGGTAGATCGATGAAATGGCTGATGATCTCATCCTTAACTTTCATGCCCCTATCGAAGCGGCGGTGAACTCCTTCTGACTGATCGCCTTCACACTCCCTGTCTTCCTCTGCCGAGGTCAGCCATTCATGTATGATATTCTGGTCAGCAATATCTATCTCACGGAAGTCGTCCCACTGTTCATCGTTATTTAGGCCGATGTGTGACACGATAATCCCTCGATTGTCTGGATGTCCCGGCTCATTTTCATGGATGACGCGCATGATGCGGCCAACAAACTGGATATAGGGAGAAAGACTGCGGAACGGGCGGAAAATTGCCGCAACGCTCAGAGGCGGATGGTCAAAGCCCTCGCCTAGCATCTGAACCTGAACGATGCAATCCAGCCGTCCATTGCGAAGATCAGATAACACATCATCCCTCTCATCCTCGCTCATGTGGCTGTGTATCTCTTTAGCGCGATAGCTGCACTCCTCATAGATTGACCGCACCTGACGCGCATGATCTACCGAACAGGCCGCCGCAATAACCTGATGTCTCATACCTGTTCGCTCACGGAGAGACCTGCAATGCTGAATACTTGCCTCTACGATATGACGGTTACATTCAGGAGCCAAGGCGACCCCCTTACGGAACCATTGCTCCTCCCGAAGCTTAAGCACCTCTTCGAGAGTATGTCTCCGCTCATCGTTACGAAAAGTGAAATAGATTTCCGCAGGCGCGACGGTCACGGAGCGGATCTCCTTGATGTAACCCTTTATCATTGCTCGCGTGAAGGGGTAGCGGTAGATGATATCGCCCTCTAATGGCTTTTCGTCGCTGCGAAACGGGGTAGCCGTCAGGCTAATGACTTTTGCTTCAGGGAAACGCTCAAATACCTTCCGCCAACTTTCGGCAGCGTTGTGATGGCCTTCATCCACAATGATCATATCGAAGAAGTTGCGGGGAAACTGGGGAAGCCATCTGTCGGCAGAACTGGCGAGCTGCTGGATATTGGTCACTACGAAATGGCTCTCTGTGCAGTCGTGAATATTGGCATCGTATCCGTCGAGGATGGCACAGAACGGACCTTCTGTGAAGTTGGTAAGGACGCGCGTTTTGGTCCAGAAGCATTTGCTGCTGGCAATATCAAGAGCATCCGCCACCCCTTTCCGGATTGTTAGGTTCGGCGTGATAACAAGCACGCGCCCTTTCGCAAGCCCAAAAGGCAGCGTTGCAATTAGTCCGGTCTTGCCGCACCCAACAGGAATTTGAAGAATGGCGGGGGTGTCCTGCGACAGGAAGTGTTCCCTGGCTGCGCGGTGGGCTTGACATTGCGGTTCGCGGAGCCGCTCATTTTCCTCAATGTTCGAGACCGCAATCTGAAATAGATGTTCGGTGGCGACGCTCTGCATAACTGCCCTTTCGTATTCCAAACGGAAGGGCGCTAAGTCTGTATGCCGGTAGTATCTGTAACCGTTGACCGGATGACGCACGGGCTTAAGCTTGCCAGAGGCGTCCCACCGTCGCAGCGTCTGCGTCGATACATTGAGATATTCAGCCGCTTCATGCACCGAAAGATATTCTCCGTCAAAACCATGCTCGTTCATAGCTAACACTATACAACCTTGTATAACATTTGTCAAGACTGCAATTTTTTACCATAATTCGTATCGCATATTCGTGGCTACATGTTTCCAACCAGGATTACAATCGAACGATTTTAAGACTGGTGCCCACCCGTTCGCATCCGCCCTAAAACAGGGGGCTGTTTCTGTTTCTTTCCTGTCTGAAAATTCAGATCTGATAGATTGCCAACCATTTTGAGTTTTGACACCTTTGGGCCAGGAAAAACGAGGATCGACAATTCCCAGCGTAGCACCGAGGGCCAAGGCATAAGTGATCGTCCATACGTTTAAGAGCAACTTAAGCACCATGCTCGTTCTTTACGCCACAGTTGCCACCGAGCGCCAGAGTCATTAACTTCAGCGCGACACGCTAAACGATGCAGTGTGTTAGAAGGTCTTCAAGGACGATATGAGCGGGGCAAAGCGGTCAGCTCTGGACGGTTGGAAGCAGTATCGTCCTTGCGACCGGGTGAAACGCTCATTATCTGGAAACTCTCCCGATTGCGGCGCTCGATGAAACAGCTTATCGAGACAATGCAGATTCTACAGGAGAAAGGAATCGAGCTTAAGAGCCCGAACGCGAGTGATTATACCGCGGCGGGCAACAGAACAATTGTCTTTTGCATCGTGGCCTCGTCTGTTCAGTTCGGGCCCGATAACATGATCGAGAATACGAAAGCAGGGCTTGATGCAGCGAGAGCTCGCGGGAAACGCGGGCGACGCCTAATGGTGATGGACAAGAAGAAGGCTATCGCGCTTACCGTTCGCGCAGATCCGAATCGGCTAGTGGACTAGATATGCAAGACGGGCAACATTTCGCGAGCAACCTCCTATGGCTACACCAAGCCAGAGAACAACGAGGCGCGACGCGCGTGGGTTCGACCGTCGCGGCCCTTCCTCCCCAACTCCTTGCACAAAGGGCTTAGGCCGACGACGGCAACCCTTACTCTTATTCGTCCGACAAGGAGGAACGCGCTGCCGGGTCCAGGGCGGCGAGCGCCTGGCCGCCGGAGGCAATTCTTTCTCTTTTCGGATTTGACAAGCCACTTAGAGACGTCTGACTAGGGTATAACTACCTCATGAGCCTTCATGCGAAGAAAACGGATACGCCTAAGACCCTCTTACCCCTGCCGCGAAAAGTAGACCTCGCGGCCTTCATCCCCGACGCCGTAGGAAAGCTCGATAATCCGCAACTTGACCTTCCCCGTATCGCAAGGGACCCGACGCTCACGGCGCATATCGAGTGCGCTATTCAGCGAGTTCCAACACAGCATATGCTCTTAGAACATGATGCACGTACGATCGACTTCCTTGCGCCCGAAAGTCTTCACCTGGTTCTTACCTCGCCTCCATACTGGACACTGAAGAACTATCGCCATTCTGACGGACAGATGGGCCACATCGAGGATTATGGCCGCTTTCTCATTGAATTAGACCACGTCTGGCAGTCCTGCTTTGAGGCGCTTGTACCAGGCGGGCGTTTAATTTGTGTGGTTGGTGATGTTTGCCTATCGCGACGAAAGAACGGTGGCAGGCACACTGTCGTACCGCTTCATGCTTCCATTCAAGAGCATTGCCGAGCCATCGGTTTTGATAATCTTGCTCCGATTATCTGGCACAAGATTGCAAACGCAGTGTACGAGGTAGAAGGTGGAGGAGGAGGCTTTTTGGGCAAACCATTTGAGCCGAATTCGGTCATCAAAAACGATGTCGAGTTTATCCTTATGCAGCGAAAGCCCGGCGGCTATCGCACACCGAGCGTATCCGAGCGCGTATTGAGCGTGATCGACTCTGATAATCACAAGAAATGGTTTCAACAGATCTGGACCGGGCTTAATGGTGCCTCTACAAAGAACCACCCTGCCCCCTACCCGCTCGAGCTCGCAGAGCGGCTCATCCGAATGTTTAGTTTTGTAGGTGACATAGTTCTTGACCCATTTATGGGCACAGGAACGACCAACGTAGCGGCGGCCAAGTGGGGCCGCAACAGCATTGGGGTTGAGGTTGACCCCGTCTACCTCTTTCAATCCCATGAACGCTTTTGCCGAGAGACAGCAGGTCTGTTCTCCACTGCGAGTGTAGAGGTGATCCGCGATACGGAGGCGCTGGCCAGTGATTGAAGTCGAGAAGCGCTTTCGCGAAGCTATTCAGCACTTTTGGGACGCACGCAAGAAACAGGAACAAAAACAAATCGAGGGCGGCAAGATTGATGCCGGAAGTCGGGGAGCCGTTACCGGCGGCACGCAAATGGCCGCACTAGAGGTGCTTGTTACCGAAATTCTCATCGAAGCTGGCTTAGACCAAGTAGACATCAAGACACGCACTGCTCTCGAACTCCCTGGTTACTACCGTCCCGAAAAGAAGTGGGATCTCATTGTTGTATCGAAAAAGAGGCTTGTGGCGGCCATCGAGTTCAAATCTCAGGTCGGTCCCTCTTTCGGAAATAACTTCAACAATCGATCAGAAGAAGCGATTGGTAGCGCATCTGATATATGGGTAGCCTACCGTGAAGGACGTTTTGGAACTGCCCCTGCCCCCTTCGTAGGATATTTCTTTTTGCTTGAGGATTGCGCGGAAGTAAAAAGTCCGGTGAGAAACCAAGAACCGTACTTTGAGGTAGATCCTCTTTTCAAGGGCGCTCAAACGACCAATGGCAGACATGCGGGTGTGTCCTATATGCAACGCTATGAGATCCTTTGTCGGCGGCTTTGTCTGGAACGCTTGTATAGCGCGGCATGTCTTGCACTCTCTACCAACACAACGCCGACTCAAATCGCAGAGCCAGCGAACGATCTAACTTTCCAACGCTTCGTTGCCGCTCTAAAGGGCCATGTTGTGACCTTCATCGGCAGTACGCGCTAGTTTGCAGTGGTGTACAGATAGATCTCGATCAGGGCGCGACCGGCCCCAGTGTATCGCCGCTTGATCACGAGCAGCGTGACGCAAAACCCTCTAGCCTCCTTCCGCCCCCGCTCGGGGAACCTCTCCTGCTAGCCGCGCCGACGGCAAGGCAGCACGTTCCTCCTGGTTTGGGGATACTTCGTTGGTAGTGGGGTTCGATCAGGAAGGTTAGCCCAGTTGCCCCCTCTCGGTCAAAAGCTCGTGAGTGAAAAAGCACGTACGAAACTACAATACAACGCGATAGCATTGCAGCACCGCAATACAAAAACTTAGAAGCGCGCCGTTACGGTACTGGCGGATCGAATAACCCTGTATCCGATAAGCTTGTAGCTCAGTCGGCAGTTTTCCTTACGAGCGTTGTAGATCCGACCCTGTTGGCTGTGGTCACGTACCCAGACCTCACCAAATTGATGCGTTTATTTAGAGTGCAATTGGGATGCGAGTAGGCCCCACCGCGCAAAATTGTCGGTGGTTCTTCTCAGAATCGCGATTGAAGGAGAAACAATGTTGAATAGACAGCATTCGACCGGCCAATGCGGGGAGCGCTGGACCGCGCCCTCCTCACATTGAACTCTTGTGGACGCTGGAGGATATATCTCTTTCTATCCATTCCGACTTGTCTCAATTGCAGGCATGGGCGGTGATCCGGCAACGAGTTACGCAGAATACGGCTTTCATTCGCGCACTCGGGCCACAATTCACGGCGTTGTGGGAACCGCTTCAAAATGCACAGCGGGAACACACCCTAGAGCTTTAATTTAGGAGGGCAACCGTTCAGACTTCGTTCAGAGTATTTCTTTGAATTCCCATACTGACGAAGCTTCCAGCTGCCAATGAAAGATGAACGGGCGGGCAACACTCCCCGCGGTGGACTCGAACCACCAACATTTCGGTTAACAGCCGAACGCTCTGCCATTGAGCTAGCGGGGATCATAACGGCAATTATTTTGGCATACGCTAAGCGGTTTGTCAAGAAAAAATCCGGCTTCTCGATATGATTCTGCGTAATTTTAGTAACCCACATGAGCGTTGAAGTCGGCGAGCCGTTTCTCAGCCTCAGGTAGTGCCCGTGGTTCAACCTGAGTTTTCCGTATAGGGTATAATAGCTTAATCGGAATTCGTGTTAAATTATGAATGGGTACCATAGGACGCATGACCAAGGAATCGACTTCAGTTAGCCTCATTAGCCTGGGTTGTTCCAAAAATGAGGTCGACAGTGAAGAGATGCTGGGACTATTACACCAGAAAGGTTTTCTGGTCAACCATACCTCCTCACCCTCCACAGTAGCCAAAGGGACCCGCGTAGTTATTATTAACACCTGTAGTTTTATCGAGTCGGCGCGTCAGGAATCCGTTGACACCATTCAGGCCGCTTTGCAGCGCAAGCGGTCAGGTGAGATCGACAAGGTCATCGTTACAGGCTGCTTACCGCAGCGCTACCGCGAAGAGTTAGCCGCGGACCTTCCAGACGTTGATGCATTTATGGGTACGGGTACCACCCAGAACATTACCAGCGTTGTTTTAGATGCGCTGGAAAACAAGACCAATGAGGTACGAGCCGATGCAAAGCCTCATCATCAGTGGCTAGACGTACCCACGAGGGTAAGGATGGGCTCTCCATGGTCCGCCTACCTTAAGATTTCGGAAGGCTGCGATCACGCCTGTACGTTCTGTAGCATTCCATCCTTTCGCGGTAAGCACGTTAGCAAACCAGAGGAGAAAATCCTTGCTGAAGCCCGTATGCTTGCCGAACAAGGTGCTGTTGAACTAAACCTAATAGCCCAAGACTCAACTCAATACGGCCACGATCTTTATGGCGAGTTT
>JAJYCW010000186.1 GCA_021777995.1 bacterium
GGCTAGGGCAATAGCGGCGACCAGGAAGATGGCACCGGCCCTTCCCGGGCGTAAGTCTAACAGATTAAAGACATTCGCACACAGCGCAATCTCAATCCCCGCGGCTATCGCATGGATTGGTGAAGATCGCCAGAGCATTAAACCTGCCGTTACGCCAACTGCAATACCACCAACTGCCTTAATCAATCCTGTGGTAACCCTGTGCTGCTTGACGAGGGCACGAAGATGACCCTTGAACCCTCTACTCTCTGCGTCGCCCCATATGTCATCTGCAAGGCCCAACAGGCCGAAAAGGCCAATCACTAGCGTCCATACAGGTAATTCCCAACGCGCCTGTTGAAACAGCACCATAAGTAAAATATAGATGGCAACTGCCCAGATTAGCGATACAACTCCATACCCGTGCACAATAACCTTGCCTTTGTAATTTGGCTTAATCATACGCGCTTTAAGTAAAACGGCTTCAACCCCGCTCATAAGGAAGATGAGGAGAAGGATACCCGTAACAGAAGGTAGCCATCTAATCATCGTATGGCCCCTGTGATTTTTAGTGCGCGAACGCGACCTCGAAGGGTAATGAGCGTGAGGAGCAGGTCTTTGAATTGGCTACAACGATGAAGAATATCGCTAACAGACCTACCCGTTACTCGGTGCTTCAGATTGCACTCTACTTCTAAAACTCGGAAATTTGCCGTAAGGGCAAGTATTGTAAGGGCAGCTTCCGCACCCCAGCCGTCCTCGAATCCGCCAACGCTTTCCAGCAGTTCACGCTTTATCGCTCGCTGCCCACTCAGTGGTGCACGGGTATTCCTTCCCGTATAGAGGCGAATGCCCAGGCGGGCAAGCCGAACAACCATTCCAAATCCGCCACCCTTCTTGCCGTTACCAGGCAAAATCGCTATCGTCATATCTGCCGCACCGTCAACCAATGGAGTTATTAAAGCACCGGCATACGCTGCAGACTCACCAAGGTCAGCGTCGAGCAGTAGAACAACGCTTCCCTGCGCCACCTTGCAACCTGCCTGAAGCGCCCGCCCCTTACCGCCATGCGGAACACGAAGAACGGTATCGGCTCCCGATTCCTCCGCAATGAGCGCAGTATCGTCGCGTGAACCGTCGTCTACTACAATAACCTCCTTGTCAAATGGTAGGGCTGCAATGCCAGCAAGGGTTTTGACAATACGCTCATGTTCATTGTATGCGGGTACTACTACAGAGATCATCATTGTCCTACCGCACCCTGGTCCTCAGGTGAAGCGGGCGTGGGAGTAAGAGCGTGAGCCACTGGCTTTTCGCCGTAGTTGTTGCTTGAGCCCAGCAAACCGTAAACGAGGCTAAATTGACCGATGGAAGTATCCACGTCATCTACTGTTGTCACGCTAATATTCTCTGCCTGGTAGGTTGGTACATCGGATATTGCCGCGTCTACAGGTTCCGCAACCACCACCCGCACATTAATTCCCTTCAAGTCCTGCACTATGGGAATATCAAGGTCCTGCACTCTGTCAGGGTGCAGCCCCCTACTGCCACCCAAAATAACGACAAATTTAGCGGGCGACCCATCGTACGCACTGCTGGTGATATTTAACAGTCCGGCCTTTTGCATAGCCGCAATTATACCAGTTTGCGGGTCATCGCCGAAGGCGATAGCGCGGTCGAAGCGCGCAATTAAACCTGCTAAGGTCTGCGGCGCATCCGGATAGTCGGAGCGCAGTTGCGAAATAGCATCCTTAAGCCCCTGCCCCTGGCTGATCATGGGATCTGCCATCGTTATGGCGCCTACTACATGCGCACCTGCCATGTGCAGGGCATCATTAACAGAAGAGACCGTATCTGAATAGTGGCCGGTAATTAGAACCACGACGTTGGCACCTGTTAGTTTATGCTTAAGCGCCACCGGCAAAATGGCATGCAGGCCCTCTTTACACCTAGCAATCTCCGCACTCTTCTCGTTAATGTCCTGGTTAAGGGTTGTTCGCAAACCTTTGAGAGCTCCTTCGTACCCATGCACCAATCGGGGAGATACTGTGAGGCTGCCTACAACTAGGCCAACCGTAAGCGCAAAGAAGATAGCGGCAATAGTTGCAACGTGATATTTAAAACCTGGTCCCAAATTGTCCTCCAAGCGATACGAAACAGCTTAGTGAAAGTGGTAGCGCAGCCAAACATCCACAAATTGCAAAATAGCGCGTCCCGGGTTCGTTATGAATATAACAGCAACTATGGGGCATGCGGCGGCTAGCAAAATGAGGGCAAAATCACGAAGGCGAATACGCTGCCCCTCATACAAGCGGGCAATTCCTTTGGCATCCACAAGGCGCGAACCGATCCTCAGTCGGGTGAGAAACGTACTAGCCATGCCATTGCGGCCTTTATCCAGAAATTCTTCGAGCGAGAAGTGAGTACCCACTGCAACAATCAGGCGGGCGCCTAGCGCATCGGCAAGCAACATGGCGACGTCCTCGCTTGTCCCGGCGGAATGAAGCACAGAGGCAGGTATACCCAATGCATTCAACCTTTCCATGCCCGGCACACCGCGACTGTCTCCGTGCGGGTATCCGTGCACCACTAGCTCTGCACCACAGGTTAATGCTGTATCGGAAACGCTGTCCATATCGCCAAGAATAACATGAGGTTGCAGTCGAGCCTCCAGAAGAGCATCAGCACCTCCGTCTACTCCAACCAGAACAGGGCGCACATCTCGTAGATACTCGCTGAGCATGGCAAGATCCTCTTTATATCCATGCCCGCGAACTACAATCATCACGTGTCGATCGTTAAACTGTGTCTTTAGTACGGGTGTTTCAACAGGGTCATACAACAACCACTCTTCGTTAGCGAGGTGCTCCAGGGTGTTACGGGCAAAATGGTCTAATTCAACATGAAGGTTTGC
The DNA here is from genome assembly GCA_021777995.1 of bacterium. Lineage (GTDB taxonomy): Bacteria > Armatimonadota > Chthonomonadetes > Chthonomonadales > Chthonomonadaceae > JAJZFK01. The sequence continues at coordinate 2,894 of JAJYCW010000186.1, forward strand.
TCTGGCTCCAGCAAGCTCCTCCTCAACCAACTCCCTGGTAAGCTGACACACTGTTATCGACTTTTCATTGCCGTAATAGATGGTATTACCTACTATTTTGCACTGTGTTCCTTCGGGAATACTGCTGAAGGCCTCAAATCCCGCATTATCGTACACCGGTATACCCGCATCAATCAGGATTGTAGGGCCGCCATTTGGATACTTTCCTGTAATGCACTTTTGCGCATTTATAACCGCTGCAACTCTGCATTCCACGAGGTTATATGCGGAGGTAATGTCCAGATCTGAGTGGTAAATCAGCGCAATGTCGCCAGGGCGCAGCCTTCGGGTAAGGTTCTTGGTGCGCCGATCCTTCAAAACTCTGCCAATTATCTCGTGGCTCATTGCATAGTTATTCCGGTTAGCGACTGTTATTGGGGTACATCGGCTATTATGCTTCGCAAATCAAGACCGTGTCAACAATCCGTAGCCGAGGTAAATCACGCACCCACATTGCGTTTGCATTCGGATGCAAATTTCGCACCTAGCGCAAGTGCTGGGCTCATTGGTATGCACCTGCGCAAAGCCAGGCCCTAAAGCAGCGCGAACAGAGTCGTCGGTACCGGTTAGTGAGGAAAGGCCGTTGCAATTCGGCCCATGCATTTCGCACTACGGTCACGACCGATGAAAAATCCAGCAGTCAAACGCAAGCCCATCTTGAATTGCTCCCTGCATCCTCTAGCACCAGACGTTCGATACGAAATTAAATGAAAGTAACGGCGAAGTTTCTTGACCACATCACCGTGATGGTGGTACAATGTTGAATACCTAACTTTGTAGACCAGAATAGTCAACATTATAAAGGAGCAGCGTGTATATGACCGCAGTTCACGAGGCCAAAGCAGCCGCAGCTACAACCATTGCGCCGCATGGCGGCACTCTTATTAATCGATTCGCCAACGAGGCGGAAGCAGCCAGTTTGCGATCCAAGGCGGCTAATTTGCCCGTAATCGAACTAGACGCCCGACAGATAAGCGATATCGAGCTGATTGCTACGGGCGCGGCAAGCCCGTTGCAGGGATTTCTTACCCGTAGTGACTACCATTCCGTTGTGCACGACTTACGTCTTGCAAACGGGCTGCCGTGGTCTATTCCGATAACACTGGCCGTAACCGCCGAGAAATCTAAAGAACTAAAGCTTGATGGTGATGCGGCATTGGTCTCCCCAAGCGGCGTCCTGGTAGCGATCATTACCGTGCGCGATATCTACACCTACGACCGCGAGGCCGAGGCTGCTAACGTATATGGCACAACCGAACAGGCGCACCCGGGTGTGGCATCGCTCTATTCTCAGCCGGAGATATTGGTGGGCGGTGAAATAACTGTTTTAGAGCTACCCGTGCACGACGATTTCCCGGAGTACTACCTTTCACCGGCACAAACCAGGGCAGTATTTGCAGAACGTGGCTGGCAGACAGTAGTGGGCTTCCAAACGCGTAACCCAGTTCATCGTGCCCACGAATACTTGCAAAAAGTCGCACTAGAGATGGTTGACGGCCTACTCTTGCATCCACTAGTGGGACAAACGAAAGGCGACGATATTCCCGCCGACGTACGAATGCGCTG
>JAJYCW010000072.1 GCA_021777995.1 bacterium
TAATAGGTATAGTTGCACTGATGAGCATGATGCTCGGTACTTGCAATAAAGGAACCGCTTCACAACCGTGAGATTATTACGAATTTCCCCACTATGCTACTGTGGTGTACTACTGCCCCTTATTCAGCCAGTTGCCCACGCACAGGCCGCAGGGCGCCTCGCACATCGCATGAGCCTGCTTCTCGGAGCGCAGGCCAGGATGTTGTGGATTGATGGTACTGCAAATCTTACGCGGCCGGAATTAGTCAACGGCAAAACGGAGCTGGTGCCCTACACCACAACTGTGGCAGGTGTGCAGAACATCGTGCAGCATTGCCTGAGTTCTGGCATCAATACGATCATCCTCGATGTTAAGCCGATATCGGGCCAGGTACTCTACCACAGTGCATTCGCACCACGACTGGCTAGTTGGGAAGGCCACAATGTACCCGATTTCGACGTGTTAGCAGCGTTCATCACGGCCGCTCACAAAGTCGGAATTCAGGTGGATGCCGACGTGAACCTGCTGAGTGAAGGGCACAAATATTTTCAGGTTGGCCCAGCATATCAGCATCCATCGTGGCAGTCGATAACGTATAGCATGGAGCGTGGGCTGGTGACTCCGGCAGGGAACAGATTGGCCATTCGCGCTGAAGGAGAGCCAGGCAATGACGCACTGCCTGAGTTACTCGCCTCAGGCGACGACGTTCGAAGCGAGGCGCCGTCAGGGATGGTGGGCCTTGAGAGTACCGGTGATGAAAAGCTTCCTCAAAGTACTTCCGTAGGCGAGCAGTTGAACGTAGAGGTAAATGACGCGGGCCAGGTTTCCGGGATTGTTGACAGCGGCCTCCTGGATGGAGTCCCGCTCTCGGCTCCCGAACACGGTACGTTACTGACCATGCACCGAGACGAAGACAAGAGGTGGGTGCAACAGGACCTCTATCCTGGTGAACCTGTGCGTTATGATATGCGCACGTCGCTGCTGCCCGTGGCAGACGCTCCTGGCGAGAAGGTCGCCTGTTTTGTAGATCCTTTAAACCCCGAGGTGCGGCAGTATGAACTCAACATGGTTCATGAGATAGCGGCCAACTATGATATTGACGGCCTGGTGCTTGACCGGTGCCGTTATGCTGACCTTCTCAACGACTTCAGCGATGCAGAGCGTCATGCCTTTGAGCAGTACATTGGCGCTCCAGTATCACGCTGGCCGCAGGATATTATCCAGTTTCCATCACGTCCAGGGGCAAGCATGATTAGAGGACCGTTGTTCGACAAATGGCTGGAGTTTCGGGCCAGAACCATACAGGATATGGTGGCTGATGTAGCAAATACCCTGCACCAGGTAAAGCCGGGACTTCCATTGGGAGCATATGTTGGCAGCTGGTACCCGGGGTACTACGTGGTGGGTGTAAACTGGGGCAGTCCAGATACAAAATTGCGCTTCTCGTGGTTTACACCCAACTATCCTTCAACCGGATATGCAGAAACAACGAGCTGGCTTTCACCTGGGTGTTACTACCCCACAATCACCATGAATGAGGCGAGACGGCTGGGCAAGGATGAGCAGTCTACTGTGGAGTATAACGTGCAGATAGCCAATCGTGCAGTAGATAGCGGTACGATGATCTATCCGGGGCTGTACGTACCGTTTTACGAAGGGCATCCGCACAGGCTTATCTCCGCGCTTCAAGAGGCCTCGCGTTCTAGTGAGGGGTGGATGATTTTCGACCTGTCTTACCTCACCGCCTACCATTGGTGGCCGTATTTGCAGCAGGCGTTTACAGATCACCCGGTTGCACCTCACACCATACCCGGTCTGTTGACCGCCATTAGAAGTGCCAGAAGCAGGGAACAGACTCCCTAACACAGCGTCCAAGTTACCTAGGGGTAGATGGTCGAGCCGCTCTATGCGAATCCTCTTTTCGGAGTTGGTCACTATGATTGTCGTAATGGTCGCGCAACGGTGGATGGTGGGTAGTGTGCCCTGGTCGTTTGCCAGGGGAAGAGCGTTCAGTCGCTACGGGGGTGCGGACCAAAGCCTGTTGCGTCACTGAAGGGACATAGGTTCTGCGGACCCTAGCCGTGCTACCTAGCGGCGAGCGCAGACGAATAGATCGCGCCAGATTGGGGTAGACAAATTACTGATAGCAACGCCGTGCCGCGTTACAGAAGAATGGATGAAATACCCGTTCCCTAGGTAGATCCCTGTGTGTTTTACCCGGCTGCCATCTCTGCTTAGTTCGAAATATAGGCGGTCGCCGCATCGCAATTCGCTTGGCAGTATCGGGATACCCACGTCTATCTGCTCGTCGGCGGTGCGGGGCAATTCGTATCCCAGGGCAGTGAAGACGCGCTTTACAAACCCCGAGCAATCAATACCCGCATGAGTATTACCTCCCCATTCGTAAGGGACACCCAGGAACCCATAGGCGATCTGCATGAGCTTGTAAGGTGAGCTGTCGAAGAGGGGAGAGGTGCCGTGCGGAAACGTGTCTTTGCGTTCTGCGATAGAATCCAGCTGCACCAGAGGCGTCTGAGCGAGCACAGCAGAGCCGTCCATATGCTGAACATTTACGTCCTGCAGCCATCCAATGGTACCATCCTCCATAAGGATACCATCCCAACTACCCGACTGGGCCTTAATCGCAATGTACGTTCCCGACGGGGCAGAGCAGAGCGTGCGGCTGTTCCAGGCGGGATTGCGGTGAATTGCCGCTGTTGCTACTATTTCTCCAAGTTTTCCCACCACAATATTACGAGTTTCATTCCCTCGTGATGGAAGGTCGCCGTAATTATGCCTTCGGGCAGAAGCAGCAGCGGCCTGCTTACGCTTGAGCGCCGCCTCCGCCAGGTCATGGGCGCGCTGTACTGCTGCCTTCGAAGGTGGCAAGTCGATGGTTATGCTCGTATCGGCGCGCGTGGGCATGCTAATCGGTACAAAGCACAAACAGACCACCGCCGCAGAAAGTAACCTCCTGCGACAGGGTCTGTTAGTATCTGGAGACAGGTTATCGTACATCCGACTCCATCCGGCGGTTTAGCGCTTGCTGAACTGAAAGCCTCGTCTTGCTTTCTTCCGCCCATATTTCTTGCGTTCTTTAACGCGCGGGTCACGGGTTAGCATGCCGGTGCGGCGTAGACCGGGCCGCAGCTCGGGGTTCACCTCTAGCAGAGCCTTTGCTATACCATGCCTTACCGCGCCGGCTTGTCCCGAAAGCCCACCGCCGTGGCAATGAGCGACGACATCATAGTGACCAGCGGTATCGGTAATGCGGAACGGCTGATGAATGAGGTGCGCCAATACTCGACGCCCTAAGTACTTTTCGGCTAATCGATCATTAATCGTTACCTTGCCCGTACCAGGTTGCAACCAAACCCGGGCAACCGCGTCTTTACGCTTACCGGTACCGTAGTAGCGAACTGCCTCGGCCACTATTCATCTCCCTTCAGGCTTGGGTTACCAACAAACGGCACAGGCTTCTGTGCTGCATGTGGATGCTGGTCACCTCGGTATACTTTTAACTTTTTAATTATAGCATCACCCAGCTTGTTGTGGGGAACCATACCGCGCACGACTCGGCGAATGGCATCCTCCGGGCTTCGTTCTAACTCCCGCATGCGGGCTACAGACTTAAGTGCGCCAGGCCAACCACTGTGGTGATAGATCTGCTCGCCGGCCTTGCCCTTGCCCGTGAGTGCCACTTTATCAGCGTTGATGATGATGACGTAGTCGCCAGTATCAACGTGCGGAGTAAAAATGGTTTTGTGCTTGCCGCGGAGGACTTTCGCTGCCTCCACTGCGAGCCTGCCTAGTGGCTGGTCCGCCGCGTCCATCACGTACCAGACGCGCCCGGCCTCCATATCCTCAACCCGTGCGGACACGGTTGTTTTCATTTCAGTCTCCTCAATCAATCAGGCGCCATGTTTCAGGCGTAATTTCAGATTTTAGCTCTTGATATTAATCGGATTACGCCAGCTCTGGGCCGTCGTGTCACCATACCGAACTCCAACAAGACACAATCCCTTTGCAGGAGCAGCCACTCCCGCAAGCCGTCTATCCCTGCTAGCCAGAAGTGCTGGCATAGATGCCGCCGGTCGTTTGCCCAAGCCCACTTCCCAAAGTGTGCCGGTTATTGCACGTACCATGCCACGTAGAAAGGCGTTCGCCTCTATGTGCAGCAGTACCAGATTCCCACGTTTGCGCAACTGTATTCTGCGAACGTACCGGAACGTTGGCTCACCCGGTACGGCCTGCGTTGCAAACGAGGCATAGTCCTGTTCACCCGTAAGCCACTCTGCGGCTTCTCGCATTGCACCAATATCAAGTGGCCTGGCGCACTGTGCAGTGAACCTGCTATGCAGCGCAGAGCGCTGATCACTATTCAGCGTAAGGTAGCAGTACCGTCTCGCGGTAGCCGAAAACCTTGCGTTAAAGGTATCTGGCACTATCTGCGCAAACCTCACACTTATGTCTCGCGGAAGCGTACCATTGAGCGCTGCCGCTAGGCGTTCCACCGGCACCCGTGAGTAGCATCGAAAGCTTACCACCTGGCCCAGCGCGTGAACGCCGGTATCCGTTCGTCCTGCGCCGGTTACCCTGGCAGGCGCCCCTAGCAGCTTCTCAATAGCACGTTCCAACTCGCCTTGAACCGTGCGAACCGCGCGCTGCGCCTGGAAACCTGCGAGGTCGGTTCCATCGTACTCAACCGTTAACCGAAAGGTATCCTCAGCCTGCATGGAAACGTTCGGGATGATCCTGCCTACTTACGGCGTCGACCCAAGCCGAATAGACTCTTGCGTCCTTCGGAGGAAGCAGTGACGACCTCTTCCATTGGCGCTACTTCATTACCCTCCACAAACTCGAGAAGTACGAGTGGCGCTGCATCTCCACGTCTGAAACCAACCTTGGTTATGCGTGTGTAACCGCCTGGCCGGTCGGTATACCGCGGGGCGATTACCTCGAAAAGGCGTGGTACGACGTAGTAGGGGTTTCGCGCGATCTTTGCACCACCCTTAGGGCCTTTGTGATCGGGATCTCGCACAAATTCGTCGATATTGCTGTCTACAAACCGTCGCACCATTCGGCGTGTGTGTAGCTGCATCTCAACCGATGCATCCTTACCACCCTTTCGGGCCATGGTTACTAGTTTCTCGACGATAGGTTGAATCTCTTTAGCGCGAGTTTCGGTTGTCAGAATCCTGTCGTTAAGCAACAAATTGCGTGTGAGGCTCTTGAGTAGTGCCCGGCGCTGATCGCTGGGCAGCCCAAATTTACGATATGCCTTACGATGACGCATTAATTATATCCTTTCAGTCGTTGTCGCCGTCTGAGTCACCTTCAAGGTTGCCCAGATCGACCGTTGCGCCACCGCGCAGGGTAAGTCCCAGTTCCGCCAGCTTCTCACGAACCTCAGCCAACGATTTGCGGCCGAAATTGCGAATCTGCATTAGGTCGCTTTCCTGATAGTTGACCAGGTCAGCAATTGTAAAGATGCTGGCCTTTTTAAGGCAGTTGTAGGTTCGCACTCCAAAATCAAGCTCCTCAATACGCGAGTTGCGCACATTAGGAGCCAACTCAATGCCGGGCGTCACGTCATCTTCCAGGGCCAGCATCGCGGTGGAACCCGCATCCTCAAAGTCAGCAAATCGCTTGAAGTAATCGAGCAAGATTCTAGCTGCCGATGACATCGCTTCACCAGGGGATATAGCGCCGTTGGTCCATATTTCAAGCACGAGCCGCTCGTAATTGGTATCCGACTCCACGCGAGTTGCTTCCACTACGAAGTTAACTTTGCGCACCGGGGTAAACGCTGCACCAATCGGAATGGTGCCAATGCTAATGTTTTTGCGACCCTCTAGCCGGTCAGGCAAAACATAGCCACGCCCGATACCCACTGTAAGCTCCATGCAAAGCGAAGCGTTGTCGTCGGAGATGGATGCGAGATACACCTCCGGGTTTACGATCTCCACGTCCGCGGGGCATTCTATATCGGCGCCCGTCACCTTGCCAGAGCCAGATTTGTTCACCGTGAGGGTTCTTGACTCGGTGCTGGGTGCACTGCCAGGGCTGTGAAGGATTTTGACAGCCACTTCCTTAAGGTTAAGAAGTAACTCTGTGGTATCTTCCTTTACCCCCGGAATCGTGGAGAATTCGTGCAGCACCTTGTCAATTTGCACATAGGTGATCGCTGCTCCTGGTATGGATGACAGCAGCACTCTTCTCAGCGAGTTACCAAGAGTTACGCCGTACCCTCGTTCCAGAGGCTCTACCACAAACTTACCGTAGGTGCTGGTAGCTTCGCGCGTCTGGATGTTCGGGTGTTCGTACATATTTCACTCTCCTTGTTTCCAGGCCACATTAAACGGATGGCCCGGCAAATTACACCTTAGCGCGAGTAGAATTCGATAATGAGCTGTTCGCGGATGTTGGTATCAATCTGGGCTCTTTCTGGCAGCGAAAGTACGCGTCCTTCAAGAGAAGTCGTGTTGATTTCGAGCCATTCTGGTAAGAAACGCTTATGGATACGTTCTCGTGCTTCCTTGATACCACCGTTGCGAGCCATGCTTTCGTGAACGCCAATGACGTCCCCTGCCTGTACAATGTAGGAGGGAATGTTAACCCTGATGCCATTGACTGTAAAGTGTCGATGGGTAACGAGTTGCCGAGCCTGAGCTCGCGAGGAAGCGAGGCCAAGTCGATATACTACGTTATCCAGGCGCAACTCAAGAAGTCTTAAAAGGTTCTCACCGGTAACACCGGGCAGCCGTTGCGCTTCTGAAAGGTAGTTGCGGAACTGCTTTTCCAACACTCGATAGATACGGCGAAGCTTCTGCTTTTCGCGGAGTTCCTGACCGTATTCGGTGATCTTTTTCTGAAAGTTGGAATTTTGCTGACTAGCGGCGCTGCCCCACCCGGGTGGCTTATCGCGCCATTTGGTCTTGCCGTCTTTACTTTTATCAAGTGTACACTTCGTGTAGCACTTATCACCCTTTAGAAAGAGTTTAACTCCCTCGCGCCGGCACTGCCGGCACCTGGGGTCGTGATTATCTGCCATTCTTGTTTACGATGCTCCTTGTGGGCGTCTAAATGTACGTTGCCGACAAGTGACAGGCGGCGTTAGAGAAACATCTAAGCACCGTCGGGTGTTTACGCAGAATACGCTGTGTCGTCCACCCCTGCACCTGACTATGGTTGACCCATGCCAACGTTTGTTAAAATGCTGATTAAACTCTGCGACGCTTTGGTGCGCGGCAGCCGTTGTGGGGAATAGGGGTTACATCCTTGATTAAAGTAACCTCAAGCCCAACGCTCTGCAGTGCGCGAATGGCCGTTTCGCGGCCGGAACCTGGACCCTTCACGTACACCTCTACACGGCGGAGGCCATGTTCCATGGCAGCACGCGCTGCTCGCTCGCTCGCAACTTGAGCTGCAAAGGGCGTACCTTTTCGCGTACCCTTAAACAGGCCGACGCTGCCGGAGCTAGCCCACGACAGAGTGTTTCCGTTTCGGTCGGTTACGGTGACCAGTGTGTTGTTGAACGTTGACTGCACATGGGCGATGCCCTCGGCAACGTTCTTCTTTTCGCGCGACTTGGGCCTGTTGGCTCCCGCACGAGTAGACTGCTTATTTGCCATGCTGCTCTCCTACTTCTTAGGTTTCTTCTTACCGGCGACCGCACGTCTCGGACCTTTTCGGTACCGCGCATTGGTCTTGGTTCGCTGTCCCCTTACTGGCAGACCTCGGCGATGACGGATACCTCGGTAACAGCCAATCTCCATCAGACGGCGGATGCTGAGTTGAAATTCGCGACGTAGATCGCCTTCAACCCGGTAATCACGCTCGAGGATCTCTCGAATTCGAGATGCCTCGGTTTCTGTGAGGTCACGCACCCGCGTTCTGGGGTCGATGCCCGCGCGTGCAACAATGTCCCGTGCGCTGGTAAGCCCGACACCATAGATGTAGGTGAGCGCGTATTCTATGCGTTTGTCGCGTGGAAGGTCCACGCCTGCAATACGTGCCAAACCGATCCTCCTTTGGAACAGACCGCAAAAGCGGAATGCCCACTAGCCCTGGCGCTGTTTGTGCTTTGGATTCACGCAGATAACGCGCAAAACGCCTTCGCGGCGAATTACTTTGCACTTATCGCATATCTTCTTAACCGATGCTCTAACTTTCAACGGGGTAACCCTCCTAACTGGCTAACGGCAAACACGATAGTATACCCCAAAAATCTTGAGGCATAACCAATCGCACGAGGATTTCGCGTTTTTGCTTCAGAAAGTCCTATCGGAACCTGATGTTGCACTTATTTGAAGCGGTAGACGATGCGGCCTCGTTCCAAATCATAGGGTGACAACTCCACCTGTACACGGTCCCCCATGAGGATACGAATATAGTTCTGGCGCATCTTGCCGGCAATGTGGGCGAGGATTGTCTTCTTCTGGTCGCCAACTGGAATTTCAACGCGGAACATGGCGTTGGGCAAGAGTTCGGTCACAATGCCTTCAATTTGAATGCCCTCTTCCTTACCGCTCTGCTCGGGTGCAGGGCGGGGTGGTGGGCGCTTTGCTGCAGGTGCCGGCGCAGGTCCGCGCCGCGGTCCACCTGCGGGCCTTCCGGGTCCGACTGGTTTTCGTGGTGGTGGCATAGGCTGAATATCTCCTCTAAAGCGCGCTACTATTTTGCGCGCCGGTTAGTATGCGGCAACCGCTGGCCGTAATAGCTATAGTGTGTTCGAAGTGGGCTGAAAGTTTACCGTCTGCTGTTACAATAGTCCAGCCATCCTTCAGGGTACGTATCTGCTTTGTTCCTAAATTGAACATGGGTTCAATAGCGAATGTCATTCCCGGCACTAATAGTATACCGGTACCCGGCATGGCGTAGTTTGGTACGTCTATTGCACCTTCGTGCATCGCGCGTCCAACCCCATGGCCATGCAACTCGCGTACAACACTTAGACCATTCGCCTCTGCATGTTTTTGTATCGCCCAGCCAATATCACCCGTAGTGTTTCCCGGTTTCGCTTGCTTAATGCCGATGGTTAAGGCTTCTTCGGTTATTTTCAGCAGATGCTGGGCTTCGGGAGTCACCACCCCTATGGGAATTGTTACAGCCGTATCGGCTACAAAGCCATCCAGTGTGACGCAGCAGTCCATCGTAAAGAGATCGCCATTCTGAAGCTTCTTCTGCCCAGGGATGGCGTGTACGATCTCTTCATTTACCGAGGTGCAGGTCCAGGCAGGATAGGGCGGGTGGCCAGGTGGAGCGTATCCCAGGCAAGGAGAGGTTCCACCGCCTGCAGCAATAATCTCTGCAGCACGGTCTTCAATATCGCCTGTTGTCATACCGGCGCAGGCTTCTACCATGATCGTTTCAATGACTTTGCGGGCAAGAATACCTGCGGCGCGCATTTTCTCAATCTCAGCGGGAGTTTTTAGCACCCGTGGATCGACCTGCGTTGCTGTGCGGCGCCGCTTATTCAACAATCTGTTCAAATTTCCTCCCCAACGCGACTTTCACCTGACTTACGCCTGACCCGCTGAAGTACCGAGATTACTTGACTGAAAATGGTCTCCGGTTCTGGGCTGGCATCAATAATATAGAGGAGACCGCGTTCACGATAGAAAGAGATAAGCGGCTCCGTTTTGTCCTCGTAGACTTCCAGACGCCTACGCACCACATCGGGGGCGTCGTCCGGCCGTACGACCAGCTCCGCACCGCAAACATCGCACAGTCCAGGATGCTTCGGTGGTTGCGTGGTGAGATGGTAGGTTGTACCATCCTTGGGGCAAACTCGCCTGCCCGCAAAACGATCTACAAGCATATCCAGGGGTGCTTCAAAGTCTAGACAGCCGCTAAGTTTCAGGCACTCGTGGTCAAGCATTTCCTGTAATGCGAGAGCCTGAGGAGCGGTACGGGGGAAGCCATCTAAAAGAAATCCCGCCTTGCAATCTGGTTGCAAGATCCGCTCGCGCACCGCACCCACTACAACTTCGTCTGGAACGTATTCACCGCGGTCAATGTGGTAGCGCTGGAGCGTTCGCCCCAGCTCTGTGCCACGATTTACTGCATCTCTAAACATAGCACCGGTGGAGATTGTAGGCACATCGTAGTGCACAGAAATTCGTGCTCCCTGTGTGCCCTTGCCTACACCTGGTGGTCCTAGTAATACCAGTATCATGGACGTGCGCCTTCTAAAATACGACGCCAGTCGTAAATCGGGCAGAAACCAACCCTACTGTCCAATCTGCGGCGAGCGAGGTCCTTTCTTAATAAAGCCCTCATAGTTGCGCATTAGCAGCTGAGCTTCAATTGCCTGCATGGTTTCAATGGCGACACCTACTAGAATTAGCAGCGAAGTGCCGCCAATGAGCGTAAACGAAGAAAATCCGGTCCAGTTGGGAACTACGTACTGCATGACAGCGATGAACGAGAGGAATACGGCACCGGCGAAAGTAATTCGTGATACCACTGTTTCGAGGTAATCGAGCGTTGGTTTACCCATTCTTATACCAGGAATGTAACTGCCGCCCTTATTTAGATTGTCTGCCATATCCTCAACGGGTAGGACAATTGCTGTGTAAAAATAGGTGAATAATGCGACGAGAAGAGCATAAAATGCTGTCGACCACCAGTTTTCACCGGGCTGCAATTTGAGTAGCCAATGCTTTGCCTCATAGAGTAGCGAACCTACCGAAGCCGGGACAGCGTTCATGAGTGTCGCAGGAAGCAGCATAAGGGAGATGGCGAAGATAATGGGGATAACACCGGCAGAATTGACCTTAATGGGAAGGAAGGAACTGCCTCCTTGGGTCTGTCCGCGCCCTACGACGCGCTTAAAATGCATTACCGGAATTCTACGCGTACCCTGAGTGATGTACACTACCAACACAACCATCGCGACGAATGCAACCACAAGAAAGACACCGTTGATCCAGGCTACACCTTCTCGAATGGACTGAAAAATCCCAGCGATGTAGCTGGGCATGCTGAGCATGATACCAGCGAAGATCACCAACGATACGCCATTGCCTACACCGTGTTCTGTAACCTGTTCACCCAGCCACAAGAGAAACGTAGATCCGGCTGTTAGGGTTACGATAATTACAAGCTCTTCGCCTGGCGCAAGAACGATGGAAAATTGGCGGAACAGCAGTAACATTCCAATGGATTGCACCACGCCGAGCACGATCGAACCAACGCGGGTGTAGGCCGCAATTCGTTTGCGACCTGCTTCGCCCTCCTGCTCAATCGCTCGCCATTTTGGAATGGCCATCGTCATCATTTGCGCAATGATAGACGCGTTGATGTAGGGAGCAATACCCATTGCAAATACTGAGAAGCGACGCAGCGCACCTCCAGAGAAAGCGTTGATGAGCCCGAACAGGTTGTTCGTTGATGTCTGAGACATAAACCCACTTATCTGATTCGGGTTGACGCCAGGTACCGGAATGTGTGCTCCAACGGCAAAGATCGCAAACATTAAAAGTACAAATAGAATGCGGCGTTTTACGTCAGGTATCTGCCAAGCTGCAATCAGCTTCTCAATCATTGCTAAACGTTCTCCAGGATCTCCACTTTACCGCCAGCCGCCTTAAGTTTTTCGCGTGCTGACTCACTGATCTTGTTGGCGTGCACAGTAAACTTACGAGTTACCTCGCCACCTCCAAGCACCTTGAGGCCGTGGTGAAGGTCTCGCAGAATACCACGCTCTACAAGAAGATCTGGTGTTATCACGGCACCATCTTCAAATTGGGCCTGAAGTGCGCCAACGTTGATAAGGGAGTAAATCTTTTTATTGACCGGCTTGAAGCCGCGCAGTTGGGGAAGTCGTCGATGCAGCGGGGTCTGACCACCCTCAAAGTTAGGGTTGATCTGGCCTCGGGCCTTATTCCCTTTGTGGCCTCGGGTAGCCTGCTTACCGTGCCCGGAGCCCAGGCCACGGCCCACGCGTTTGCGACGGTGGGTTGACCCTTCAGCCGGTTTAAGCGTATGTACGCAAATTGTCATTAATGTTAGCCTCTATCTGATGGCGGCCAATGAGACCGCTCCACTGCTATTCCTGTACTGGTTCTACGACTACAAGATGGCGGACCTTGTGCAGCATGCCCCTTATAACTGGGCAGTCGTCCTGAACAACTGTGTGTCGTATGCGATGTAGACCCAAAGAGCGTACGGTAGCTCCCTGGCTTTTTTCATACCCGATGACGCTCTTTACGAGTGTAATCTTCAGCTTACTCGCCATGACTATCCTCCGACTGCTTGTTGAGCCAGGGCTGCAAAGTTTCAGCCGTCGTGCCTCGCAGGTCTGCTACATCCTTTGCCGTGCGGAGGCTAGAGAGAGCCTTCATGGTGGCCCAGCAGATGTTTACCTGATTGGTACTGCCAAGTGACTTGCCAAGGACGTCGTGTACACCCGCAAGTTCCAGTACCGTTCTCATGCTACTGCCCGCGACAACACCAGTACCCGTGGAGGCTGGTTTCAGCAGGACCTCGGCTGCACCGTGGCTCTGAAGGCATTCGTGCGGCAACGTTCCGTTTACAATTGGTATCTGTATGATGTTTTTCTTGGCGGCCTCTACGCCTTTTCGGATTGCATCCGGAATGGCTCGTGCCTTACCAAGACCGGCTCCAACATAGCCGTTTCCATCGCCTACCACAACAAGCGCGCTCCAGCTCATGGTGCGGCCACCCTTCGTGGTTTTCTGGCATTTGTTGGTGCGAACTACGCGCTCTTCAAGATTGAGAGCATCTGCGTTAATCTTTGCCAAAATCTAACTCCTTAGCGCCGGGATCTAGTACCGTCGCATACTTGGGGTACTAGAAATCCAGTCCGCCACTTCGGGCGCTGTCTGCCAGGGCCTTTACCCTGCCGTGATATTTATAGCCGCCACGGTCAAAGACAACCTTTGTAAGTCCCGCCGCCAGGGCGCGCTCGGCTACCAGGCTACCAACCGCGATCGCGGCCTCAACATTACCACCGGTTTTCAATGTCGTGCGCATGGATTTCTCGACGGTGGACGCTGACACCAGGGTCTGACCCGTTGAGTCGTTGATTATCTGCGCGTAGATGTGATTTATGCTTCTAGAAACGTTCAATCTTGGGCGATCTTCAGTGCCAGACACACGCGAACGAACGCGGCGATGCCTTCGCTGACGAAGTCGCTCTTTTTCCTGCGGTTTCATTAAATACAAAAGTCCTCCGCGTTGGATGACCGACCCAACGCTCGTGGGTGTCTGCGCCTATATGATTCAGGCGCAGACAAAGATTATACCATAGCGGGCCTACTTCTTGCCCTTACCGCCCTTACCGCCGGTTTTACCCTGCTTGCGTCGCACGAACTCGCCCTTGAAGCGAATACCTTTTCCCTTGTACGGTTCTGGTTTGCGCAGCTTGCGTATCTCAGCGGCCATCTGACCGACCTTCTCCTTGTCGATGCCGGTGACGGTGACCACAGGGTTTCGAGATACCGGATCGTTCGCCACCGAGAAGGTGATGCCATCTCGCGGCCACACCTCTATCGAATGAGAAAATCCTACGTTGAGCTGCAGAACATTTCCCTGCACAGCCGCGCGGAAACCAGTTCCCTGTATCTCGAGCTGCCGAGTATATCCGTTGGTTACGCCCTCTACCATGTTGGCCATAAGAGTTCGGGTGAGACCGTGCAATGCCTTATGAGCCTGCTCGTCGCTTGGACGCTGCACCGTTAGAAGGTTGCCATCCTGTACGAAGGTAATATCCGGCGCCAGCTTGCGCTCCAGTGTTCCTTTTGGGCCCTTAATCACCACAACACCGTCTTCTTTGGTGGTTACTACCACACCTGGCGGCAGGGTGATGGGGTGCTTTCCAATTCTAGACATGCGTAAACCCCTTTATCAGTAGACGTAGCAGACCACTTCGCCGCCAACGCCGCGCCTACGCGCTTCGCGGTCGGTCATAAGGCCGTTCGATGTTGACAGGATTGCGATACCAAGCCCGCGCAACACACGCGGGATATTGTCCTTACCGCAGTATCGTCGGAGTCCTGGTTTGCTGATACGGACCAGGTTGGTAATGACCTTCTCTCGCCGAGGTCCGTATTTCAGTACGATCTTGATCTTGTCCTGCGGCTCTTGCTTCACTACGTCGAAACTTTTTATAAAACCTTCTGCCTGCAGAATGCGGAGAATCTCTACCTTAAGCTTTGAGCTTGAGATTTCCAGTGAGTCGTGATTAGCCCTGTTTGCGTTCCTAATGCGGGTAAGTAGGTCCGCCACGGGGTCTGTTGTGTATGCCATGTGGTTTCTCCTCCTACCAGCTCGACTTGGTTACGCCGGGAATAAGGCCCTTGTGAGCCATCTCTCGGAAGCAGATGCGGCACAGGCCAAAGCGGCGGAACACCCCGCGAGACCTGCCGCACACATTGCAGCGTGTATAGGCGCGCACTGCAAACTTGGGTTTGCGGCGTGCTTTTTCAATAAGACACTGTTTTGCCACTAAGTGGTTTCTCCCTATAGTTGTTAATCGGGACCGTTCTTGGTCCCTGTCGCGGTGGAGAGTATCCACCGCGCCAAGAATCTGCACGCTGGAGAGGCGTGCATCGCGCTCCTTCTTGTGGTTCGCGACTTCCCAATACAGAGCTGATTAATTAGCTCCGTTCTCCTTTTGATGCTCAGCAATTACTTGCTGCGCGATGTGTGCGGGTGTCTCTTCATAGTGCGAGACCTCCGCACGGAACGAACCTCGGCCTCTTGTAATAGACCGAAGATCAATAGCGTATCGTAACATTTCGGAATGAGGAACCGACGCCTTTAGAACGGTAACACCAGCCGCGGTAGATTCTGTTCCCAGTATCCGCCCCCGTTTGCTGGTAAGGTCACTCATTACATCGCCAAGCATCGCATCTGGAATCGTAACCTCAACGGTCATGATTGGTTCAAGAAGAACCGGATGAGCCTTGAGGGCGACGCTGTTGAATGCTATTATACCGGCCATGATGAATGCTGCCTCCGAGGAGTCAACATCATGATACGAACCGTCATAACATGTTACCTTGATATCGATGGCGTTGCAGCCAGCCTGAATACCAGTTGCGGCCGCTTGGCGTATACCTTTTTCTACAGCTGGAATAAACTGCCTAGGTATACTTCCACCAACAATTGCATCCACAAACTCTATGCCTTTACCAGGATTAGGTTCCATGCGAATGTGGCAATCGCCAAATTGCCCACGTCCACCGGTCTGCTTTTTGTGTCTACCCTGGCCTTCCGCCTTAGCTGAAATTGTCTCGCGGTAAGGCACCTTGCGGTCGACGATTTCGACATTCGACCCAAACTTACGAAGGCGCTCTACAACAATCGCAAGATGGGTTTCCCCGGCGCCGCAAATAACCGTTTGACCAGTTTCTGGATCGCGAAACGTTCGGAATGCTGGGTCCGAGGCGGAAACACGTTGAAGTGCCGGCCCCATCTTATCCTCGTCCACTTTGGTTTTGGCGTGAATCGCCTGTTCAAAACACGGCTCAGGATAGTTGGGGAAATCAAGACGGATTGGCCTGCCCGTATCGCAAATTGTGTCGCCAGTATGTGTGTCCAACAGTTTGGCAGTGACGCCTATGTCGCCGGCCAACAGCTGCTGCGCAGGTTCCTGGTTCTTCCCTCGCGGGTGATAAATCTGACCCAGGCGTTCTTCCTTCATAGAGGTAGCGTTGAGGAGGTTTAGACCTGGTTTGATCGTTCCTGACATTACACGAAAGTAACTAAGTGTTCCCAAAAAGGGATCGGCAATAGTTTTGAAAACGATGGCGGCCACAGGATCAGTCTCGGCACAATGACGACTCTCCTCACCCCCATTAACAGGATGAACCCCGTGGACCTTCCCTACTTCGGTTGGGTTAGGGAACTCGTGGAGAATGATGTCAAGAAGATCAGTCATTCCGACATCCTTCAATGCGCTGCCGCACAGTACCGGAACGACTTTTCCCGCATCAATCCCTTCGTGCAGGCCCCGTACCACTTCGTCGTGTGTCAGCGTCTCTCCACCTAGAAATTTCTCTATGAGTTCGTCATCGCCTTCAGCCGCCGACTCTACAAGCAACTCCCGGTAGCGCTGGGCTTCTGGCAACAGGTCTTGAGGAATCTCTTGGCATTCAACTTCGCGGCCTGTACCTATAAACGCTTTCATTTCAATGAGGTCGATTACACCTCGTAGCGATTCTCCAGCGCCTATGGGAATTTGCATAGGTGCAATGCAGTTTCCGTATCGGGCTCGCAGACCGGTGACGACTCCATCAAAATCTGCATTTTCCCTGTCCATCTTGTTGACAAATACTGCCCTTGGCAAATTGCGGGCGGCGGCAGTGTTCCATGCAATATCAAATCCTACCTCCGGCTCGTTCTGAGCAGGGGTAACAATGACCGCAGACTCTACGACCTGCATTGCGGACTGAACCTCACCGATGAAATCCAGGTATCCCGGTGCATCCACGATGTTTATTCTAACGTCGTTCCAGAAAAGCGCGGCAATGGCCGTATTAATGCTGATATGGCGCTTCTGTTCTTCCGTGTCGAAATCACAAACCGTGGTGCCATCGTCGGTACGTCCCAGACGATCAATAGCTCCGGCCACGTAGAGAAGCGCCTCGGTGAGCGATGTCTTCCCGCTTCCCTGGTGGCCAAATAGGCCCACGTTGCGTATGGCCTCAACGCCGTTTTGTTGCATGGTTCACTCTCCTCGCCAGTGATGTAGACAACGTCGCTATCTGCTTAGGCAGCAGCAGCGGCGAATAATGTCGGGCTAATCGCTGCGTTGTCGTCGGCTGTAATGATTTACAACCGGCGGCGAAGGCAGTGTGTGTGAAACAACTATGAAATTGTCAAAGTGCTGAAGTGCACTCTAATGCACTTACTTTAGTTCAGGCCGAAGAATTTTCCTTCGGCCGAACGGCGTATTCTGATTTCGCCTATTTCTGGCGGAACGGCATACCCATGGCTTTAAGGAGCGCCCGGGCCTCTTCGTCAGTAGGGGCGGTCGTACAGATGATGATATCCATACCGCGTACTTTGTCAATCTTATCGTAATCAATTTCTGGAAACACAAGCTGCTCTTTAAGACCGAGCGCGAAATTTCCTCGCCCGTCAAACGAGTTGGGTGAAATTCCCTGGAAGTCGCGAATTCTTGGCAGCGACACATTCACGAGTCTGTCCAGGAACTCATACATGCGGTCACCGCGAAGGGTCACCTTGCATCCCACCCGGCTACCTGCGCGAAGCTTGAAGTTAGAAATCGACTTACGGGCTCTGGTAATGACGGGGCGTTGACCAGCGATGGCAGTCATATCTCGCACTGCACCGTCCAGCTCTTTTGCGTCGCCGCCGGTCTGTCCGGCCTTACCAACGCCCATGTTAATCACGATTTTCTCTAAGCGAGGAATACGCATAACGTTGGTGTAGTTGAACTGCGCTGTAAGTGCTGGCGCAACCTCAGCGTTATACTTGTCCTTCAATCTTGGCATCTATAATCCCTCTTGCCTACCGATTTCCGACCGGCGGCGGGTTGGTGAGCGGCCGAGACGTACGCCTCCAGCCGCTCTCGCACTATTTGTTGTCCATGTTCTTACCGCAGTCTGGGTGCTTACAGACACGGTATTTGCGGTGGCTTAGTTTCTCGGTACCTTCCTTGTAGGCATAGCCAACACGGGTTGGACGAGCACAATGCGGGCATACCAGCATGACTTTGGAGGCGTTTAAGGGCGCTTCCTTTTCAATGCGGCCCCCGGGTACCATCTCTGGCTGGCCACTATCGGTGACTTTGCGACTAGGCCGCTCTTTCCTGTGGCGGATCATCATATTGAGACCCTCCACAGTGACCTGATTAAGCTTTGGGAAGGCCGCCAGTATCGCTCCGCGCTTGCCGCGGTCCTTGCCGCCAATAATCTCCACTGTGTCGCCCTTGTGCACCTTAAGCTTAACCGGGCTTTCGGGCAGCGCTATCTTTTTCTTGGGCATTACAGCACCTCCGGTGCGAGCGAGACAATCTTCATAAAGTCGCGCTCACGCAGTTCCCGCGCAACGGGTCCAAATATACGTGTGCCGCGTGGTTCCATGTTGTTTTGGATTACTACCGCCGCGTTGTCATCGAATCGCAGAACAGAACCATCTGGCCGTCGAATTGGATGAGTTGTGCGAACCACTACGCATTTGACGACATCGCTCTTTTTGACCTGCTGATTAGGAGTAGCCGACTTCACAACGCCGACTATGACATCACCGACCTGTGCATAGCGTGCATTAGAACCCTTCATTACCCTAATACAGAGTATTTCGCGAGCGCCGGAGTTATCTGCGCATCGCAGTCGTGTATATGATTGTATCATGGTTTACTTGGCCTTCTCAACTATGCGCAGCAAGCGCCAGTTCTTGTCTTTGGAAAGCGGACGGGTCTCCATGATTTCAACCACATCGCCCTCGCCGCATACGTTAAGCTCGTCGTGTGCCTTAAACTTCTGGCTGCGCCGCATAAACTTGCCATATAGGGGATGGCGTACGCGAGTCTCGACCAGAACCACAATAGTCTTCTGCATCTTGTTACTAACCACACGGCCCTGCCGGATCTTACGTCGACCCCTGGGCTGCTCCTCGTTGGGATTACCTTCGAAGTTGACGATCTCGAAATCGGATTTCTTTTCAACCGGTGCGGGCGCCGGAGCGCTGGTCTTTTTAGCAGGCTTTACTGCAGCAGGTTTTGGGAGAGCGACTGCCTCTTCTTCTGCCGCAGTAGCTTCCACCACTGCTGGTTCCTCGGTTGCAGGTGCCACATCAACCACTGCATCTGTTGGTGTTTCGGTGGCTGCCTCGTTGGCAGTTTGGGCTGTTTCAGGTTCCACTATAACCTCTGGCGTAATCGAATCGTCACTCATCATTGTGAAACCTCTCTGTTCTGCGCTAGCTCCCTCTCTCGTAGGATCGTTAATGCGCGGGCGATCTGTCGGCGGGCTTTGCGAATAGCCCCTGTATCATCCAGCTGCCGCATGGCATTCATCCGTCGGTAATCGTACAGCAGTGCGCGGTTCGCCGCAATTTCGTGGTGAAGCTCTGCCTCAGTCATCTGACGCAGCTGCTCTCGAATCTCTTTCAGCTTAACTTCAGCCATTGATTTCCTCCGAACCTTCCAACACTGTGTCTGCCTCTTCCGAAACGTCGTCTGATGCCTCGGTCACCAACGGGGTGGTGCGAACAACAAACTTTACATCGATTGGCAGTTTGTGTGCGGCTAGTCTCATAGCCTCACGCGCGGTCGCCTCCGGAACGCCAGCCATTTCAAAGAGCATACGCCCTGGTTTGACTACCGCTACCCAACCCTCGGGAGCACCCTTGCCAGAACCCATACGTGTTTCTGCTGGCTTTTTGGTGAATGGCTTATCGGGGAAAATTCGTATCCAGATTTTACCGGACCTTCGAATATACCTGTTCATAGCAATACGAGCGGATTCAATCTGGTTGGCAGTCATCCAGCAAGACTCCATAGCCTGCAGGCCGAACTCGCCAAAGGATACCTCGGTACCACCAGATGCGCGGCCGGCTCGACGACCACGATGCTGTTTGCGGTATTTAACCCGCTTCGGCATTAACATAACTCAACACCTCCATGAGGCGGTCAGGTACGCTGACACTGACCGCCGACTGCCCTGCTTTTGGGGCAAGGAACTTTAGGGATTAGGCGTAACTAGTAACCGCCACCGTCGGGGCGGGGCCTTCCGCCGCCACGGCCACCTGGCCCGCCTGGACCACGTCCACCTCGGCCACCAGGCCCACCTGGTCCGCCGCCACGACCGCCGCGTCCGCCACGACCACCGCGTGCGTTGCGGTCCCCGCGTTCAGTGGAGCGATCTGGTCGACCATCACCCTTGGAACCACGCACAAGATCCGTTTCAGACTGGCGTGGTTGGCCGGGTAGTACGTCACCTTTGTAGATCCACACCTTAATACCGATGTGGCCATAGGTTGTAGCTGCCTCTGCGAAGCCATAGTCAATGTCAGCGCGCAGGGTGTGCAGTGGAATTTTTCCCTGTCTGTCCTGCTCTCTGCGTGCCATTTCGGCACCGGCGAGACGGCCAGCGCACATCACGCGCACGCCTTTGACGCCGAGTTTCATAGCACGAAGGATTGCCTGGCGCATAGCACGCTTGTAGGCAATTCGTTTCTCAATTTGCTGTGCAACAGCTTCGGCTACCAGTTGCGCGTCAATGTCGGGGTGGCGGATTTCCTGAACACTTACGTGAACCTGCTTCTTGGTCATGTTTTCAAGGCCAGCCTTGAGAACATCTACCCCACGCCCGCCGCGCCCGATTATCATACCAGGTTTTGCAGTGTGTAGGGTCACCCTAACGCGATCAGTTCCTGCACGTTCGATCTCAACCCGCGAGATTGCCGCGAGACCCAGTCTCGGAACGTCCTTCTCCGCCTTTGGCAGGTAGGGACGTAACTTATCCTTTTTGATCAGTTCGCGAATCTTATGATCCTCGTAAACTGCCGCGGCAAATGCGCGCTTCGGGAGATACCATTTGCTCTCCGTATCACGGATTACGCCGATTCTAAAGCCAATTGGGTGTACCTTCTGTCCCAAATTACTCTCCCTTCTCGGCGTTGTCGCTGTTTGCGTCTGCGCCTTCAGCGCCGTTTGGTTCTACCGCATCCGTAGGTGGGGTTACCGCCTCGGGGGCTGCTTCGTTCACCGGTGCCGGAGTAACGACTTCGGCTGGTGCCGTCACCACTTCTACCTCAGCTGCTGCTTCAGGTACAGGCGCCTGGGCACGGGCAGGGGAGGCTACAGGACGAGTTCTAGCCTTGGCCGGCTGACGCGGCTTACGGGGCTTAGGCTCGACCTCCTCGACGATGATGCTGATGTGGCTCATGCGCTTCAGGATGCGATACGCACGACCCTGGGCGCGCGGTTGTACTCGTTTAAGTCGCGGGCCCTCGTCTACACGAGCGTCCACAATCTTAAGGCGATCGGCCGATAGCCCATGGTTATTGACACCATTGGCCACTGCAGACTGTAGTACCTTACCGATGAAGTCAGCGGCTCGGTTGGGTACAAACCTGAGCGTTGCGAGCGCATCAAAGGCATATTGACCGCGTACAGCATCCATTACAAGCCGTGCCTTACGTGGTGGTACCCTGATGAATTTGGCAACGGCATTTGCCTGATTGGCCTGCACTTTGCGCCCTCGTGATTTTTTGCGGTTTTCTCGGTGTTCTTTTGGGCGCTCTACCACCGATACTCCACTTACATTTGTCATTGTTTCAGATCCCTGTCTTACTTTATGTGGGAGCGGCGCTCCACCTGCTGGCCAGCGTGGCCGCGGAAGGTTCGCGTTAGAGCGAATTCGCCCAAGTTGTGTCCCACCATGTTCTCGGTGACA
>JAJYCW010000187.1 GCA_021777995.1 bacterium
TGGGCAGTGATAGACCTCTCGGTTATGGATGTACGGCGCAAATACAGCGCGGAGATCCGGCAACTTAACAAATTTGGCGATATCAGAACGGGGCATGATCATGACTTTACGCTGAACGAGGAGGTGCGAGAATGGATCCATAGCTCTGGGCAGCTTGCTGTCGTAATCCGAGCAGTACATCTGCGTAGCGACCCCCAGCTGGTGAAGGTTGCTCTGGCACACCGGGTTGAAGGAGTCGAAGCGAGCCTGGGCTACCGCGGGAAAAAGCAGTGCCGCAAGAACCGCAATAATAGCGATAACCACTAACAGCTCAATTAGCGTAAACGCGTGCCGTTTCATCTTGAGCCCTCCGGCCGCAGCTTCAAGCCTGTTAATAAAAGGTGAGCCATTCGACGAACGTATGGGTCTGGATCTTGCAGTTCCTTGTTAGCGGCAATGCGTCCGTCCTGGCGATTGAGCCTCCAAAGGGTTGCGATCGCGCGCTGCCGGACATTAGCCGACTTCGAATTCAGCATTCTTTCAGTAAGCGATGTAGCAGCCGCAGCATTGGGAGTACTTGCAGCACCTGCCAGTGCCTCTACTGCCCGTACGCGAATAGTCCAGCCAACATTGTTATGTGAATGGTAATTTGTAAGAGCCACAATCCTTGAATAGTCGTCACCAGTTAGCTTTTTTCCATTTTCCACGCCCGCAAGAATCCGGTTCGAGTCCACATAGGCTGCAGGATCGACTCCCATGTTACGCGCTGTTTGCGCCTGCGGACTGAAATGAGTGGGGTAGAGATAGAGATAACCAGCCAATACAATGAGCACGCCTAACCCCAACCCGATAAGATAAGTACGCAAATGCTTTATTGAAGTAATTTTCAACAGAAGTACCTCCGCACATAGGGCAGGCACTGCTGTAGGTGAACTAGCAGTGCCTGCAAGCAGGGAGCGAGACTAGTTCGTAATGACCGATACCTGATTGCATGTTGAGTAGCAGTTATTTTCTCCAATGCTGTTGCACGGTGATTTGCTTACACAGCAGTATTTGTCGCAGCAAGACTGGCAGGCGTCCTGTGTAGCTTGCTTGTGGCACCCCGAACCGCACTGAGGCTGCAACATAGCACTCGCAGGAATAGCCGTAAGGACTCCCAAGGTAAGAACGATGCCGAGTGATAGAGAACCGACGAAGTGTTTCAGTGATGGCATAAATTTATCCTTCCGATTCGCTGTAAAGCCGCCATGCGAGCGGCGAGTGGTTGAAACGACATGTTAAGCAACATGCTGTGCAATTATCCCCCCCCCCGCAACTTTGTCAACGTAGACAAATGTTTTTTAATAGTTTTAATAGCGAAAAAGCGACGCCTGTGCCCTCATAATTTACCCATTTGGCGCGTCAATTTTCGCAATTAGTTCGATGAGAGTGCTTTAAATACGTGTTGGGTACAATGACTAATGGATTGCACGCGCCTCCCCCTACGGCTATCAATTATGCATGAACCGGGGTTATGCAACACCCAGCCTGGTGCAATCACTTCCAGCGAGCCTTATGTGGCAACATGAAAACCATATTCTTAGATCGTGACGGCGTCATTACAGTAGAAGGCGGCGGTTATGTTTCGTGTCCGGCAGATGTTCGGTACTTGCCGGGGGCATTAGGGGCGATAGCGCGGCTTAATAAGGCAGGATGGCAGGTCGTGATCTACACCAACCAATCTGGCGTGGGCAGAGGATATATTACACCTGAGGGCCTCGCAGCTGTACACAAAAAGCTGCTTAGTGATACCAATATAGCAGGTGGAACTATATTGGCCATTTATGTCTGCCCACACAAACCAGACGATTACTGTACCTGTCGCAAGCCACTACCGGGTATGCTCCTGCAGGCGGCTGAGGAGCACTCGCTGGACCTTAGCCTCGCGTGGGCAGCCGGCGATACTGCCCGCGATATTGCTGCCGCCTCTGTGGCGGGAACCCGTACAGCGCTCCTGTTGAGTGGCCACACGCGTGCCTACGAGGCTTCCACGTTTGGCGAACCACGACCCACCATTGTATGTGCCGACCTTCCATCGCTGGTGGATTACCTTGTCACCACACAGTCCTAAACCCTGCAGTCACTTCTCCCGCTTCTTCTAACCGCTCACAATGGGCCTGCCTGCTGAATACATCAGCTGGTAGTAGGTTGACTGTAGCTCAAAACGCGCCTCCGCTTCCCCATATTCTGCGGTCGTGCGAGCAGCAAGTGCTTGTAGAACGTCTGCATCCGTACTACGGCCGGCACCAAATCTCTGCAGTTCCTCCTGATAGGCCTCAGTGGAACTCGCGACAGCTGCCTTTGCAGCGACTAGTTCTGCCTGCGCCGACTTAAACTGGGCGAACGCATCCTTGACCTCACGCAGTACCTGCTGGACTGCTTTCTGCTGCCCAGCCTGTGCTTCGACAAGCTGCGCTTCGGCATCTTTCACAGATGCCCGACGCATGCCTCCATCGGAAAGCGCAATGGAGGCAGTAAGCCCAAATGCGCTGCCGGCAAACCCACGCATGGCGTGCTGCTGCATCACATCGCCCATCGCGAATAGCGAGACTTGCGGTGCAAAGGTTGCCTTTCGAATTGATATGCGGGCTTGGGCAGCTTTTACCGTCATGTTAGCACTGAAGACCTCTGGTCGATTAGCAACAGCACTGGTCTCCAGTTCCTTAAGTCCGGCTACTCTTAAGGCGTCCACACTGGGTAACTGCGATGTATCAATCGTGGAACCAGGGTCGATACCCAGGGTTTCAACGAGCCGGTTAAAAGCAAGAACTTTGTTGCGAAGTGCCTCACTCACTGCCTGCTGCGCATTGGCATACTCCGTTTCATCGCGCCTAACCGTTAGCAACGGCTGTGAACCTTGCGCGTATCCCAGCTTGTCGTTGCTGAGGTGCACCCCAGCACTCTTCAGCCTGTGCTGCGCTGCTAGTAGAAGTGCATTCTGCGACGGCAGCGCGGCGAATTCCTCAGCAACCTCTAATTCCACCGCCCTTCTTGTAACCTGTACATTCGCTGTGGCAGCCCTGTTATTCCAGTAAGCCTGCCCCAATGCTGCCCGCCTACCACCTCCGGTCCATATCGGCAGCATGACAACGGCATTCTGATCCGCGAAGGCTCCTCTACCAAGCAGCATCTGTTGAGAAGGCATAATACCAGCAGTGCTGGACATGATAGCCGGTTCACTTCCGCCTGATACAAACAGATTAACGCTGAATTGAGGACGATATGCAGATTTCGCCGATTGCACGCCTGCGGCAGCTGCACGCCGGCTGGCCTCCGCCATTTGGATTTCGGGGTTGAACTTTGCCGCCAGGTTTTCCGCCTGTTGTATCGTTATGTCACCATGAATCACTGGTGGCCTTATGGACTTCTGCGCGCTTGCGCGCCCGCACACACCCGCCGCCAGCAGCAGAGAGATTGCACGTAGTGTATTCATATTCCACCTCCGGATGAATCTGGTTCAGTTGGATCTGAACAGGGTGCCTGTGTTCCGTGCATCGGTCTACGGTAGAAAAATCGCTGCATCCCCAGGATAAGATCGTCTATGAGTGTGTGCATTACTGGTATTACAAACAGACTCAACACCGTACCAACAATGAGACCTCCCACAATGGCTACCGCGAGCGGCTGATACGCATCTAGCCCGGTCTTAGGTGCTACTGCCACAGGAATCATTACCACAAGGGTGATAAGCGAAGTCATGAGAATGGGCCTCAACCGCTGCGGGCAGGCTTTTGTTACCGCTTCCTCTCTATCCATACCGTCGTCGCGAAATCTCATAATCATATCGATCATGAGGATCGCTGTAGTGATATCCATGCCCGTCAACACGATAACACCCAGGATTGACACGGTACTGAACGCTACGTGGGCGATGAAGAGCGCGATAAACACGCCCGAGAGCTCTAGCGGCAGGCTCGCAAGCATCTGCAATGGTTGAAGAAACCCGCGAAATTGGGCGACAAGTACAAGGTACATAAGCACCAGGGATAACGCAAGCCCGGTAAGCATACGCCTGAAGCTACTCATCATCTGCGTCATATCACCCCGCATTTCAATTCCGTAGCCAGGTGGTAAATCGAGATGTTCCATGAACCTCGACATCAGATTCATGGTAACGTCCATGGATGGCGGGCCCCACTTGCGGTAATACCCACTTATTCCAATGACGCGTCGAAGGCCATCGTGCTCTATCGCTGTCGGACTGGTAGATTGAGTTATCGAAGCAACCGTTTTCAGCTGCACGGGGCCCGCTGCCCCGCCGGTTAAATAGATGTCGCCAATATCCGCCATGGAGAACCGGTCGCGATGCCGGTATCGCACAAAAATCGTATCCTGTCGCTCATTTGGCACGTGGTAGAACTCGTTTGTCAATCCACCATGCAGTGCATAGTACGCCTGTTCTGCAATGGATACCGGCGACAAGCCAACAGCAGCAGCTCTTGC
>JAJYCW010000073.1 GCA_021777995.1 bacterium
GTGGACGGCATCCAGTGGATACGGCTGTTTTACTGCTACCCTTCCAGGGTAACCGACAGTATCATTGAGGCACTGGCAAACACTCCAAAAGTGCTGCCATATATCGATATGCCGCTTCAACATGCCGACGATGCGGTGTTAAGACGCATGCGCCGCCCTATGACTGGGCAAGCCTATCTCGCGCTTGTAAACAAGATTCGGCAGGCGTCACCATCAGCTGCCATTCGTACTACATTCATCATCGGTTTCCCAGGTGAGACCGATCGAGAGTTTGAGAACCTTCTGAGCTTCGTACAAGAGGCCCGGTTTGATCGCGTAGGCGCATTTACTTACTCCATCGAGGAAGGTACTCCGTCCGCACAGCTGCCAGACCGCATTTCTCCCGAAGTTCAGGTTCAAAGGAGAAACCGCCTCATGGAGCTACAGCAGGGCATCTCCCTTGAACGCAACCAGGTGTGGGTTGGCCGCGAACTTGACGCTCTGATAGAAGGTCGCGCTCCCAGAGATTTTACTATGGCGGTCGCAAGAACGTTTAGGGATGCTCCCGAAGTCGATGGTCAGGTGTATGTGCGAACATGCATGGCTCGCCCGGGCACGTTTGCCAAGGTGCGCATTACTGAAGCGCGGCCCTATGACCTTATCGCAACTCCCGTTAATGCCGCGGACATGCGGCTCGCAATGAAACTCAATCTCGCAACTACGTCGTGACGTGCAAGGAGAATAGAAGTGGCAGCAGCCGCAATTAATAACATCTACGTTCCCCCTACTGACCTGGAACTCGCCGCAATACTCGGCGGAGACCTGATCTGCAATGCTATTCTTAAGGCAAGTGCAGAAGCGAACCGCGCTGTTTCTGTGCGGGCCTCTGAACTCGCGCGCACCCTGTCGGTTGAGTTGCTCTCTCCGGAACCTACAGAGGAGGCAATGCCCTCACTTGAGG
This sequence comes from bacterium, assembly GCA_021777995.1. Taxonomy (GTDB): domain Bacteria; phylum Armatimonadota; class Chthonomonadetes; order Chthonomonadales; family Chthonomonadaceae; genus JAJZFK01. The sequence continues at coordinate 941 of JAJYCW010000073.1, forward strand.
CGGTGGCAGCTACCATAAAGAATGCTAGTGATCTCAAACTAGTGCGGGTAGTACTGGTGAAGGATCAGCGCCGCTTTACGATCGAATCTGGACAGGCAGGGGCGCGGACCTCGGCCCGCGATGTACGTTGGACCCTGTGGTCACGATTCATCGACAAGAACCGGCCATTTCACAGCAACCTCCTGGAGGTGTTTAACTCCATTGGCCGCCCAGCTACCATCTCAGAGCTGGCCTCTGAACTGCAAGCAATCTATGGTCGCCCCGGGGAGTACTATCAGGAAATGCTTCCGCGACTTGCAGATCCCGGCACATCGCTATTTTATGCTTCGCCCGGTATTCTAGCACCTGTTGAGTGGCTGCTCAAAACCGAGCTTGTTGGCTACCATCCTCACGATTATGCCAGAGACGATTATGAAGCGGATGTCCAGTTCTATAATTTCCTGCGCGACGAGGAGACCTACGCACATTTCGCTTTGGCCGAAGAGGCAAACCTGGGGCAGGACAGTGCAAGTATCTCTGCGTTCCTTGCCAAGCTGAATCAGCCGCTTAGTGCCCTAGCTCTGCAATTTATTGCGTTCCATCGACTTGGCGATAAGTTCAACGCGGAGGCGTTCTACAAGGCGCTCTATGCGTCCAACTGCCTATCTCTTTCCAACAAGATGTGGATGAGCACCGATTGCGCAGCACGGATTGCCGACCTGCTGAACGAAGTCGCAACCCAGGAAGTCGACGACGATGAAGAAGCCAATTCCCAGTTGGCAGCTATGCCTCTAGAGATTGACGAGTCACTCATCACAGAGCTTTCTGAGGAAGTCCTTAACGCTGGAGATGTGGTAGACATTGTATCTCTGCTGGACAAAAAGCTCGACATTCTGCCTTCGTCTCCTACCTACACTGAGGATGTTGCAAACGTGCTGAGTGCACTTCGCAACCAGGAGGGTATTGTCTGGGTTGGGTCTACCCGCGTCATAGCTGACAATGTGATCCCGGGCTACGTCCATTCGGTACCCGAAATCCTTAACATTCCCGAGTACTCTTTTACGGATCTCGAAGGTAACGAGGTTGATGTACTTCTGGAAGATGAAGGGCTTGAGGGTGGTCTCGATCGTGACGTACGCAATCCCATGGCTCAGGATGTTCTAGACGAAGAACCAGTGGGCCCAGAGGATACAAATCCGCCATCCACCGCACGGGCCGTCATTAAGTATCATCACAAGCAAATTGGCACCTTGCCGATGTGCCTGTTCCCTACCAGTTTCTTCCCTCAAGAACCCACCATATTGAACGTCGACTTCGTTTTGCCAGGTGGACAGACGGTATCGGTTTGGGTCAACAATGACACCCGTCTTATATATGGGTTATATGACTGGTACCAAACCATTCCTATTGACTCGGGCGCAACGTTTACGTTGGAACGAGTGGCCAACAGCCGGTACATCGTTCACTACAATGGCGAGAGCGAGATGCCACTATTCTTCAGCCGCAACCGCATGAACGAGTTAGTGGAGCTTCAACAGCGTGCAGAAGACGAACAGCTTCCAACTTACGAACTTGTGCGCGAAATCATGGAGCACTACAAAAAGGGAATCGAGTTCCTCACTCTCCAAACAGAAGTCAATATAATTCGTAGGGTGCCCCGCCGCCTTACAGCCTCTATTCTTTCTGGTTACCACTGCTTCTTCCAGCGCGGTGGAGCTTGGGTCTACGATGCGAAGAAGCAGAGCCAGGGATTTGATAGAAGCAAACGAAAGTATCTGATTAAGAACTAGAAAGGAATGGGGAGAGCGTTTTGTGCGCCTCCCCTACTCTGTCCTATGCCGGTACGTGTTCGCTACGCCCCAAGTCCCACCGGTTCCCCGCACGTAGGTAACCTACGAACTGCCATTTACAACTGGCTGCTTGTAAGAAAACTAGGCGGCCAGTTCATCGCAAGATTAGAAGATACCGATCGGACCCCTGGTCGATATATGCCCGAGGGCATATGGGACATCGAGGAGAGTCTTAGGTATCTGGGCACCATTCCAGATGAATGGTGGGTTTCAGGAGGCACCAGTGGTCCCTACATTCAGAGCGAGCGGCTGCCACTCTACAAGGAATACGCGGACAGGCTCGTATCCAGTGGGCATGCATACCGGTGTTACTGTTCCCGAGAGCGCCTTGAGGCTATGCGCCAGGAGCAGCAGTCGAAGGGCATTCCCACAGGTTATGACCGTTGCTGCCGAACTGATGTGGGACGCGAGGAGATGCGCATCAAGCGGTTGTCAGAATTAGGGCACGAACCGCCCTTCGTCATACGCCTTGCGATGCCGTTAGAGGGGCAAACTGTCGTCCACGATCTTGTTAAGGGCGATATCGTGTATGACAACCGGACCCAGGATGATCAGGTGCTGCTCAAAACGGACGGGTTTCCCACCTACTTTCTTGCATGTGCGGTTGACGATCACCTAATGGGTGTAACCCACGTAATTCGCGGCGACGACTGGCTCTCTAGCGCCGCCAAGTTTGTGGCAGTAATCAATGCGTTTGGCTGGGATCCTCCTGCGCTGGTACACCCACCACTCATCCTAGGACCAGATCGCAAAAAGCTGAGTAAACGACATGGTTCAACTCAATTTACCGAATTTGTTGACCAGGGCTATCTCCCTGAAGCATTGCTCAATTTCCTCGTTCTGCTAGGCTGGTCAGCAGGAGATGAAAATCGTGAGCTATTTACGTTGCCCGAGCTCATTGAGCGCTTTTCGCTTGAAGGAATCTCGGAACACCCAGCTATTTTCGACTACGACAAGCTAAAGTGGATGAATGGAATGTACATCCGCCAAAGCCCACCTGGTCGTATAGTCGGCCTTTGCATTCAGCAATTACAAAAGTACAAACTTATCGGTGACCCACCCTCGGAATCAGAACTTGACCTAGCCAGGAAGTTAATTCCATTGGAAATTGAACGCATGAAGGTTCTCTCTGAGATAGTGCCCATGGCCGAACCCTTCTTCACGGAATTGAAGTTTCCAGATGGCTATGAAGAGAAGGCAGTGGCGAAATGGTTAACAGTGGAGTACATTAAGCCTCTTCTACAACGCGAAATCGAAATTTTTAGCGGCTTGAGCGTGTGGGATCCGTCAACACTGGAAGATTCTGTTCGGTCTCTAGCAGATGAGATGGAACTAAAATTCGCCGGGGTCATCCACCCCACACGAGTCGCAGTCACGGGCAGGACGGTAGGACCTGGTCTGTTTGATGCCATTTGGGCGCTGGGCCGTGAAACAACGCTGCAGCGCTTAAATTCAGTTCTGGAAGCACTCTGATATCGGCTAATGACTTATCCGTGGAGCTAACCATGCACCAAATCATCGACATCAATACCTTGTTCGGGTCGTTGCCGACCCTAAACGCCGATCTTTCGCTTGATGATCTTCAGACTTTAATGGAGAAGCACAACGTTAGCCGTGCGTGCACTTTGTCTACTGTTGGGATTCTTATGGACACCGGTGTCGGAAATGCTCAAACACGCGTCACCTGCGGGGATGAAGGTGTCCTCATTCCTGTCGCTACATGCAACCCAAATTCCTACTACGGTGATCCCGCCCCCTTAACCTCATTGCGCGAGTCGGGTTTCAAAATCGTCAGGTTTTTTCCGGACTTACAGCATTGGCCAGCAGATTATGCTCCGTTTGCCGACATACTGGCAGTGCTAAACGATTGCCCAAATCCTCTTCCGGTGATGGTGGATATCCTCACACCTGGTCAGATGACACGACTCTCAAAGGTGGCATCAACATATAAAGGAACGGTGATACTGGCTCACGTTACTCCGGCTCTGCTCGCCGAGGCTGCCGCAGTAATGCGCCACCATGCAGGCTGGATGATTGAGACATCCTATCTTCTTGCTCCTGGCAGTATTGGCTATCTTGCGAGTGTCGTGGGTGATGAGCGCGTGGTTTTTGGGAGCGGCGCTCCACTCCGCTCCATAGCGGGCACATTACAGACCTTACAGTACTCCGGCCTCTCAGATGACTCGTTAGGCCGCATCCAAGGTGGCAACGCTGCCCGCCTGTTGAGCCTATAGGAGAAACGACATTGCCAACCATTGATAGCAACATTGTACTTGAAGGCAGCGTGATTCCGGGCAAATTTCACTCTGCACAAGACCTATCAACCCTGCTAACTGAACGGGGCATTGATATTGCCGTGGCTAGATCTGCCCGTGCCGCCATGGTAGACCCCACGGCCGGTAACCGGATCCTTAAGTCGGTTCTTGACATGAACTCATCGCTTCTGGGATGTGTAACGGCCCATCTTGGCCGGCCGAAAGCGTCCTTGGACTCAATTAAGGAGCATCTTGGCAGTAGACGTTTCGTGGCCGTTATGTTGGCGGGCAGCCATCCTCAGGAACCCTTGAATCCTCTCATTGCCGAGGAGATCCTCAATGGATGCAGACGGTACCAAAAGCCAGTGTATGTGAATTGCCCAAACGCCGCTTGCGTGGCAGCTGCGCTGACACTCGCTAAGGCTTATACCACGCATCGCTTCGTACTGCTTGGCATGGGGGGACAGGATTGGGACTCGGCTGTGGCAGCGGCACATCAGTCATCGAATATCTACCTGGATATTTCGGGAGCCCTGGATGTTCGTAAAATCCCGACGGCCATCGAAACCATAGGCATCAACCGACTAATTTTCGGAAGCGGTTTGCCAGTTTGTGACCCTATGGCCTTCCTTGGACTGCTCGAAGATTCAAATGTACGGCCAAATGACCGACGACGCATCCTTTATGATAACGCCGAAAAGCTATTTGGATTAGACGCAGCAGAGTAGAAGGGCAGCACTAATTTCGCTGGCTAAAATGTAACTGCAGTATCAGCATGTTGTTGATACTGCAGTTATTCCTATGGATACGAGCCACTTTGGTAAATCTAAACGTCGGGGTTTGCAGCCTTCCAGGCTCGCAGGCGCTCAAGCTCAAAGGCCAGCACAGCAGCTGGTATTTCCGATGCATTGGCAATTCTCTCCAGAACACGAGCTAATCCACGTTCCGAAACCTCATCTGGATTCTTATAGAGTGTATCCATAGCATCAAGCACCGCATATAGCGCTTCGCTGGCATAACGAGCTTTGCCTTGTGGCAGAGCGCGGTTTACCGACTGTGCGTAGAGTCTGGCAACTACCTCATAGAGGTCTTCCCAACCTGAGACAGCCGCATCTTTTTGGACGGCTTGCCGCGCCCCGCTGGCCTTCATTGCGGCAACTCGTTCATCGCGTTTGCGAGCGATGTCCCAGTCTTGCAGCGTAGTTCCTTCTATAAACTTTGCGGTGAGCGAGGTGTTGAAGGTTGATGAGACTACTTCGTTAATGGTTGCAAAATTAGCAGGCTGCTGTAAGTACGCTACCTTGTTAAGATGCGCGGAGTCCAAACCCAAAACCAGCGTACCATCATCAATTGCAATAGGCACGCACAACTCAAGTGCCTCCCAGAACGGTAGGTTGTTCACTCTGTTTTTTAACTCATCGACACAGGATTGCCAGAGTGCCTGAGGCGAGGCAGATGTCATTTTCCAAATGCTCCCAGTGCGAATTTGCGATACACCTTAACGAAGACCAATACCGTGCGATTATACACCGAACGGACAGAGTTGTAAAGACCAAAGCGTGACTACTTCAAACAACATGGCGGCGGAGAAGTGGCTAACGCATCCCCTCAAACTATAGTATAATATAGAAGCAATGGCACTACGGGGGTGATTGGTGTCGACCTGGTGGGTGCCGGTCTACGTTGCGAGCCGAGGAGCCGCTGGCCTCGTAAAAAGCGGCAAAAACATAAACGCGAACACTCAACAGTACGCGCTGGCTGCCTAGTTAGGTAGCCCGTCCGCCTCTCTCTAGCCGACCGAGAGTGATCCGGGCGTAACCAATGTCGGATTACCGACCCTGTACCTGGCTGCCGTACAGGCGGGACATTTATGCAGTCTGGCGATCGGCTAGTCGCGCTCCCGCGGCAGGCAGGCGTGAGAATTAATCGGGAGATACGCTCGTAGAAGCGGAGGGCGGAACGCTGGGAACGAGAGTTCGAGTCTCTCCACCTCCATATCAGTCTCAGGGGTAGGCAAATGAGCCTGCCCCTTTTTTATAGGTAACCCAATTCCAAATTTGCGAAGGTACTATTGTGCGAGGGGATTGTAACCATCATGTTTGTTGATGAAGTTGAAATTGAAGTTCAGGCGGGGAATGGCGGAAATGGTGCAAAGACATTTCGGCGCGAGAAATTCGTCCCGTTAGGAGGACCGAATGGAGGCGACGGTGGACACGGTGGCAGCGTAATTTTCGAAGTTAATGCCAATGTAACCACCCTGTTAGCTTTTCGTTATCGACACAAGTACAAGGCCGAACGTGGTGTCGACGGTGCGGGCAAAGATATGTTTGGTAAGAACGGATCCGATCTCTTACTCAAGGTACCGCTGGGAACAATGGTCTATGATGCAGCTGACAACCAGCTACTTGCTGACCTTAATACCCTTAACAGCCGCGTGGTCATTGCACGAGGTGGGGTAGGCGGAAGAGGCAATGCGCACTTTGCCACTTCCATACAGCAAGCACCGCAATTTGCGGAGCAGGGAGAACCAGGTGAGCACCGAGTTATAAGACTGGAACTCAAGCTGTTGGCCGACGTTGGTCTACTAGGTTTTCCCAATGCAGGAAAGTCTACGCTCATATCGGCCGTGAGTGCAGCGCGCCCTAAAGTTGCCGCATATCCGTTCACCACCCTGGTTCCACATCTGGGCGTTGTGAGAGTAGACGATGAACGAAGCTTCGTTATGGCAGATATTCCCGGCATCATTGAGGGTGCAAGTGAAGGTGCTGGGCTGGGCCACCGCTTTCTCAAGCACATATCGCGCTCGAGAGTGCTTGTTCACCTGTTGGATGCGGGGGGTATGTCGGGACGCAATCCACTGGATGATTACCATACTCTAAATCGAGAGCTACTACTCTTTGATGAGTCGCTCGCTGCATTACCTCAGCTCGTTGTGTTGAACAAACTTGATCTTCATCCCCCACCCGACGATCTGAATGAGCTTGAAACGGCGTTGGAGGCGGAGGGCGTGGACTTCATGAAGATTTCCGCAGCCACTCGAAGCGGTCTAGACGCGTTAATCTACCGTCTCGCGGAAATTGTTGCAGAGGCGCGAGCCTCGCAGTTTGATCCAGTGCAATCCGAGGATCATATAGTGATCTCTACTGATGCGCGGGATGATGAACGCTGGACGGCCTCCATTACCGACGATAATACGTTTGTTATCACCGGCAAAAAGGTCGAACGTACGGTACTGATGACGGATCTGGATAATGAACAGGCCGTAAAACGGCTTCAGAAAACGTTGTCAAAAATGGGCATCAATCGTAAATTAAAGTCCATGGGCGCTCGACACGGTAACACTGTGAAGATTGGCGAAGTGGAGTTCAGCTACGAAGAGGAGGTGGAAGCCGATCGGGAATACGATGAGCGAGCCTCTGCCACCATCAGGCGTAAGAGGCGTAGAGGGGAACTTGAATGACGGCAGCAAGCGCACTGCAATGGTCGAAGGATGGGCTGCTCCATCAAGGCAGCTATCTATTTCAACAGCTCAACGCAACCAATATGGACGGCACATTGGAGTTGGGTGCGTATGAAGGGCAACGTGATTACGGAACCTTGCTTAGCGCGTGTACCATCGAACCTAAAAATGAGTGGCGATGCAGCCTTGGTGTAGCCACTACCGAAATTCTACGATGGTCTGCCTGCCACCGCTATGAACCCTTCTGGATGATTAGAGCTACTGGTACTTCCATAAGTGAAATACCGCCCGAAACCCAGTTCTTGATTATGGAGTGCACGGGTAACCGATATCTTTTGGTCATTCCATTGGTTAACCTTCACTTTCATGCATCGCTCACGGGTACCAATGAGGGTGACCTTCACGTCATCGTGGAGTCCGGCGATACTTCTGTAGTGGACTCGCAAATGGACGCGGTTTACCTCTCGATTGGCTCCGATCCGTATTCCTTGGTACGCGACGCAGCAAAAGACGTCGCAACTATTATTCCAGGTGCGTCTCTGCGAAAGGACAAGCCTTTACCGAAATTTGTTGAGTGGTTTGGTTGGTGTACGTGGGATGCATTTTACCAAGACGTGTCCCATGAAAAAGTAATCCAAGGACTCATGAGCTTCAAACTCGGTGGCGTCTTACCTCGCTTCGTCATACTGGATGACGGATGGCAGCAAGTGAACAAAGTTGACGAGAAGATAAAGCGCCTTAGCGGGTTCAGCCCAAATGAAAAGTTTGACGGCAATCTTACTCAAACTGTCGCGCAAGCACGCGAACTAGGCGTGCAGTATTTTATAGTGTGGCATGCGCTAAACGGGTATTGGGGAGGTGTCGATCCTCAAAACTTCTCACAATACGATGCCAGGCTAAAATCGCGCTCATTTTCTGCAGGGATATTGCACCACAGCCCTAGCTTTAATACTGAATACTGGGGCAGCACTGTTGGTTTGGTCCCGGCAAATCGAATTATCGAATTCTACAATGACTACTATCGCAAGCTATGCTCGCAGGGAGTGGACGGGGTTAAGGTGGATAACCAGTGCGCTGTTGAGGCTGTGGGAGAAGGCGAAGGTGGCCGGGTTGCGTTAATGCTGGCCTATCATAAGGCCATTGAGGAGGGTGCGCAGCACTACTTTGGTGGAAATATCATTAACTGCATGTCCTGCGCAAGCGAGGTATTTTACCAATCAACCGGCTCTACGCTGATACGTACAAGCACAGATTTCTGGCCAAAACGACCGGAAACTCATGGATTGCACCTGGTTACCAATGCGCATGTTAGTCTGTGGTTCAGCAACTTTATGCATCCGGACTGGGATATGTTTCAATCGGGGCACGAAGCCGGTACCTATCACGCAGCGGCCCGCGCCATTAGTGGTGCACCAGTTTACGTCTCCGATAAACCTGACGGTCACGACTTTGACCTGCTCAAAAAGCTGGTGCTTCCGGATGGCTCCATTTTAAGGTGCAGCCAACCAGCGCTGCCAACGCGCGACTCACTCTTTACCGAGCCGCTTACCAGTGCCGTGCCTCTTAAGATTTTTAATTTCAACGCACTGGGCGGTGTTATAGGCCTTTTTCATGCGTTACACTGCCCTGACGATCCCATCGTTATCGACTGCACGGCATCGCCTGCAGACATCCCTGGTTTAACTGGCCGGAAGTTCATTAGTTTTGCGCATCAAACCAGGCAGGTGTACACCTTGGGCCCGCAGGAATTGCAGCCGGTGCACCTCGAACCAGGCAGTTTTGAAATAATCACCATTGTGCCGGTGATAAACGGTATCGCGCCCATCGGACTTGTTGAGATGTTCAACAGCGCTGGAGCCATAATGGCCCTACATACTAGCCCAAATGGTTCAATCGACATACATGTACGTGGGGAAGGACCATTCGGTGTCTGGTCGGAGAACAAACCTTCAAGTGTCGCGACGCACAAGGGAGAACTGCACTGGGTATACGACGCTCACACGGGGTTAGTAACGTTCGAACTTGAACGAGGCACTGAAATTATCGCAATAACGCCTTAAATGAGTTAGTTTCCTGCCTCTATTGCGCGGAGGATCTGCTCGACATCGGGATTATCGGAAGCATCTCGATGTCGATGCGCAAAGATTACAATTCCCCGTGCATTGACGGCAAATACACCAGGCATCTGGAACGGGTCAGCTTTGGGAATGCCATTAAAGTGCCCGTGCAGCATTGCATTAACACCCCGTGCCATGACGTGTGGACTAAATATTTGGCTAGTGTGGCCCCTTGATAGCGAATACGCGTGATATGCAGTACGATCTGGGTCGGAAACGCATATAAACGGGTATACAAGGTTACGATCTTTGCAGAATTTGCTGGTTTCCTCCCACCGGTTCACGGTGACCAGAACTACTCTGGTGCGGAGTTTCACAAAATCATCGCTGCATGCTAATAGGTCGGTGACCTGCTCACGACAAAAGCTACACGCCAGGTGCCTCAGGAAGACTAATACGGTGCTCTCACCCTGCCAGAATGACGCTAGCTGTATAGGTTCTCCATTTTTGCTGGAATAAACCGTAACGTCAATCGCATTGTCCCCCACCTCAGGAACAAGCCGACCAACCGCATCCGGCTGGGTCACTGCGAGTCTCGCGGAAGCTGGCGGTCAAACCTGGCTAACGAAGCATCGCGCGATTGGTTTTGCTTATCATACAGTGAAATGAGGCTGTCGTACAATCGTTCCGGACGTGATCCCGCCTGATCGCAGCAGAGGGAAAGGGCGTTGAGCAATTCTCTTTCCGCGTTCTCGAATTTGCCGCGGATTAACATAAGGTGTGCAAGCGACTCCCTCACCTCAGGATCATATGGATCATCCTTGGCCACTGCCTGCCAAAGTGGGTCATCCGCCATGTCTGGGCTTATGAGCGTGGCATGTTGTGCTAGACCATCGGATGCTACCTCGTAGATATCTGCTTCTGGATGTTCCTCTCCAAGGTCCCACTCGTAGGTGCGTGTGCACAACAGCAAAAAGCGATGAACTACTGCCCACCAACTTTGAACTGCCTTCTCCATTTCACCGCGTTCACGGTAAACATCAGCTGCCAGGTAGCAAGGGTCTCCAAAATACGGCGTAGCTTCAGAGGCCTTAAAATAGTAATCAAGTGCTCGTTCAATATCACCGCGAGCCCTGCTGCTGCACCCAAGGTGACATAGGCTTACTGCATCCGAGGGGTCCATTTGAACAAGGGCATTTCGCAATTCTGTGTCATTTCTGGCTGCCCGCTCCATGGCTGGATGGCTGGATAAACCGAGCGCAGACAGGGTGCGAGTGCATTCGTCCCGGTATTGTTCCTGCACCTCGCCCATATCATCAGCGGCGTATCTACCAACAGCAAAGCAGTGGCGCACAAACGCGTCAAACGAGGATGAAACCGGCTGAACGTACATCTCGTCCTCATCCCAGCGCAGTACGGGCCAATGCATCGCATCGTGGTCTGGAAGCGCATAGAAGGCGTAGAGACTGCCATCATCTATTCCGCGGCCAAAAGGTAGCAGTTGCGGGAGCATACCATAGGAGCGGCCGGCGCCACAAATAATGTCATTTAGCGGTAGGAACTCACAGGGGGCAAGGAGCGGCTGGCTCAAGTGTTGGTAAAGCCTGCGAAAAGTCTGCGGCAGCTTTGCCTGCCAGAAGACCTCTAATGTGCGAAGTTCTGCTTCAACCGTCTCAAACCTGGGAGTGTTGCTCTGACTCATTAAATTGCTACCCGCCTTTGCCTCATTCACTTATCTCGGCAGCCCAAGTCATAAAATTCGCAGTGCAGAAAGGCTGATGGTTATATTCTACAGCGCACTACCGCAAGCTCTCACAAATGATGAGCGAATTATACCCTACCAATATGCCTTAAATCCTGAAAGGCTCACCACCTGTGGCGCTGGGCCACAAACCAGTATTTATAGCTGCTGGCCCAGGGCATGGCACCACGGATTGGGCCTACAAAACTTCAACTCGTCTATGGTGACCAGACTCGGGTGAGCGAGCAGGTAAGTATTTGGAACGATCAATCGGCTGGACCCAGGTAACGCCCCCTTAGAGGTAAGCACCAAATGCGTTGACAATTATTCGCCCTGCAGAGTATATTGGTACTATCTAGCGCCTGTAGCTCAGTGGATAGAGCGTCTGCCTCCGGAGCAGAAGGCCGCAGGTTCGAATCCTACCAGGCGCATGCCGAAGTGACATATGACCATCGAGAAAGACAAGCCTGTGGTGGCAGAAGTATCGCTGCCCAACATAGACAGTACTATATCGCCTCCCCCTGAAGTTCAGTTCATGTGGGCCGAAATTCCGGAGATCGTCAAACTTGGCGATCCGGTTCTGCGCAAAGTAGCACCGCCTGTGCGACACTGCAACAAGGAGACACAGGCAACGGTTAAGCGCATGATCGAGATTATGCGTAAGGCAAATGGCCTGGGCTTGGCAGCGCCTCAAATTGGAATCTCGACGCGTATATTTGTCTATGATGCGGGTGAAGGCGACGGAGTGCAGGTTATGATAAACCCCGTAATCCAGTCCCGAAAGGGCCTGCAGACGGATCCTCCCGAAGGTTGCCTGTCCATACCCGGCTTGCAGGGAGTTGTACCTCGGGCCGAAACTCTGCGTGTAACCGCATTTGACGAGCGCGGAAGGTCACAAACGAAACGTGTATCCGGGCTGGAGGCGCGTATCATTCAGCACGAACTTGACCACCTCGATGGTATCCTCTTCATTGACCACGCAGACCCAGACAGCTTAACGTGGCTGGTAGATGATGACGATGAAGGGGCACCCCACGCTCCTCGTGAATAACGCATCTCCTCTCAAAATTCTGTTTTTTGGTACAGCAGACTTCGCGGTTCCATCTCTGCACGCTCTCGCACAATCTGAACACCAAATCCTGGCTGTGGTTACACAGCCAGACAAGCCCTCCGGCCGCGGAAATAGAGTCACGTTCTCACCGGTCAAATCAGCGGCATTGGAACTTTCCTTAACCGTACTGCAGCCCAAGCGTGTTCGTTCACCCAGATTTATCGACCAGGTTCGCACACTGAACCCAGACCTAATAGCTTTGGCGGCATTTGGGCAGATCATACCAGAGGAGGTGCTCAACATACCGCGCCTCGGTCCAATCAATGTCCACGGATCTATACTCCCGGAATTAAGAGGTGCAGCCCCCATTCAATGCTCTCTTCTTCGTGGCGATAAGCGGACGGGCGTCACCACTATGTGGATGGAACCAACTCTTGACACCGGAGATATTCTCCAAATTCGAGAGGTGGCAATTGAAAAGACCGATACTACCCAATCGCTCACCCAGAAGCTTGCCGATACCGGTGCCCAATTGCTGCTCGAAACAGTAGCGGCTCTTATTGCAGGTACAGCAGTGCGCAAACCCCAGGACGGAAGTTTAGCTACTTTCGCGCCGGCAATTCAACCAGCCGATGGAATTATCAATTGGGCCGAAGCGGCTTGGCAAGTAGACTGCCGAATACGCGCTATGGTTCCGAAGCCAGGTAGCAGTGCCGAAATCAAGGGAAAGCGAGTGAAAATATGGAAAGCCGCCACATGTGAGGAAAGAACCGAGCCCTCGTCTGCAGGGACAGTGCTCGCCATCACTAAAGAGCACCATTCTGTCGTAGTTGCAACTGGCAATAACTCAGCTATTCATCTTCTTGAGGTTCAGCCAGAGAACGGAAAGCGCATGGCGGCGGACGCATGGGCCAGAGGTTTACGACTCGTACCGGGGGATCTATTCTCTTAGCTGAGGCAGAATAAAACATATACCCCGCCGTACTCGCGTAGCGACAGGGTATATGTTGCAGCTTGTATGTGTGACCACAGAAAATGCGCGGGGCCGCATCTCGGTTAAAACCTAGCCAACGATTGTCAACACCTATGCTTCAGAATTAACATTTGCCGCTTGTGGGCCTTTAGCCCCATCGACAATTTCGAATATAACCTCCTGCCCTTCAGCAAGGGTTTTAAAGCCATCTCTTTGTATGGCGGAGTAGTGCACAAAAATATCTTTTCCTTCTGTGGTCTCAATGAAGCCATAGCCCTTCGCGTCACTGAACCACTTCACCTTCCCGCGCATGAATTGCTTCCTCCTGGCGATGTTAAGTCATCAGGGTTCCCCGCCCGAGACGCGCGCAGTATAACATTTTCATAAACGCTTGTCAACATTATCATTTTTTAATGAGAATATTGCATTCATGCCCATATTTTATCGCATATTCACGAGCCCTAACGATCCGCCCCAAGAGCCCGATAATCGAAGAACCAGTATATATTGCTGTTTGTTAAATTTATAATTTGGGGGCAAAGTAGGACGCGAGATGAGCGCAAACCAAGAACACCTAAAAGCATTTGATATTGAAGCTGCTGAAAAAAACATTGATCAATTCTTCGTACCGCTAATATGGATACACGTCGCAGCGGCATTTTTGCTCTCGTTCTGGTATGGTACGATGATGCAAGCAGTGTTGGTTGCCATACCAACGGCCTCAATGGTAACCTGGCTTGCTCGAACGCGACCAGGTAGTACCGAGACCCGCTGCATTATTGGCGCATCGCTCATGGTATTTAGTGCACTATTCATCTCGCAAGCACACGGTATGACTGAAGCGCACTTTCACGTATTTGTTGCAATGGCATTCCTGTTGATCTACCGGGATTGGCGTCCTATTGTGGCTGCAGCGGCGACTATAGCTGTACACCACCTGTTATTCACTGCACTGCAAACATACCACGTACCTGTCTACATCTACTCCACGGCATTCAATGCCTGGGGACTTACCATCATTCACGCGCTTTTCGTCGTATTCGAGGCAACAGTCCTTGTCTACCTCGCAAATCAGATGCGAAGTGAGTGGAGAACAATGGCGGAAACCAACAACTATCACGTTGCAATGACAGAAATTGCGACAAGAATATCGGACGGCGACCTTACCATACAACTCCAACCACGAGGAGAGCACGACCTTTTGGGCCTGGCCCTTCAGAAAATGGTGACCAACCTTCGCGATCTCATTTCATCACTTTCCGCACACACGGCCGTTGTTGATGAAACGAGCAAAATGTTAATCTCCACAGCCGATGGAGTTGCATTATCCGCCCAAAATATCGCTGATGCCATGAACGGAGTGGTATCCGCGGCGCAGATGTCGTCACAAACCAGCCAACAGATGGCAACTGCCAGCGAGCAACAGGCTCACGGGGCAACGCGAGCCGCTGGGGCCGTAGAGGCACTTCTACACGTTATGGACAAGGTTCGAGAAGCCGGAGTGCAACAAACGGATGCTGCAGTGCAGATGGAACGGCAAATTGCACAGGCAATTGAAAGCGTTGAGCTAATGCAGCAAGGCGCAGTATCAATGTCTGGTAGTGTTCAACAGTCGCAGGTAATGGCAGAAACCGGCAGCATGTCTGTTCACAAAACTGTCGCCTCTATGAGCCGGATACAGGAGCAGGTCACTGCTTCTGCCAGCCGTGTGCAGGAGCTTGGCGTCAAAGGTCAGGAAATTGGCGCTATCGTGGAGACAATTAATCAGATTGCCGACCAAACTAACCTGCTCGCTCTAAATGCGGCAATAGAGGCTGCAAGGGCAGGCGAACACGGTCGAGGCTTCGCCGTCGTAGCCAACGAGGTCCGGAAGCTGGCCGAGCGGTCTACAATAGCGACGCGTGAAATTGCTGCCCTGATTGAAGGGGTGCGCACAATGGTAAACGACGCAGTAAATGCTATGCATGGAAGTAGCAAAGAGGTGTCCGAAGGAGTTGCGTGCAGCCAAGAGGCAGGCGAAGCGCTTAAGCAGATTCAGATGGCCGCAGAGCAGGTAACAGCCGAGGTACTCTCCCTACAGACCGCTGCCGAAACTACCCACCTTAACGTCCAGGCACTCACCGCTGCTGCCAATGCCGTGGAAGTGGCGGCCAGTTCAAACGGGGCACACGTGACTACAATGATGAGCGGCGCAGATGAGGTTTCCGAGGTAATCACGATGGTTGCAAGCGTTAGCCAGGAATCGGCTGCGGGGGCCCAGGAAATGAGCGCAGTCGCGGTCGAGGTGTCGGCTGGTGCGCAGAGCGTCGCTGCATTTGTTGAGCATCAGCGCGCCGAACTTGAACGTGTGCGCGACATTAGCAGGGACCTTTCGGAACAGGTAGAAAAGGCAGCGACCATGATGCAGCGCTTCAAGTTATCAGATGAATGCGCCAATTCCGCACCAAACGGGCGAGCGTTCTACAGGAGCGAGGCGCTAGCGGCATGAATGGTAACTTAAAGCTGCTGTTTGCTGCCTCACTCTGGGCCACCATTGTAGCGGGCGCCTTCTGGCATTATGATGTCAGCTATATGCGGCCTGTTGCCGCAGAGCCTGGTGCCGCGATAGCCCACCCAGGGCCCAGTGAACGGCCCCCGCTTACATCGCTTAGTTCCACGTCCGGTGCTGCCTCTCTGGTGACACCTGGGGTTGTGACGGTTATAAATTTCTGGAATCCGCACTGCATATGTTCACAGGATAATGAACCAGTGGTAAAAGGGTTGGTAAGGGAATTTGCGTCGCAAAAAGTGCAATGGATCACCGTGGCAGAGTACCGGCGAGGGAAGGCTGGTGATGCAGCCCGGATCTTTATGCAGCGTCGCCTACCGCAAATGCCATTCGTAGAAGATCACGGCGGTGCGCTTGCACGACGGTTTGGAGTATATGCCACACCTGCGGCAGTCATTATAAACCGCTCTGGTGATCTCGTTTACACTGGTGGATACAATGCTGCGCGCTTCTGCCACAGCCTTCCAACCGCCTGGGTTAGACAGGCGTTACGAGCAATTTGCAGAGGTGGTATGCCTCCCCACCCTTCGACACCGTTTTATGGATGCAGAATACCGCAATAGGCGCCACACCTGTTAGCGCCGTAAAACCCGGCCTGCCAATGTACCAGTTGGCAGGCCATTCGCTTTAACCTGCTTGCCATTGCACCACACGTGCAGGACACCATCTGGAAACGTTGCAGGTTTCTCAAACGTGGCTGTGTCACGCACGGCTGAAGGATCGATCACGACCACGTCTGCCGCATAGCCTTTCAGAAGCGCACCTCGTTTGTTGAGCCCTAAACGCAATGCTGGCGCATTTGTCATCTTGTAAACTGCCTCCTGCAGGCTTAACACGTGCTTGTCGTATACATATCGCCTAAGCAGACGTGGAAAAGTCCCATATAGCCGCGGGTGACATCGACCCGGCAGGTGAAGCCCATCACTAGCACACATGTTGTTCTCCCAGGACATGATGATCTCAAGGTTTTCTTCGTAGGCTGCGTGGTGGATGAAGCAAGCCCGTAGTTGTTCGCCGGCAAGTACCATGCAGATGAACTCGCCTACCGAACAGCCAGCCAGCCGGGCCGCCGAGGTAAAATCAACGCCCTCATACTGCCCAAACTCATTTGTGCTCATGCCGGATAACACATACTTCGACCAGTCGCGACCATCGTTAAGTACGGCAGCAATTTTGCCACGTTTTTGCTCATCTCCCAACGATGCCATAATCTCATCTGGGGTTTCACCCGCCACATCGGCTGGCAGGATGGCCTGAAGCACCGTAGATCCCGCCGTGTAAGGGTATGTGTCACACGAAAGGTCAATCCCCTCCCTTACAGCACCGTTCAGCAAGTCTATTAGCTCGGCGGCACGACCACGATTTGAGCTCCCATTCATCTGAAGATGCGAAATCTGAACTGGTACATTCGCACTCCTCGCGATATCGATGCTCTCTTGCGTCGCCTTAAACAGATGCTCCCCATAATCGCGTTGATGGGTCGCAACAAAACCTGCAGTTCTCGCAAGAGTAGTATTTTCAGTAAATGATGCTGCACGCATCGGCGCATACCACAAGCCTGTTGATAGGCCCCAAGCACCCTCATTAAGGGCCTCCTTTAGCATTTCTCTCATGCTCGCCAGCTCGGTGTCAGTAGACTCCCGTAGCGAGTACCCCATAACAGAGGCACGTAACGAGCCATGCGGTACGAGATAGGCGACGTTAACACCAATGCCCGCGTTTTCGTATGCTGCCAGTAGTTCACCCGTGGAACTCCAGCTCCAATTTACCCGGCTGCTGTCACCGAACAGGCCACCGAGGTTCGCGCGTTGAAGTTCGATACCCTCCGTTGTAGCTGGGGCAAAGCCTAGCCCGCAGTTACTAAACACCTCCGTTGTGACACCTTGCATTACGGCCGGAAGGTGCAGCGGATTTTGCAGCAACGCGATATCAGCGTGCGTGTGAATGTCGATAAAGCCAGGCGTTACTAATAGGCCAGAGCAATCAAATTCATAATCGGCTTGCGCTTCACACGGTAGGTTCTCGATAGCCGTGATAGTATCCCCTACCAAGCCTAGATCCGTTGTCCTGGGAGCCATGCCAGTGCCGTCGACCACGCATCCATTCCTCAAAATGACCGAGAACATGGGTATTCCTCCAGGGCTGGGTGACAACCTGCTAAAAATGTGCACGATGTCGGGTATAATTGTAATATTCGTGATTGTAGCGTAATTCCCTGTTCATTCGCCGGAGTTTTATATGAGCAAAACCACTATCCGCGTACTCGGCGCACTTGCTATCGTCGTCAGTGGCCCACTGGTGCTTCTAAGTTACCATCCATCGTTCATCATGATCCATCCTTATTTGCAGGATGTGCTTATTGGTGTTGGCCTATCCCTCGCGCCAATTGGCGGATGGATGCTGTTAACCCCCATTGAAGAACCCGACGAGGATGAGACATCAGCACATGGGCATGGACACTAGTCTTTTCGTTTAGCCCGACAGCACTTACGAGCAACTATTTACGCCGAACTTCGCCTTTGCGATGTTCGGCGTAATGCATAAGGGATCTGTGTTATTGCCAGAATGGCTGGTGGATGCCATTGGACAAATGGCCATGAGCCAACGCCAACAGCTTGCCTGCAACCATGAGTCCTTCTGTAATACCACAATGAATCTTTTCAATTGCATCATCAACTTCTTCGAGGGTACTTGCAAATGACAGACGTGCTTGTTATAGATAACTACGATAGTTTTACGTACAACCTGGTGCAGTACCTGGGTGAGTTGGGCGCGACCATCGAAGTCCACCGCAACGATAAGATTTCTCTTGCCGAAATACACACAATGAATCCGAGGAGGATCCTCATATCCCCTGGACCGTGCACCCCACTGGAAGCAGGCATCTGCGTACCGCTTATCAAGGAGTTTTCACCCACGGTCCCCATCTTCGGCGTGTGCCTGGGTCACCAGTCTATCGGTGCTGCTTTTGGGGCTAATGTCGTGCGCCACACTGAAATAATGCATGGAAAGACATCGAAGATCTACCATGATCAACAGGGCGTCTTTGCAGGAATTGAAAGCCCGTTGGTTGCAACACGCTATCACTCGTTGATAATCGAGAAGGAATCTCTGCCGCAGGTGCTAAAGATAACAGCGCGGACGGCGGCTGGGGAGATTATGGGAGTGAGACATACCCAGTACTCAGTTGAAGGTGTTCAATTTCACCCCGAGTCGGCCTTGACGGAACATGGAAGGCAAATGATTGCGAATTTTATGAACGAGCGATTTTCCGGATAATTTTCTGGAAGTACCGGAATTTCTGCATTCCGCCGGGATTGTATAGGTAGAGCAGCAAGTACCTTGCAGCTTATTCAATTCATGGAGGCTAGTGATGTCCGGACTGACCGACGCCCAGCAAGACTGGGACCAATACGTAAGCACGACGGATCGCGTAGAACAGCTACTTCATTCGCTAGAAGAGCGGCAATCGCGGTTGCAAGATCTTCAAAGCCGCACGGTTCAAATCAACGCCGAACTCGACCGCCTGCATGCCGCTTACACCGCAGCGCGGGCCGTATGTGATGATGTTGCTATCATTGCAATTCTTGACCTTCTTACTTCCACCCACACTCAGCGCCTAAGTTTAATGCGCCTGCATCACGATATTGTGGTTGCAGCACTTCCAACGTCGCCCGCTATTACCGACTCACAAGTAAC
>JAJYCW010000188.1 GCA_021777995.1 bacterium
TAGGAGGTCTTGAGGTATGGAATCGTCCGCCGCTGGACGCGGTAACAATCAGGGTGGAGCAACTTGACGGATACCGGCGTGAAACCATCTCTTTCACTACCCGTGCTGGGTTGCGTGCATTTGGCTACCTTCTGGTGCCAGATACCACCCGCGGTCCACGACCTACTATGCTTGCCGCACCGGGTCACGGGCGTGGCATCGACGCGTGCGTAGGAGTCGGACCGGATGGCCGACAGCGACTGCTGAACCAACCTGAAGAGTACTCTAATGATTTTGCTCTTCAATGTGTGGCGAACGGCTACACTACCTTTGCTCTAGAAGCCATTAGCTTTGGTGTTCGCCGTGACCCCGTGGCGCAAGCGCAGTCGCCAGAAGCCTCCTCGTGCACGCGAGACGCCATGGCGGCGCTAATGCTTGGCGAAACTCTGGCTGGCTGGCGAGTTTGGGACGCGATGCGCGCGCTAGACTACTTAAGCGCGCGTACCGACTGTGTGGACCCAGACCGTATGGGAGTTATTGGTATTTCTGGTGGCGGCCTGCTCGCCCTGTTTTTGGCAGCGGCGGATACACGCGTAAAAGCCGCTGTGGTGTCGGGCTATTTCAACACATTTGCTGGAAGTATTCTGGCGGTAGATCATTGCGTCGATAACTTTGTGCCTGGTCTGCTTAACCTATGTGAGATGCCAGACCTTGCCTCGCTTATTGCCCCGCGGTTTCTGTACACCGAGAGCGGCTCGGATGACCCCATCTTCCCATTGGCTACGTACCAGCAGGCAGTAGACCGGGCAGAGGCAATTTATCAGAACTTTGGATTGCCGGAGCACTATCAGTGGGAGGTGTTTCCCGGCGGGCATCAGTTTTACGGTAAAGGCGCGTTCGATTTCCTTTCTTCAAAGCTTTAGCATAAGAACGTTGGTTGCTTAACCCAGCTGAAGATCCAGCAGGAGTGTAATTCGATGGCAATACTGAGACGACGAGAATTCCTCGGCATGGCAACCGCTGCTTTTACCTCAGGACAGTTGCCGTCACGTGCTTTGGAAGTACACGGAGAAACAGCCGAATTGCTTCGAGCCACGGTTTCTCCATTGCCCGCAGTCCCAGGTGAGCGGTTTGAGATGGGGACATCACATCGCTCAAATGGGCAGTCTCTGCGAGTCGACGCACGAAGTTTGGTTCTCGATGGAAAGCGGTGGCTGCCTGCAATGGGGGAATTCCACTACGCTAGGTATCCGCAGGACCTCTGGAAGACCGAACTTCTCAAGATGAAAGCCGGTGGACTGGAAGTAGTCTCGACGTATGTGTTCTGGATTTTTCATGAAGAGCAACAAGGATTGTGGCGTTGGAATGGGAAGAGAGATCTCCGCAAATTCGCCCAGCTGTGTAAGGACGCAGGCTTGCTGCTAGTAGTACGCTGCGGACCATGGTGTCACGGTGAGGTGCGGAATGGGGGATTTCCCGACTGGCTTCAGCATTCCGGATGCAAACTTCGAAGCACAGACCCGATTTTCCTGGGTTTTGCACGAGAACTCTATCGGCAAATAGCTACTCAGATTGCAGGCCTGTTATGGAAGGATGGCGGGCCGGTCATTGGTATTCAGGTAGACAACGAATACGGTGGTCCGGCAGAATACCTTCTAGCACTCAAAAAGATCGCCATTGAAATGGGGATCGACGTACCACTTTACAATCGCACTGGTTGGCCGCGGCTTAGTACACCCATGCCTGGCGGGCAGCTGCTTCCTCTCTATGGCGCTTACGCCGACGGTTTCTGGGATAGATCACTCGTACCCATACCATCCGGCTACCTTTCTAGTTTCGTCATAAATCCAGCACCAAACTCACAAGCTGCCGCGATGGGCGCCAGCACAACACCAGGGTCCAAAGCAGGTGCCACCCGTGAGAGTTTTCAGTATCCGTATTTCTGTTGCGAACTCGGCGGAGGAATGGAAACGAGCTACCATCGCCGAATTCGCATCGATCCTATGGACGTGTACTCAACGGCGATGGTGAAACTTGCCAGTGGAAACTGCTTGCAGGGATATTACATGTACCATGGCGGCACTAATCCTCATGGACGCCTGACACCCATGGAGGAGACGCAAGCCTCTGGTGGCTACAACGACCTTCCCCAGTTAAGCTACGATTTCTATGCACCCCTAGGCGAGTATGGCGAGGTGCGTCCTCATTACAACTTGTTGCGCAAGCTACATCTCTTTCAACAGGTTGAGGGCGATAAGCTCGCTAATGCGCGGTGCGTGATACCACCTAGACCTGCCAACTTCTCGTGGAGCGTCCGCGCCGGTAACGACAGTGGTTACCTTTTTGTTAATAATTACGCCATGTTAACGCCCCATCCAGCTGTTGACGGTGTAAGATTCGAGGTGAACTTGCCACACGGTAAGGTAATGGTGCCTTCACAGCCGGGAACAATTCCCGCTGATAGCTCCTTCTTCTGGCAGATTGGCACGAACCTTACCTGCACTTCCCAGCCCTTGTTAAGCCTTGAAGTGAGTGGCAGGCACGTGCATTTCTATCAGCAGATACCGGGTATCCCAGCGGAGTGGCAGCTGAACCTCTCCAAATTGCAATTAACACATATGGGCCGTTTGACCCGGATTGATTCGCGCAACAATGCAGCAATATTGCTAACAGTTATGGAAAATAGCCGTGAAATTGCATTTGAGTATGCTGGCGCTGATGGGTTGCGCCACCAGGTGGTTCTATTATCGGCCGAGGATGCAGCAGCACTGACTTTAATAACCGTGGGCACCACTCAACATGCAGTTCTCTGTCGTCACCCAGTGTGGCAGGATGGCGCCCACCTTATTGTGGATACGCCCCTGGAGGAGACCACCAACCTTGCAATAATGCCGCCTTTGTCCTTGAAACTGGACAATAAGAGCCTTCATCTGTTCTGTATCGATGGTGTTTTTACCTCTTACACCATTCCGGCTACCGTTTCCAAATCACCAGCCATGCACCTGACAAAGGTCCGTAGCGCTGGCCCCGCACGCAAGATCTCAATCGGGAGGTCTGGAGTTGCGGAGGCTCCAGAGGAAGCAGACTTCCTCCAAGCTGCAGTCTGGAATGTTGAGGTTGATTGGAGCAACGGGCACGATGCGCAAGACAGCTTAATTCTACAGGTGCACTATGTAGGAGACTGCGCACGATTCTTGCACGACAATAGGTTGCTTGTGGACAACTTCTACAACGGCCGGCCCTTCTCATTGTGCCTTGATACTGCCTATTTCGGAAGTTTACGTGGCACAATTCAACTTGAAATTTTACCGTTGCAGAAGGATGCCCCCATTTACCTTCCTGCGAGCGCGATTCCGCAGTTCGATGCTAACGCAACACCGGTTGCGGAAGTGGAGCGCGCTCAAATTAACGCACGACGCAATATAGCCCTAAGAGTTGATTAGCTCACGGCTACCTGCCAGCTCCGGGTTGAGGATATGCATTTATAAGGCGTTAGCCCAAAACAGACCAATCAGTGGTTCTCAGTCTGCACTGCTTCGTCCACCACGCTATAAGTAATACACCTCATCGCAGAGACAGCGTCCAAGTGCAAGGAATATTTGCCCAGCCGCTGTCTCAATACTGCCGAACATAGGAAAGAGAGAATTGGAGCGCAATCCAGACGTGGTTTCAACTGCCGCGGTTATCCCCAGCCTTGACAACGAGCGGTTCAGCAACCTATAATCTATTGCGTGCCGTATTTTTCGGTTGATGACGCGTACGCAAAAGGTGCCAGCCAGGCATGTTGTGTAGAGTTCAGGAGGGAATCAATTGACCTTGCTAGATGAACGAAAAATCCTAATCCTGCAGGCTATAGTTGATGACTATGTGGAGACTACGCGCCCAGTCGGCTCCGAGCGGCTTATAGATAAGTATAATTTTGGATGCAAGTCGGCAACGATGCGTAACGAAATGGCTGAGCTTGCCGACCTTGGGTTTGTGGTCCAGCCGCATACGTCTGCAGGCAGAATACCTACCGATTTAGGTTATCGCTTTTACGTTGACGAGCTCATGGAACCTGTGAATGACGCTGGAAAAGCGGCCCACAAGCGTGCCAGCAAGCTAGTAAGCGAGTCCGCATCCGAAGTTGCACAGGTCGTTCAGCAGACATGCCGCATACTCGCAGAGATGACCAGCTATGCTTCACTTGCCACCGACCCGATTACCGATCGCATCACTGCGCGGAAGTTGTACGTCGCCGAAGGCGATGAGCGACACGTTCTTCTCGTAGTGCTTATGTCCAGCGGGCACGTGGAACACAGGTTGGTAGAAACGGAATTT
>JAJYCW010000189.1 GCA_021777995.1 bacterium
TCTGGTAATAGTCGAGAGAGGGGATTCCATACCTCCAATCATTAGTAGTGAGCCCGAGCCAGAGGAGACTAAACCACCGCCGTTTTCAGTCGTAAGTATGCTAGACGTTAGGTTTACCTTGCTACCGCCCAACGCTTGAATGAATGCATTGTTGTTGTCTACCGAACCCGACCCGATATTCACTGTGCCCATATCTGCGGCAAAAATTTGGCTCCCGTTATTAGTAAGTGAATTGCCACTACTGCCAAGATTGAGAGTGCTATTCACGCCCGATGAACTCAGGAAAGAATTGTTGGTATTAGACACAGCGCCGGAGGCTGTAAGTGTAGCTCCATTGATTACCTGCACGCCTCCGCCACCATCATTTGTTAGCCCAGCAGCTACAGCCTGGTAGTGGGCAGCAATATCATTCGAAACAGAAATTATGCCGGTCGAGTGATTGAAAACATTGTCAGTAGTTACGGGAACGGCAAGTGAACTCCAGTTTGTTGCGACATCCCAAAAGCCACTTCCACCAAGTGTCCAAGTGTCGTCTGCTCGTGCGGTACGCGCAGCACCCAGTAACAGAATACCGGCGGAGACAATTGGAAACATTCTGTTCACACCAGGAACACGCCGTCTTAACCTGATATGGACACGTGCCGATCGATCCATTTTGTGTCTCATTTAGTTCTCCTTTAAGATACCAACGCTAATTTAGAACACGTCAACGTAACAAGTGGCATCCATTTACATCCTGGCTGCATGTTCCAGTGTAATGACCCATCGTTAAAACATCGTGAAAACTTTAGAATTTGGGGCGCTTTTTATAAAAATAAAGCAGCTTAATATCTACCTGGGTAGCTTCTACCTCGGTAGCTCACTTGACAACGATGATTTCGTTCATTTGAGATCGCAAATAGTGGTGGCTATGGTAGCCGGTGCCATCGTACGCTGGGTGTAGCGATGGTGTATTAGGCGTTCCTTTTGGAGTATGATAAAAGGAAGGCACACTCAGTTCGTTGGTAAATGGTTGCTAGAACCAATCTGAATTTCCGAACACAAGCCTTAATTACACGATTTATCAACGTGGTCTATCACAAGTCATCGAAACTATGGCAGTGATATTACTTCGTTATGGTGAGCCAGAAACTTTAACAGGACGACAGGAGATATAACAGTATGCCAGCCAGAACCGGAACAGCAAGCTGGAGTGGAAACCTAATAGATGGCAAGGGCCACGTGAAGCTTGGCAGTGGTGTGTTTGAGGGTAGCTATGATTGGCGGTCACGTTCAGGCGATGGCGCGGGCACCAATCCTGAGGAGCTCATTGCGGCCGCCCATGCCGGGTGTTATGCCATGGCGCTGTCGCACATGTTAAGTGAAGCAGGCCATGTGCCCAGTTCAGTTAACGCGAGCGCCAAAGTTCATCTCGAGAAGGCAGGCGATGGGTTTGAGATACCGTTGATAGAACTCTCCGTAGATGCTGATGTACCCGGAATCGATAAATCAAAATTCCACGAGCTTGCAGAAGGCGCCAAAGCAGGCTGCCCTGTTTCCAAAGCATTAAAGGGTGCACGCATCACCCTATCTGCCACCCTTAAATAGGCTGCTTGACGATGTTGAGCAGTGGTTGAGTGTGGGGCACGGGCGACACTCAACGTGAACTTATGCCTACGCAAGATAGACGAAGTGGGTATTGATAAGCTTTGTTAGGTTACACCAGCATAGCGGCGAAATGATGCCGTAATATGCTGGTGTTTTTTTTAATCTCCTCTTGATAGTAGCGTTGGGACAGATGGCTGGCGAAGTTGGCGCGTATATAGATCGCTCCGATAGCAATGGGCCTAACCATTTGCGGTAATTGAGCCTCATAAACCACCACAAAAAGTTGCGCATGCAAGCAGCAAATCGGTCTCCAGTTTGTCCCATTGCGAACTGCTAGAATTCCGCTATCCACGTAACTGATCTTGGAGGGTATTCTTATGTCGGCCCACAAAAGTGGGTGCCGATACCCAATCCGGATGGAGGTCCCGTGGAACCTGATAAACCCACCTTTTACAATGCTCATCATTCGCCAATAGGCGCATTTGCGACCTTCACACTGGGCTGCAAGGGTGCAACGGGAGGACTCGGCATTGAGCTGGCGCAGCCGGCAAACCAGCCCATTTATATCGGCTTGCAGAGTAGCGATGGTGCCTCCTTAGACATGCTTCCATTTTATGAGTCCGGCGGTGGGGAGGATCCCGCCGCCCGGTTTCAAGTGGAGCAGGCACCGGGTGAGGGGATTAAGGAGCAGTGGGACGCAGTTTCATCACTTACTCTTCGTCCTTTTCGCGATGAGGAGATACATCGCAATATGGCGGCATCGAGTGACGTGTGGCGCGCAGGTGATTTGCTAGTCCGGGTGATATCGCCAGTCATGCCAATACCTGATCCCGATACTGCAGACGCAGACCAGTTTAAGCTTGCTATTGTCCCTGCCGTTCTCGTAGAGTTCGAGGTCGATAATCGCGCCTGCGACCATGAACGTAAAGCGGTTTTCGGCTACGTTGGTACCGATCCCTATTCTGCAATGCGCCGACTGGATGACACTCTGCCTGGGTTCGCAGGTGTTGGGCAGGGTACACACACTGCTTTGGCTGCTGCACGCGGGACGGCGGTGAGTGCATTAGGCTTTTCCATTGACGACATACTCTCCATTCACCTGCCACAGAACTGCCAGTTTGGCCTGGGTGCCACCGGCCTTCTTACGGTTACGGCATCACCCCGCTGTGTTTCGACGTTCCGGTTTGCGATCTGCTTTTTTAGGCACGGATGTGCCACTGCCGGGCTTTCTACAAACTACCTTTATAGCCGGTATTTCGCCAATATTGAAGAGGTCGCCGCATTTGCTCTCAACCATTTCGACCAACTGCGCCAACGGGGTGACGAGGCGGATAGGCGATTTAGTGCTGCGCACCTATCTGATGACCAACGTTGGATGCTTGCGCATTCCATTCGGTCCTATTACGGTAGCACGCAGTTGCTGCAGCACGATGGTAAGGCCCTTTGGGTAGTGAATGAGGGCGAGTACCGAATGATGAACACATTCGATCTCACTGTTGACCAGCTGTTTTATGAGATGATGTTAAATCCATGGACCGTAAAGAATGTGGTAGATCAGTTTGTGGATCGCTATTCCTACGAAGATGAGGTTACAGAACCCGGTGATGCGGTTCGCCATCCCGGTGGTATCAGTTTCACACATGATATGGGCGTAGGCAATGTGTTCTCCCGACCAGGCTATTCCAGTTACGAGAAGTTCGGCCTGCGCGGATGCTTCTCTCATATGACCCACGAGCAGCTAGTTAACTGGATTCTTTGTGCTGCGGTTTACGTGGAGGGTACTAAGGACGAGGCCTGGTGCATTGGGCATCTAAACATGCTTGAGTCATGTCTTACGAGTATGGTTAATCGCGATCACTATCTTGAGGAGCATCGGAACGGGGTTATGTCACTTGAGAGTACCCGCACTACTGGGGGAGCGGAAATTACGACTTACGACAGCCTGGATGAATCGCTGGGACAGGCGCGTGCAAACGGTTACCTTGCCGTGAAGTGCTGGGCGGCATACGTTGCATTGCGGCACATCTTCACTCGTCACGGCTTAGCAGCACAGGCTGAACGTGCACACACTCAAGCTGTACGATGCGCTAATACAATTACCTCCGCTGTCACAAAGAACGGTGAGCTTCCTGCATTGCTGGAGGGTGATCACCCCTCCCGGATTATACCGGTAATAGAGGGGCTGGTCTTTCCCAAGCACACCGGTTGCGAAGATGCGCTGAATGCCGGTGGCGAGTTTGCCGGCCTCATTAACGCGCTTGGTCGCCACCTTCGAAGCGTGCTCGTACCCAACGTATGCCTATTTGACGACGGTGGATGGAAACTCTCTAGTACTGCCAAGAATTCATGGCTCAGCAAGATTTACCTTTGTCAGCATGTAGCGCGAGCAGTGCTTGGCATTGACGGAGACGAGGTTACATCCCGCGCGGACCGAGCACATGTAGCCTGGCTCACTGAAGAGAAAAACGGATATTGGGCCTGGAGTGACCAGATGGTAGCTGGTGTTGCAATGGCAAGTCGGTACTATCCCCGTGGTGTCACCGCCTGCCTATGGCTGAACGAGGAATAATCTAACATATGCGGCAACCAGATCTCTCTGCAGGCGGGCACAGGCGGTCCAAAA
>JAJYCW010000074.1 GCA_021777995.1 bacterium
TCTCCCTCCCAGTCGCTACCGCTCCTTCGGGAGAGGGGCACGGAGGCGCAACGTTGCTCACTGTTCGCCCACGACTAGCCCCTCTGCCATCCCCTCGCTCAACGAGCGCAGCGAGTGCCCGGGAGAGGGGTCGGTGCGCAGCACCGGGGGTGAGGTCACGCCACGTGAGCACCGCCAACAAGCTGTTGAACCTAAACGCACTCTGCACCCCTCGCTCAACGAGCGCAGCGAGTGCCCGGGAGAGGGGTCGGTGCGGAGCACCGGGGGTGAGGTCACGCCACGTGAGCAGCGCCAACAAGCTGTGGAACCTGCCCACTCCGCTACCCCTCGCTCAACGAGCGCAGCGAGTGCCCGGGAGAGGGGTGGGCGCGACAGCGGCCGGGGTGAGGTAACTCACCGTGAGCAGCACGAACAAGCTGATGAACGCGAACGCACTCTGGCACCGCCCTCAGCGGGCCACAACGAGTACCCGGAGGAGGCGAAGTCGCTTGCTCGAAACAGATACCATCGGGTTTCCACGCAGATTCCTACAGTGATTCTTGCCGATCGCGATGGGCCTGAAATGCAGAAAACTCCAGGAGCTAATCCTGGAGTTTCATCAGTACGGTACACTTGCAAACCTACGAAGCTTGTCGCATCTCCCCATCGGTGATCAGTGTGGGGTCGAGTTTCTTCGTCACTGTCTCTTCCTCAATAATACATTTCTTGACACCAGGATTGGAGGGTATCTCATACATGATGTTGAGCATCACCTCTTCAATAATCGTGCGAAGTGCTCTCGCTCCCGTGCTGCGTTCCATGGCTTCGTGGGCGATTGCCTTTAGGGCGTCGTCGGTAAAGACAAGCTCAACACCGTCGTACTCAAAAAAGCGACCGTACTGTTTCACCAGGGCGTTCTTTGGCTCGACGAGTATACGTGTAAGCGCCTCTTCGTCTAGCGAGTCGAGTGTTGTCACAACTGGCAGACGTCCGATAAATTCCGGAATAAGCCCGAACTTTAAAAGATCTTCAGGCATTACATGCTGAAATAGCGTGCCCCTCGACGAAATACGCTCCTGCTTGGTCGCGACGTGGGCCCGAATGCCCATAGTGCGATGGTTTACCCTTCGTTCAATAATGTCGGTTAAACCCTCAAAGGCACCACCGCAAATGAACAGGATATTGCTTGTATCGATCTGCACGTACTCCTGCTGAGGGTGCTTGCGCCCACCCTGAGGTGGTACATTTGCCACCGTGCCCTCCAGGATTTTAAGGAGTGCCTGTTGAACCCCCTCGCCACTTACGTCACGAGTTATGGAAGGATTTTCACTCTTGCGGCTGATCTTGTCAATTTCATCGATGTAGATAATACCCCTCTGGGCCGCCTTTACCGACTGATCCAGACCACCATTGGGGTTACCAGATTCGGCGGACTGCAGGAGTTTCAGTAGAATATTTTCCACATCTTCCCCTACGTAACCCGCCTCCGTAAGCGACGTCGCATCGGCAATAGCAAATGGAACCTTAAGAATACGAGCGAGAGTTTGGGCCAACAGTGTTTTGCCGCTGCCTGTTGGTCCTATAAGCAGAATATTACTCTTTTGCAGTTCCACGTCATTACTAGGTGAATTCACACGCTTGTAATGGTTGTACACCGCAACAGAAAGACTGCGTTTAGCCCGTTCCTGACCTACGACATACTGGCTTAATATTCTGTAGATCTCTTTAGGCTTGGGTATTGCGCTCCAGCCAGCCGGCCCTGTAATCTGGGTTCGTTCGCTATCTGGTACTTCACTGCGAATGATATCGTTGCACAGGTCAACACATTCAAGGCATACACCACCGTGCATACCCAGAATGAGCTTTTTCACCTGCTCACGTGTTTTACCGCATAGCACACAGCGTCCGTCTATACGATCAAATCTACTGGACAACGGTTCTCTCCTCCGAAGCGAGGTTAGATTATCGGCTGCCTTTATCGAGCACCTTGTCGATTATTCCATATTCCATCGATTCCTGCGCAGACATAAAGTAGTCGCGATCCATATCGCGCTTAATCTTGTCAGCAGGTTGATTGGTATGATGGGTCAAAATCTGACTAAGTGTGTCTTGCATGCGAACCATTTCCCGCAACATGATCTCTGCATCCTGAACTTTGCCGCCGTATCCGCCTGCAACGGAATGGATCATGATACGAGCGTTTGGCAACGCATATCGCTTGCCCGAAGCACCGCCAGCAAGCAGTACAGCTGCCATAGACGCTGCCATACCCACGCATATCGTTGCAACGTCGCACCTTACCATCTGCATGACATCGTACATCGCCAGGCCCGCAGTAACACTACCCCCGGGACTGTTGATATAGAATTCGATGTCTGCGTCTGGATCCTCGCGCTCAAGAAATAACATTTCAGCAATCACCAGATTGGCGATATGATCGTCTACCTCTTCGCCGATGAAAATAATACGATCTTTAAGCAGTCGCGAATAGATGTCATAAGCACGCTCACCGCGAGCACTCTGCTCTACGACCATCGGTATAACGTTTCGCGGTGATTTTATGATGTTGCTATCCATAGTTACTCCTGAGAAGCAGTTTCCGTTTCTTCCTGCTCTGTTTCTTTTACAGGCTCCGCTGACTTTTCAGTTTCACCTGCCTGAGAAATCTCGTTGGCAAGCTCAATCTCTGTGTCTTCTGGATTAGGCAGGTCATCTACCTGCTTGTCGACGATTGTGTTGTTGGCGAAGAGAAAATCGTGAAGCCGTCGTTGAACCAGTGCGTTCGCAAGCTGAATTCGCCGTCGTGTATCAACAACGAACTCATCATACTGATCATCGGTTATGGTGCCTGCAGACAACAGCTTTTCAAATTCAGCATTTACTTCCGCTTCACTAGGCTGCAGATTCTCCTGTACGGAGATGTCCCTTAGTGCCAAGAGTGCGGCAATACGAACGGCGGCGGCCTTTAGGCTCTGTTCCTGATGCGTTTCAGGGGTAAGACCATTTACTTCAAGAAACTGGGCATAGCTTACATTCTGTTTGCGCAGTTCCTGAGCGAGATTGCGAAACTCGTCCTGGACTTCATCGCGCACGAGAACTTCGGGGAAGTTGATGGTGGAATTGTTGATTATCTGCGCAATAAGCTGCTGCTCGGCGAGCTGATCAGAAAGCTCCTTGTTCTGCTCGCGCAACTTGGCGGCCTCCAGCTCCCGCATCTCGGCCACCGTCTCCGCGCCAGTCACCGACATGGCAAAATCGTCATCAAGCGCCGGTAGAACGCGAGCCCGAATTGCAGTAACCTTCACATGGAAGGTTGCAGTCTTTCCGCGCCGATCTTCCTCGTGATAGTCTTCTGGGAAAGTCAGCGTGAAGGTTCGCTCCTCGCCAACAGTCATGCCCATGATCGCCTCATCAAACCCGGGTATGTTGCTCCCCAGCCTGATTAGCTGGCGTCGCACCGGCTGATCATCAGGCTCTTCTCCTTCAAAAATCACGCGGTTTTCTGCGGATAACTGATCTCCCAGTTCCACACCACGGTCCGTTACCACCTCAAGCTTGGCAGCTCGCTCGCGCAAGGTCTCAATGTGCTTGTCGATAACCTCGTCGGTAACCTCCATTACTGGCCGGGTAACGGTCAATCCGGTGTACGCTCCCAGGGCTACTTCGGGCTCAAGAGACACTATTGCACGGTATGTGAATGGCTCGCGGTCGTTGATTTCCGGGTTGCCGTCCAGTTCAGGATCCCTTCCGCGCAGTGGGGTAATACTCTGCTCGGACAGCGCTTCCTGGAATGTCTCGCGAATTATTCGCTCCATAGCCTGTTGCTTAACGCGGCTCTTATCCACGTAGCGCTCAACCAAGGCACGCGGCGCCTTACCAGGACGAAATCCAGGTACATTGGTAAAACGGCTAAACTGCCGGTAGGTACTTTCAAAAGTACGGGAAACCTGCTCCTGATCGATTTCTACATTCAATATCACGGTACAGGGAGAGGATTGCTCGACGGTTACCTGCATAAGGGCCAGACATCCTTTCACGCGCTCGAAAAACCACCTTAGGCAAGCGCGCATTCAGAGGGTATAGTAAACACTGAAGGATACATCATGCAATTAAGTGATGTCAAGTTATAAGTGTCGCTTAACTAACACTACATTAAAACTACCATTATTTTCGTCTTAACTTGTGATCCACGGGTGCCAGCAACAGGGTGATAGTCATGTTTCAGTCATTGATGATAAAACACGCCCTGCCCAAATGGCTACCGTTTCACTCATAAGGCACGGTATGGTCTCCTACCGATCTTGGATGCGCCGAATCGTACACCTTAGCGACGCGCTCGCGACTAACATGGGTGTAAATCTGGGTCGTCTCTAGGCTGGAATGCCCCAACAATTCCTGTACCGCGCGCAAGTCGGCACCGTTGTCGAGCAGGTGAGTGGCAAACGAGTGGCGGAGAATATGGGGAGTAACCTTGAGGGTTTGCGACGCGCTGTGCATATATTTATCGAAAATGCGGCGTATTCCACGATCCGACAGACGCTCGCCAAACTTGTTCAGGAACAGTGCGCCGTCATCGGCCCGCCTTGCCTTCAGGCGAAGCGCCGGCCTGCCCACGGTTAGATAGTTCTCTAGCGCCTCAACGGCAGGGTCACCCAACATCGCCACTCGCTCCTTGTCTCCCTTGCCCTGGCGTACCCGCACATCATAGTTGTCAAGGTCAAGGTCGTCAATGTTCAGCGCTTGGGCCTCACCTGCGCGCATTCCGCTGGCATAGAGCACTTCTAGAAGCGCCCGGTCCCGCATACCATCTGGAAGCGAGCCGTCTGGGGCGGCAAGCAACGACTCCACCTCATCGGTGCGCAGAACCTTTGGCAGACGCCCTTCGCGCCGAGGTGTATGGACGCCTGCGGTGGGATCGTGAGAGGCAATGCCGCAGGTAACGCACCATCTATAAAAGGCTCGTATGGAAGCAATCTTACGCGCTGTAGATGAACGCCTGTAACCGCGGTGATGAAGGTCTGAAATAAAGCCTCTTACAGCCGCCCTTTCTGGCTTGAAAGCCGTAGCGGCTGTAAGATCAATTCCGCATTGAGTTAAATACTGAATGAACTGATAAACATCATTGTGGTAGGCTTTAACAGTATGTAACGAGTCGTTCTTTGCCACCTTTAAGTAGGCTGTAAATGCATCAATCGCGGCCTCAGCCTCCGCAGGAAGGTCACTAACAACCTCTTCGATAGGTTCCCTGCTAGGTGCCATAACGCGCCTCAGGCAGTGGGCTCGTCGTACGGTAACAGCTCAAGCTCGGCCTCCTCCTCAACCACCTCCTCCGCTTCAACGGGCGCAATCGCACTGCCCAACATTGCGGGAGCCTGAAAGGTCGGTAGCTCCCTGGGTTGTGCAGGCGGCCCGTCATACGGTTCCACATCTGCATTGTTGAGCAGCAGTGTATACCGTAATCGGAAGATTTTCTCTGGCTCTGTAAGGCGGTTTTTGGCGTCTTCAGATAAGCCATCCATCCAGCGTGTTCGCATAGCTTCCTGCACACCGGTGTGCCGCTCGCGAATGGTAGAAGGAAGCGCTTCAAGGTCAATCTCAACACCCACTTGCCCGGTGCCATAGACCTTTTGAATCGTCCCTGTTAACCCGCGCATGTAGTCGTACAGCGAACCAGTTTTAGTGTCCTCAGGCGTAATCTC
Source organism: bacterium (assembly GCA_021777995.1). Lineage (GTDB taxonomy): Bacteria > Armatimonadota > Chthonomonadetes > Chthonomonadales > Chthonomonadaceae > JAJZFK01. The sequence continues at coordinate 5,679 of JAJYCW010000074.1, forward strand.
GCGCTGGGTAACCCTAACACGTTGACCTTCTGTCAATAACGGCGCAACAGTCATATTCTCTCCTGTTTAAGCAATAACAATGTACATGTAACTTCCTGGCAGGCAGCTTCTACTTCGAGGTTGATGCCTGAACCGCCTCGTTTTGCACGATGTGAACGACGGTCTTGAGATCCCATGACCGGTTCATCCAGGTGATCCTACCCTCAACTGTGTAATTCCCTGGCTGGGTAGACGCAGGGAGACGGAAGCGCACATGCGAAACGGATGTATTGTCCTTGCCGTAGACTACCACGCTTCGAACGCGGCCCCCGTCCAGGACCCAGTCCGAGGGATATTTTGTTAGTTCGAGATTACCACGGAAATGATCAGGTACGGCACTAAAGATCGTCACCCTCACATCCAGGTTTGTAGTGCCCACAATTACGAGTGGGTCTGGCGAGGAACTCATCTGAGGATGAATTGGTTCAACCACGGAGAAGGACGCAGAAGCGGACACCTGCTTCCCTGAGGCAAGCTTCACCGTGACACCAAGGCTGTAAGAGCCAACTGGAAGTGCGGGCGGGATGAATGTTTTGTATCCCAACTTGAGACGTCCCGTGGAAGGAATGTTTGGAACAACAACATGTTCGATGGTGTCCACCGGATTTGCAGATTGAGGATGGCCCTCCCACTTCACGGACCGTACGGGTACTGGTATATCGGTTTGATTAAGGAGTTCTAACGTAGCAAACAACCTCTGCCCGTCAATGACCGTTCTATCACTCAGTTCCAGGTGTGGATTGATACCCGCAGCAGACTCTACCTGCGAGTCAACCAGGATCGCATCCAGAAGTAGATGTGGTTCATACGGTTGGGTAGGGACATAAGCAGATGGCGCAATAGGTGGTAGAAAGTCGACACGAAGCCCTATTTGAGTTGACGGCTGGAGTACGAGACTGCCCATGTTTCGCGGAACCGCAATCTCGGTAATCTGGCCGGAGCCGGAAGTGGTAGTAATTGCCTGGATTGCGCTGGTATCCAGTGCCTGGGTCGACCAGAATGGTGCATTCTTATTGCTGGTAGCATCAAGTAGCCGTGCAGTGATGGTTGGTCGCGTACCATTCGCGCCTTGACCAACGACCAACTCAAGGTTATCGGCGCCTCGCAGCCAACCGTCATCATTCGCGTCAATATCAATCAGCAGTGTGGAAGCCTGGTCTGTCTTTGCCGCAATGTAAAGGTAGTTAGGGTCCCAATTGCAGTAGACGGTGCCCTGTATGGTGCCATCCGAAACCGTATAGAAGGGTGTCCATTCACCCTCGTGTAGTGAACCATCCAGGGTAGGAGTGGATCGAGGCCGTTGTATGTTAACTGGATATGATGGCCTAATGCGCAGGGCGGCCGAGGACCCCGGCACGATAGCAGGAGGCGGTGTAATCTGCGGTCCACCTGTGGCGGCACCTGAACCACCGGCTTCTGCTGAGGGAGTCGGCAATGCAGGCGCAGGAGTTACAGGGGCGGGAGCACTGGGTGCGGAAGGTGTCGGCACCACCGGTGAAATACCCGGTAGTGGTGTTACTGGCGCGGGGGCGGGGGTAACTGGCGGTGCCTGTGCTAGCACTATAGTAGCCCCTAATGATGAAATTGCAAGGGTAAACAAGGAAACTAGTGACCGCCCAGTCGCACACACATCCTTGGTCATTTGAATTACTATCCTCCTACATTCGTTATTTAATCTTACCCTTAAATGGCGCACCAAGCTAAAGTTTCAGGATACAGCATTAGCCCAGTACAATTCTGCAACGAGCGATCGGCATGGCTAGCCTACCATCAGTCGTGCCGGCCTCTTGGTTGTACCTGCCGACCTACAATTCTGCCCGGTAGCGATTTTACCTGCACGCCTCCCACCAGGTACCACAACCCCAGGTGAGGCAGGTTCGCAACCGCAAGTTGGATTGATGCCAGGTTGTGGTTCGAAGAATCTATGATGGCTACTGCCAGACGATAATTCCCGACAGGAACCAGGCACTTTAGGAGTGTACTATATTGGAACGTGGCATTGCCCACCCATCGTGACAGGTGCGCATTGCGAACGACTCCCGCGATGAGCGGTGTGCGGGAATGATCCCTTAAGAGCGCGTAGCAAAGCTTGTATTTGTGGTTCCACTGAGGGGTGGCATTCGGCAGCTCACCCACGCCTGCATTTTTCCATGCCGACTGCACTTCAAATGATTCGCCCCGATAAATGACCGACGGAAAAGCGATTTTTGATGGGTAGAACCTATAACCACCATGGCGGTTAAATCGTGCAACCTGAGACTTGGGGAAAAGGCGCCAATCGCCGGGAAAGTTTAGCGTGTTAGCATGGCTTCTAATTGCCTGGTCGGTAGCCCACGCTAGATCCTCCTGAAAACTCTTCACTCCCTTGGCTGCCTCCTCCTGTTGCTCCACGGGAGTCCAGTTTCCGTAGCAGAGTTCTCCAAAAAGAGGGCTGGCGGGAAACATTTGCGTATCATAGGTCTCGATGTTATCATGACTGTACCAATGACTCCCCAGGCCATCGCGCCGAAACAAGTATCCGTAACGGTCGTGAGCAATAGTCATATCTGTACCGCCAGTACCCTGCGAAAATTCTGAGAATACGTTAGTCACCAGCAGTACGTGCCTAAACGCACCGCTATACACCGAGCATATCCAGTTGTAAAGTTGGTTTAGCTCGGCAGGAGGTAACCAGAGATGATGTACCTCTCCCCACCACCCCAGGCCATTACCGTCAATAAAATCCACCTTTTTAGGATCATCGAATTCCTGGCCAAAGGCCCTTACAAACTTTGCAAACTGGGACTGGAAGATTGGGTCGTCATAATTAGGCGTCCAGAGTGCGCGTGCCTTGCCGTCGTACCCATGTGTGATGCGAATATGGCCCTTCACACCAAGATCACGTACCCATTGAGGCGTAGCCTGATGGCTGAAGTTGTGGCTGCTCACAATTACTCGAAAGGCGAGTCGATAGCCATGTGCCAGGATCTGGCGGATATAGGCCTTAAATTCTGGATTGTATTTCCACGCATAGCGTCCTGGAGCCGGTTCCAATCGCGCCCAACTGTCTCGCCAGTACCAGATATGACACAACCGTAGCTCTGGCTTCAGCTGCTGCCACCAACTAGGTGGAAATGGTTTATCGGATGTGTCATAGAAGACCCAACCCATTGCCGGATTGTGCAGGACAGTTGTTAGATCCACCGTTCCTTTTACCACCACCATATGCGGTTTGGTGGTAAATGCAAGCGTGACGCGAGGCAATAATGAGACCGCTACTGTAACGATTAATGCTAAAAAGGCACGGGATACACCGTGGGCTAAACCACGTCGTTTGCACCTGTGCGACTGCCCTTGAAAAATGCGACATAGGCTTGCAGTTTTCAAATGGGTTCAACCTCCTAGTAACATTTAATGCCCTGCATCCCTCGGAGCCCAAAAACCACAGCAAGCCGATACCACACCTGCAAAAGACTGAATCTGGCGGCTTTACCAAGTGGATTCGCAATCCATCGGACCATACGCTGCTTCACGGGGGTACCAGCAGTTCCACCTCCGTTTACGCACTGTACATGGGAAGTCGTTTATCTACCGGCTGCTAGGTATGACCGTTGCAGGCTTTTTGGTCTACGATCAATCCACGAAATACAGCTGGTAATTAACGCACACCACAACAAGCCCTATGGCACTTTTGAGCTTGGTAACACCACGATATTGACGGGCAAAGATACCGACAGATATTGCCGCATTTACCATAATAATAGCCCCAAACTGCTCTTCCTGAAGCAACTTGGTGCTAGGCAGTCGCTATAATATATGTAAGGAGATAATGGGAGTGCATGAAGCGCTGGTGGATATTCTGGATCGCATGGCGATGGTGTGCGGCATGGCTGTTCCTGACCGCGGCCCGCGGGAATTAAGACTAGCCGCCAGAAGGCTAATCAGCCCACTGACTTATGTTAGAGCAAATGCACTTATAGCACTGAATAGCAGACCCTCCCAGGCGAAGTCTATACTTCAGTCCACCGTGCTGTTCTCTGCCAATCAACGGCAGGCATTAGCAGCATGTGTCGCGCTTAAATCAATAGACAGCACCGCTGCTGGTATTCTAATGCAGCGCCTGGCCGCGACCCAAAAACTTCAACAGGCAGAACATCGAAAGCTCTTTCGCCACGCGCTTCGGGAGTTAGTAGGCCCACAACACTATCTTCGGGAGGCCTATGAGGCCCTAAAACGCCTTGAGCGTAAACCAGAGAGCTTCCGCGCGATATCGCAATTTAACCATGCTGTCGACGTTCTCATGTTGCTGAATGAGCCTGCCGACCCGTCTCTCTGCGAGGCCGCAATGTTAGTACGGCACGTGGGTGGCGAAAACCTTTCCATTATCCGTAACACGTTAGCAGAAAGCCCCGAGATTCCGGAGGAGCACATCTGCCAGGTTCGTTTGGCAGCAGGGGAATGGCTCGTTCATAGTGGTGAACGAGATAGTACTCTTGCTCTTATGCTGAATGCACTGCAACACCCCAATCCTGCGGTACAACTCACGGCTATTTACAGCCTGCAGAAGCTTAATGACGACCGAGCGATAGAGCCGCTGGCAGCATTAGCGTTGAAATCTTCATGCGCAGTGAATCGAGACGCAGCGGCGCTAGCAACGCGCCTTGCAATTAGACCACCGGATGGCTTCACTCTTCTTCGTAGTTCGCATAAGCACGACAGCAGTCCAACGCACCTCGTCAGGCTCCATGCTCCCGAAGAATCCGGCGAATCTGATGCAAACCTCACCAGAGACAACGAACAGACGACAAACGGATTTTAGTACGACCCCCCCCTGCAAGCCATAGCGGAGCAACATGGAAGTAATGCGCTGAGGGCAACCAAAAGGCGTTCACACGCTTAGCGGCGGAGGCAAACCCTGCCAATCGTGCCATCGGTTGCAAATCTCCCACAGAAAGTGCTTGCATGTACGACGGCCGCAAAAAATGGGTGAGGGTGTGCTGTTGCAACCCCTCACCCAGGTCTCTACCTAACGATAAGCACCGAGCTATTGGAATGATGGGCTACCGTATCCGAGACCGAACCAACAAGCAACGACTTGAATGGCCCAAGTCCACGCGAACCCAGAACGATGATATCGGCACCAATCTTCTCAGCGTACTGTGTGATCGCCTGCGCCGGGTGCCCGGTCACACGTTCCATATGACAGCTACTGTTACCAGCAGCCGCCTTAAATCCGCATTCAATGCTGTCATACACCTTTGAATCAAAGGCCTCGGTTTCAGCTGAAGAAGCGCTAGATCTCCCCCGGGTAGGAACAAGCACGTGTACGCCGTATAGCTCCGCTCCTGCAGCCCTCGCGAGGTCAGAGGCCATTGCAGCAGCCTTGTGGGCACATTCAGATCCGTCTGTAGCCACCAGAACAACCTTAACCTGTTCGGCTGGATTGCGTACGACCAGCACCGGCCTACTTGCCTGATGCATTACTCCGTCTGCAACACTACCCAACAAAACCGCCTGCCAACCTCCCGCTCCCCGGCTGCCGACCACAATCATATCGACGTTTTCCTGAATGGCGCGATCGAGGATCTGCTGCACGGGGTGACCCACGGCGTGTACCAGTTTATAGTCAACTCCCGAGTCTTTGAGTATTCCACCAGCAATTTTTTCAACCTGCTCACGTTCTGCAGCAACCATCTCGGTAAACGCACCCTGGCCAATAGCCCATTCCCATGCGCCCATTTCGGCCGGCGCCGGATACGAGGTATCAAACACATGCAGCACTAACACTCTGGCATGTAAGGCTCGGCCCAAATTCACGGCCATTTTTACCGCCTGTACAGCGTGACTCGAACAGTCCGTAGCAACCAGAATTGTGGACACCATTTACGGCCCCCAATCTAACTCTCTATATTCAAAGTTTGGATCTATCAAAATCTGACCGACTAAGCTGCACTTTTGCGCACACAGGACAATAGTGCATTTCATGGTTGTCCTTCAAAAGGAAGAGCCAGCCAGCAGCTCGTGGAGCGCGCCCGCTGTCGCCCAGCATTGGGCGTAGGGCTACTGGAATGCACGTATGCGCAGTGCAATTATCGCCATCACAAAAAATATAATGACCGCGCTCTGCCAGGCTCATATTATCTCCCATAACAATAGTGATTAGAGTGATGCCCTAACACCTGAATTGTAACACTATGGGAGTTTTAGTACATCCGCTCATTGGCGGATTGTGTGCGCACTACTGCTCCGCGTTAAGCCCCCTTCTAGTAGCCCAAACAGCGGCCTGAACTCTATCCGAAACGCCCAACTTTCCGATAATATGCTCTACGTGCGTTTTCACTGTGCTTTCGGCCACAAAAAGCAAGGAAGCAATATCTCTGTTAGACAGGCCTGTTGCTACCAGTTTAAGCACTTCTTGTTCTCTTTCAGTCAGCGGTTGAATTAAATCGTCCGCCGTCGATGTCTCTACACCTACAGATCTCAATGATCGCACTAATTCCTGAGCAGAAAGCAGCATTTCGCCTGCAGCTACTGCCCTAATCGCCTTTAGAAATTCTTCTCGCTCAATGCCCTTTAGCAGATAGCCAGCCGCACCACCAGCAACAGCACGCGCCATATAGGTCGGGTTATCATAGGTGGTGAGCATCACCACGATAACGGCGGGAAAGCGCTGCTTCAATGCCACCAGCGCATCCAATCCATCGCCACCTGCCATACGGATATCTAACAGTACGAGATCTGGCTTACAAACAGCGGCCTCTTCAAGTGCCTCTCTACCGCTAGCGGCCTCACCAACCACATCAAATTCGGTAGATTCAAGCATGCTGACCACACCCCCGCGCCATATAGCATGGTCGTCCACAAGCAGCACACGAACCTTACGATTAATAACTGAATCCTCGGCATAAGTCATGCCTCAAAATCCTCCTGCACCGGTATGCCCGGGAACGTTGCTTTAACTATTGTGCCGCGAGTGGGTGCACTATCAATCATGTAGTCGCCCCCCATCAGGCTCGTGCGCTCAATCATGGATTGCAGACCGACGTGAGCATAGTCACCGGTCTTCTCATCCACCAAAAATCCACAACCCCAGTCACGAACTTCCAACGAGATGCGAGGATGATTATTAGCATCATCCTCTTCCTGCAGCAGAAGCACCCGCACCCTTGTAGCTTTTGCATGCTTTCTGGCATTTGTGAGAGCTTCTTGGGCGACCCTGTATATTGCTGTCTCTAAAACTTTGGCATATCTCTGACCTGCGATGTTATGCATGAAGTCCAGTTCAATCCAACCGGCTCTCAGCTTCTCTTCGGCACATAGCTGCTCTACTGCCCCTGCCAGGCCTAGATCGTCCAGTGCCAGCGTCCGCAGTCCGTTCACCAGTCGTCGCGATTCCACAACCGCATCCTTAAGGTAGCGCAGTCCTCTGTCGAGCTCCCGGGCCGCCCGATCCTGATCGGAGGCCATCCAGGCTGCCCTAAACGATTCCAGATGAGCGTGCGAGGCCATTACATATTGCGTTAGCCCGTCGTGAAGTTCATAAGCAATCGCCCGGCGCTCTTCTTCTTGAGCAGCGATAAGTCCGCTCACGAGCGAGCGCTGTCTTGCGAGCATGTGCAGGTTGTGAATTGCCACTGCGGCATAGGCGCCAAGTGCCTGCACGGCTATCTCGTCCTGCTCGCTAAATGGCTCACCATTCTGTTTGTTCGTTAGGTATAGACTACCAAGGCAGGTCTCACCGCGCCGAATGGGAACACCCAGGAAGCTGCGCATGGGTGGATGGTTTGGCGGAAACCCGGCACTTTGCGGGTGGTCGGCCAGGTTATCAATGCGAAGGGGTTGGTCCCGCTTTAGCAGCAGCCCCAGCAACCCTTTACCAGTCGGTCGTTCGCCAATACGCGATTCCTGCGCCGCCGATAGACCAACCGTAACGAATTCCATTAGGCCCTGTTTATCGATACGCGCTACGCCTAACGCACCGTAGGATGCGCCAGACAACCTGCGGGCAGCTTCTGCGATATGGGTAAGTGCCTCAACGCCGGTTCTGCTTGCGAGTATATCAAGTGCGACGCGGTTCGCCGTGTCTAGTACGAGTTTACTATTTTCCTGACTGGTGTTAACGTCGCCGTTTTCCTCGTGATCATCGCGGTGTACTTGCTCCGTAAGTCATCTCTCCGTAAGGTGTCGTTAGGCTGGTTTGAAAAGTCGAATCCGGTATGTACAACGATTATCTTACTATATTTTAGTCGCTTTTGCGCGACCATAAGGTGATCCCTTACGGGCAAGAAACCGTCGGCTCCTACGCTGTTACCTGGCTCACAACTAATGCATGCGCAAGAGCGGAATGTGGGATAGAGGTTCCCTGAGTAAGTGCCGTTAACTATTTAGGGAGCAGCAACTGGGGCAAGGATGGTATCCGCATTGTAACCAAGGGAGCTTGCCGACACCCGTTGCGAGGTATGCACAATCTTGCTTATTCAATGGAAATTCGCCATGGTGTCTCAACCGTATTTAAGCCACAATTCATGGCATAATGATTTTCTTCATCAAAATTTAACATTCGGCAACTGTTGGCATACAATTTGCAGTATCATAAGGTTGAGGAGAGCGTGCCAATTCGCGACCCCCAAAGTACGCCGTGCTGCCGATCTAAGCATGTTATATTCGAAGGTTCCGGACTTCGTTTGCTCTGATCCGCCTATCGGCGCAATCATTGTATGGCTGGTCGATACTGTACGATGCAGTCAATCGACCAGCCGTCGATGTACCGGATTTTAGGACTGTGGAAGTCTCAAAGTAATTCGCGCAAGCAGCAGATGTTCTAAAAACTAAAATGGACGCATCTCAAAGGGAGATGCGTCCATTTTTACAATAATCTGCCCAGGAGAGGAGTCGAACCTCCAAGCCCTTGCGAGCACTGGCACCTGAAGCCAGCGTGTTTGCCATTTCACCACCTGGGCGGCCGCTAAAGTATACCGCACGCTCTAACCTGTGTCAAGAACGACCGTGGGGAAGCGTCAGCAAGCAACAGATTTGATTACGTTGATGGGCCGGGCTACATTTGTTACCCATTGTGTTACCGCTTAACAGCCAGATACTCGCTGGCAGCGCAGCATCCCAAACCGTGCACCCACTTCAACCGATCTTTTGCTCGCTGGTGTTCTGGCCGCGGAACCTTCATTATAGTGTGATGAGGCATAGCTGTTGAAAAACAAGATGTTGGTGCCTGTCGACGAAACGCCCTTATGGCATGGAACGCAGCTATTTAGTGTATATGCGTGTGCATCCCTACTACCTCGAATTGATTGTCTATGTTTGCGCAATTTCTGGCGTTGACATATGCAAATTGCCGTGTTATAATTCAAATGACTAATCATTATAAACTTGACCAGTCATTATTTCTGAGGACTTACGGCATATGGGTGTGCGAAAATCGGATGAGAGGCCGCTGCCTCTCTACAAGCAGATCAAGAACGACATTCTTCAGCAGATCGCCACCGAGGGACTAGCCGCCGGTGACACATTGCCAACAAGGATGGAACTAGCAACGAAGTACAACACCGCTCGAGCCACGGTTGACCGAGCACTTCAGGAGCTAAGTCGCGAGGGTGTGGTAAGCGGCACAAATGGCAAACGTACCACCGTAGTTTCGCCTAATGCCGCCCTCATGCGCATTGTGGTTGTTTGGAAGCCCACCGACGCTCGCTTATCGCGCAAATCTGGTGAGTTCTTTGGTGACCTTACATCGGGTATAGAGCAGGCATGCGCAGATCTCCAATTGGAAGTCCACTTTCGCACCGCCGAAACGGATGATTGTGAGCAGGTCATGCAGGAGACTGGCGCGAGGGGGCTCCTGGCTCTGCGCCCACAATACAGTGATTGTGTTGTGCTTGAGCATCTTCGAGATAAGGGCATAGCTGTGGTAGCAGTGCCCGGAATTTTGGAAGAGCATAAACTGCCTTCACTCTCCTCCGACAACTTCATGGGTATCAGGCAGGCAGTGGATCATCTCGTCGAATTAGGACACCATTCGATAGGGTATGTATCTCTCCAGGCTACCGTACCCGACCAATTTGAGCGCATACAGGCTTGGTTCTCTGCCATGCAGCAACATCACCTGCCCATAAATCCTGGAACCGTTTGCCTGGCGCATGAAAACACAGACGAATCGTATGTGCAGGTCTTAAAGGATTGGTGCAGTAATGCAACGATGCCCACTGCTTTCATTGCTGGTGACTTTCTCATGGCACTATCGCTTCTAAACGTGCTGCAGGAAGCGGGTATTCGCGTACCGGAGGACATCTCCATCGTTTGCTACGACGACCCTCCGGCCGCAGCGCACGTAGCACCACCACTCACGGTCGTACGTCAGTCCATTCCTACACTGGGTCAAAGAGCAGTTGAAAACCTGGTGGCGCTCATTAAAGGACAGGCCGTACCAGCATCCGAACGGATACCGACGGAATTCATCGTGCGTAAATCTACGGCTCGGCCACTCGCGGTCCTAGCCGAACCAGGAGAGAAATAGCATGAATCGTAACATCAACCAGCGCGCACGGCATCAGGCGTTCACGCTGATAGAACTACTCGTAGTTATTGCCATCATTGCAATATTGGCTGCGATTCTTTTCCCAGTCTTTGCCCGGGCACGAGAACAGGCACGTGCAATTTCCTGTATCTCCAATCTCAAGCAGATTGGTTTGGCCATGCAGATGTATGTGCAGGATTTCGACGAGGCGTACCCATCCATCATTCATCCCAACTTTGATGGCGGATGTGCACCGAGGCTAGGCTGGCTAAATGCCAATGGGGGTTGGGTCACGCTGGTCTATCCTTATGTCAAGAATGGCGCTATCTTCCACTGTCCGTCAGCAGAGACACCGTTCTGGATGTCCGGAGGGCCACAGGGTTGGTGCGCACCTGCAGATGCCGACCAATACTACTATCACCTGCTGCAACAGGACGCCCCCATGGGCGTAACGTAACTATACAAGAAAGCCTTTGCAGGAGGACCGTGGTTTGCAGGGGCACCTATAACCGATGCGCAGATTGCGCTACCAGGCCAGAACGCCGTAATCTATGAATATGCTTCGTGGCATAACGACCTGAACACTACGGTCTATCGAAGTGGCATTGATCCTACCAAAATGGCACTGAATGCGCTTTTTGACGATGGTCATGCCAAGAAAGTAATTGGGAGCCAGTGGCGAGCATTGCGGTACTGTAATCTTGGCTGGGGTTGCCCACCAACTGGTATGGACCTCGACTGGTTCCTCACCGACGACAACTACACCTCGTGCCCGCACTGTAATTGGGCTACTCCCGACGCTAACACTCACGACATAGATTGACACTAGATGTGCGGGGACTACGGCGACAGTCCCCGCGCAAGGAGGCACGAATGACCAATAAAACCGCAACAAAGGGGCTAGTTATCCCGAATCAGGTGTTTGTGACTGTTATAGTGATTGCCATTGCATTAGTTGCAGTACTCTTCCTATGGAGGTTCACGGCTCAACCGCATACGCCGCGGGTCAACCTTTACCCCAGAACGACCGTGCCGGCGAGTAGGGCGGGGCAATGAAACCCATCCGAATTCTACTAACGCTTTTTGCCTCGGTCATTGCGCCTGCCGTCAATAGCTCGCCACAGAATGTGCCTTATGTACCTCAGATTATGGCAATGCCTGCCGACCCTGGTACGTTTCGGGTCCGCAATTGGCGGTCTGTAACAGTGCGGTACCTCAACACCATATTTAATGACCGACTGAATAGCCCGCTGCTGCCTGCTGTAAGATGGCCCACCGCACCGGGGAATGCTCCGTTTCTTCCATCGTACCTAGGAGGCAACGGCCCCGAAGCAATCAACTACCTGGCAGCGATTGTAAGCGGAAGATTGGTTGGCCTCCATATGAGCCATTTCCAAGGGCATAATCTTATCTCATACATGCCGCTGTATCTTAACAATAAGGCGGGTGTGTTTGCAAATAATCCAAACAGTGATGTTCCAACCTCATTCTGGTACGAGCTTTTACCAAACATCCTTGCATTCCAGATTTACGCACTAGGTTCCGTTACTCGCACACAGACGGCCGTGCAACGTCGAGTCGCAGACCAGTGGTGCCGCGCCTGCCAGATTCTTACTCCGGTTGGTAAGCACACACCGAATTTCAACTATACAGGGTTCGATTTTGCTACGATGACGCCGAAGTATAACGGCAAATGGCGTGAACCCGATGGTGCGGCGGGCGTCGCATGGCTGGAGTATATGGCTTGGATGCGATATCACCAGGTCAAGTATCTGAACTGCGCAATAGGGTGTATTCAATTTCTAGAAACTCGCCCTCCCAATGCAAATCCTCTCTATGAAATGCTTCTGCCATACGGCGCCATAACTGCTGCAAGACTCAATGCCGAGGTTGGCACCCATTTCAACGTTCTGCGCTTGGTTAACTGGTGCTTCACCCCAGGAGATGCCGGTGGGGCAAGGCCAGGTTGGGGAGTACTAACCGAACCTGCAGGCAAGATGAGCATGGCAGGTCTCGTTGGCAGTTCTACCGACACTCATGGGTACGCGTTCACCATGAATACTTTTGAGTGGGCGGGCGCACTAACTCCCCTGGCGCGCTACGACAGCAGCTACGCTTCACTCGTAGGGCGATGGATCCTAAACCTTGCCAGCAACGCGCGTCTCTTCTACTCTAAGTCATTGCCCTCAGCCAACCAGGACTGCTATGCTTGGTGTTCACATTACGATCCCCACTCGGTACTGCCATATGAAGGATTACGACTCCATCCCCGCGGTAATTCGAACGGGCCATCGCCGTTTGGCACGGGTGATGCTCTTGGTGGAGGCGGACCAAGCAATTTATGTCTCTATGGCGGTTCGCACGTGGGTATTCTTGCTGCGATTGTGCATAGAACCAATGTACGAAAGATTCTGCGGCTAAACCTGCTCGGAACCGACTACTACCGTGGGAAAGCCTATCCAACCAGCCTGTATTTCAATCCTTATACTGTTGCCAAATGGGTCACCGTAGTCGTAGGCGATGGTAGGCACTCTTTGTACAATACCGTGTTGCACAGGTTTGTGGCCAGGGATCTTCGCGGATCGGTAAAAGTTCGTTTACAGCCGCAACAGGCCATAGTGCTTGTTACTACACCCAACAACGGGCATGTGAAAGTGACGGGCAGGCGGTTAACGGTTAATGGAGTCGTGGTGGATTGGCGGTACGCAAATCCGTCATAAGGCTGCTGGCACGGCGATCAATCAGTCATTTGACTTTGAGGAATGGTGACATCTTAGCCCATTTTTTGGGCCCTATGCCTTTTACGTCGCGCAAGTCCTTAAGCGAACCAAAGCCGTGGTTCTGCTGGCGAAAGGAAATTATGCGCGCAGCCATTGCCGGGCCTATATCGGGCACCGTCTCTAGTTGAGCAGCCGTTGCAGTATTTACATCCACCTGTCCTTGTGACGGTGACTTCAACTTCTTCCCTTTTGCGCTTCGCTTCCCGCGCCGAGTTTTGCGATTGGTGGATGTGGAAGCCGAAGTCGTGGACGGATATGTGCCAGTATCAGTGGAAGGTGCAGGACTTTCTACCGCACCACCCGTGGGCTGCTCTTTCCTGGTTGGAAAATAGAGTTGGGTTCCGTCCACAGCAACTGCTGCGAGGTTTACCGCATTGGTGTTTGCTTGCTGGGTGGGTCCACCGGCGGCCTTCAGAGCATCAACGTTGCGTGATCCCGCTGCGAGTTTGTACACACCGGGATGTTTCACCGCTCCGGCTACGTCTACAAGCACTGTGGTTGATGGGGGCGGTTCCTGATTATCCGATTGGATTGGAGTGTTGGTTGCAGTACCACCAGAGAAGGCAGCCTGCCCGGTGTTTGGTGAGGTTGGAGTAGAGGCATAATAGGAGCTGGGCAGTTTGCCTACCGCCTGAGAAGCGCCACTGCCGCTTTTGAACAAGGGCGTGGGTGCGGCCCCTTGGCTGTTTGCATTATAGTGCACCGCAGCAACAATAACCATGAGTACCAACACCGCACACCCAATTCCACGGATTTTTGAATCATTCAGCATAATGAAGCCACCGCACGGCGCTGCCTCGCCGGCCATAACCAGTCCTCAGGGCGGCGCCCTGATGTTTGCAGTTAGTCCATTGCGCAGGAAGTTGAACTTAGCCAGGCGAATTTACGAAACAATTGCTCCACAGTTAAAGGAGTCCCCAACATATGGTGCAGCTCAATCGGCCTATGGTTATATTCGTGCTCTGCCTTGCAATAACCTGCTTACGATGCCAAATTGCACTGGCCCACCCCGCAGTGAAGGGCACCATCGAAGTCATTAAGATAGCAGAATTGCCATTTGAAGATCGGA
>JAJYCW010000075.1 GCA_021777995.1 bacterium
AGCATCCAGTGAGCGGCAGACTATCGTGGACGAGATTAAGGCTTCTGGATTACGCGGTAGAGGTGGTGCGGGATTCCCTACATGGATTAAATGGAACGGACTACCCAAAAACTACGATCAGCCGCATTATGTTTTGTGTAATGCCGATGAAGGGGAGCCTGGTACGTTCAAAGACCGGGAAATGTTGTTGAAGTTGCCTCACGCGATTGTGGAAGGAATAATCATAGCTGGCCTTGCGACCTACAGTAAGGTCGGTTATATTTACATTCGCGGCGAATATACAGAACCTGCGTGGCAGGTTCGCAAGGCGATTGATCAGGCATATCAAAAAGGCTACTTAGGCAAAAACATTTTAGGCACCGGCCATGACTTTGACCTCTATATTCACATGGGTGCCGGAAGCTACGAGTGCGGCGAAGAGTCCGCGCTAATGTCAAGCCTGATGGGTGAACGTGGCAATCCCAGGCTGAAATTTCCCCATGCACCTTTGCCCACGGTTGCGGGTGTGTGGCAGTCTCCTACCCTTATAAACAATGTAGAGACCTACTGCGCGGCTCGGTGGATACTGGCAAATTCCGCCGAGAAATACGCATCCTACGGTACTGAGCGAAGCAAAGGTACGAAGATAATGTCGGTTAGCGGCCATATTGCCCGCCCAGGTAATTACGAGGTTGAGATGGGAACCCCGCTAATGGAACTGCTGCACGAAGCTGGAGGGGTTATTAATGGCCGCTTAAAGGCTGTCATTCCCGGTGGCTCGTCTGTGCAGATCAAAACTGCGCAAGATTGCGAGAAAATTAATCTGGATTATGAAAGCTGTGGCGCCAATGGCACCCTCCTAGGTTCAGGCGGCTTTATGGTATTTAATGACCTAACCGATATCGTGCAACTCATGAAACGAACCTCCGAATTCTATATGCACGAATCCTGCGGCAAGTGTACTCCGTGCCGTGAGGGGACACGGTGGATGTTTAAGGTGATGGACCGCATTGCCTCCGGTGCTGGACAGCAGGGAGATATCGAGTTGCTGTTAAGCATAGCCAGTCAAGTAGACGGCCGGTCTTACTGCGGACTGGGTGACGCTGCATGCTGGCCAATTGTAGGTGCAATTAAGGCATTTCGCAGTGAATTCGAATATTGGATTGAACATAAATGCTCGCCGGTAGGTGCCAGGTTCGTTCCCCCACAAGTTGAGCCGGTAAATCCTACGCTTGCACTATCGGCTAAATAACCATTGTGGCAACATATGTCCTTCGACGTATATTGCATATGATTCCGCTAATCCTGGGAATTTCCTTTATTTCGTTTGCAGTACTTCAACTCGCCCCAGGTGACTTTACAACAGCCATGCAACAGGATCCAACTGTGTCTAAGGCTGTTATCGCTCAAATTAGGCATGAATATGGTCTAGATAAACCGTGGCCAGAGCAGTATCTACTCTGGCTGCGCAACGCTACCCATCTGAACTTCGGTTATTCGTTCGCTTACAAAACCCAGGTCTCTCAGTTAATCTGGAACAGAATGGGCAATACGCTCATACTGGCGGTTTGTGCGCTTCTTATTTCTTGGGGACTTGCAATCCCTCTAGGCGTTTATATCGCCGTTCACAAAAATACAACGGCAGATCTGCTCGTTTCGCTTGCAAGCTTTGCAGGTATCTCTACTCCAGGCTTTTTTCTTGCACTTATCGTTCTGCTGTTTGCTGAAAAAACTGGCTGGTTTCCTGTGGGGGGTATGAGGTCACCAGATGCGTACTTCTTCACTTCGTGGCATCGCTTCACCGACCTTTGTTACCACCTTGTGCTTCCTGCAGTGGTGTTGGGGGTTGGAAGCTGTGCAGGCGTACTGAGGCAGATGCGAGGCAGCCTTCTAGATACGCTGGGCGACAACTGCGTGATGGCGGCGCGTGCACGCGGCCTATCCGAGCGCAAGGTAATCTGGAAGCACGCCTTTCGAAATGCTGCGAACCCAATGATAACCCTCTTCGGCCTGAGTCTTGCAGGCCTGCTTTCAGGCTCAGCGTTAGTAGAGTCTGTAATGGCCTGGCCCGGCTTGGGAAAGCTTATCCTCGACGCTGTTTTAGCGAAAGACCTCTATTTGGTAATGGGGAGCTTTGTTATGGGAGCATTTATGCTGCTAATGGGAAACCTGGCAGCGGATGTACTTCTGATGATTGCAGATCCTCGCATTCGTATGGAATAGCTATCCTAACGGTGACAGGGCACGAAAATACTCTTCTAATGAACTTAGCGCATTTTCAATGGATTCGCGCGTGATCGACCGGTGTCCAGCTATGTTACTAATCGCCCGAATCTGCGTAAGCGGGACACCAACTGCTGCACTTGCCTGAGCAACTGCAGCTCCCTCCATCGTCTCAATTTGTGCGCTAAACAGCTTTGCCCGCAAACGGCCAGTGGCGTCAGTTCCTGTACACTGGTTTACTGTACAAGCGGCAACACACCTCACAGGCCGCTCTTGTCGCGATACAATCCAGGGCGAATTAGTTTCCAGTTGAAATTGGTTGTAAATGGACAGATTGCCAAACTCTGTCGTGGAAAGAGGACGAAACAGGGCGTCATCGGGAAGTTCGAATCCAATGTCGCCGTAGATGTCCGAGGCAACGGCAACCACATCTCCCAGGGCTAGACCAGCGTCAGGATAGGCGCCAGCGATCCCCACATTCACGACGGCTTCAGGTAGTAGGGTATTGCATGCGGACTGAGCGGATGACAGCGCTGCGGGTATTCCGACGCCGGTAATAAGGACAGCAATCGAGCCGAACGCCACCGGGTTTCCGGGCGGAAAATGGTGGGCATTCAAATCGGGCAGGCATGCTGCCAGTTCAAGGTCTGTAGCAGCACATACCAGTAGCTTAATAGACATTATTTCTCATTTGGTTTTAATCACTTTGCAGTCACACACCGTACCAATTTTAGATTCCACAATAGAATACCTTGGAAGGAACCCAGAGGAACCATATAGAATTACATACCAACCGATGTTTACTAATCTCAGACGAAGGAAGCTAGCGATTGGCGAACAATTTTAAACAGGCTAGCATACACCTTCTTAAGGTACCTCGTCTGCAAGCGAAGGAACCCCTATGAACCTTTCATACGCTGAAATTGAGCGGTTTGAGCGCGACGGGTATGTGCAGTTATCTGGAGTGATACCAAAATACCTGGTTGAACGTGCAAGAAAGGCGATTAATGCGTCTCTTGGAGCCGGATTAGACGCTGATAATATGACAAAGTTTAGGGCACAATCGTTCTGCCCTGAGATCAGCCATACTCCTGTAATAAGTGACCTTATCAACTGTTCTGCTGCGCTTCCAATACTTCAAGCCGCCATTGGTGCACCGCTTCGCCCCGTTTCCGGTGGACAAGTGGCGCTCAGATTTCCTGCCGAATATAGCCCACCACCGCAACCACGTCCGCATCTGGACGGGATGCATTCTCCCACGAACGGCGTTCCAGCAGGACGAATACAGAACTTTACAGCTCTTGTAGGAGTTCTGCTAAGCCCACTGCATTCCGATTTTCAGGGCAATTTTACAGTTTGGCCAGGGAGCCACAAACTCTATCAGCGCTATTTCATTGAAAACTCGCCAGAAGCGCTGTTAACCGGTATGCCGCCAGTCGAGCTCCCACAGCCTCTGCAGGTAAGAGGAGAACCTGGCGACGTTTTCCTGGTTAATTACCTTACGGGACACACTGCCGCCGTCAACGCGGGGCCGGATATCCGCTATGCATGCTTCTTTAGGATTTATCGAACGGATCACGATGAATATGTGCGCGAGGTCATGCTAGACCCATGGCATGAATGGTCGGGAATACGAGATGTCTTATCATCAATCGCGCAGCGATAGTCCCGTTCGCATCGAGGTTGTGCCCTACGGTAGCGAGCTATACTGGCGAACTATCGACATACGACGGGACGTACTTCGTAAACCGCTTGGGCTGGATTTCACAGCCGAAGACCTGCACGATGACCCGGTCAACCACCATTTCATCGCACTGATAGCGCCACAGGCCGTTGGTGCTCTTGTATTGGTTCCTGAAGCACGGGGTTGGGCAAAAATTCGACAGGTAGCGGTGCTTCCGGAGTTTCAGCAAAAAGGAATTGGATCGGCACTCATGGGCGCAGCGCATGAGTACGCACTACGCGCTGGATTCAACACAATCCATCTTCACGCGCGAATTCCCGCTGTCCAATTCTATAGAAGGCTTGGATACTATGAACGAGGAGGAATCTTTACTGAAATAGGCATTCCCCACCAAGACATGTGGATACCACTTAAACCGCTTGAAGGTTGATCGACGATGCTTAATATTTGTCATCGTGGATGTTACGTTATAACCGGCCCTGTACCCCAAATACGATTCCTGCAGGACTAGGTGGATCGGGTCTATAACGGTGATGACTGTTAACTAGACTTTCCAGTTACCTGGAGCTTTTTGCGGCACTGGCAGCGGGAGGCGGGTTTTTGTAGTCACCCTGTTCAAGCCTTGATCCTGTCGACGAACCACCAAACATACGCCATGCAATTGCAACCAGAATGATCAACGCAGTAGCCCCTACGGCTATCAGTACCGAATTTGGAACGTTTTTTTTCATTGTTGGCACCTGTTATTAGTAATGCCAGCCGATCTTGTCGCGATGATCGGCTGAACGTTGACATTGAACGGTAACGTATTTAACCAGCAGGAACCGAACAGGCAGCATCCGAGTAATTCTGGCTGTAAACCTTAGCGCTACGGTATGCTCCGTAGTAGAGGCCGCTTGAGGTCGTTCCATCCTGGGGCGCCGGCGTGCTTAATACGCCAAATTTGGAGTGACCGTCTGCATAGGTGAAATTCTGACCGTTAAAATGGCGAGGATCACTGGAATTCCCCTTAAAATCTCCGTACCCCGCCCAAATAGAGTTAGGATCGGAGGCGTCCCAATAATATGCATAACCACCCGATCCATCCGGCTGACAAGTATGCCAGTTCCACGCGTAGCGGTCATCACTTATTAGGGCTATGTCCGATGGTGTTGACAACGCCGCAAGCGTAGTAGGGCCACCTTGATCCTGGTTCTCATTGAACGTAAAGTCGCTCAAACCATACGTCACACGATAGGTTGGCGATACATAACCCCAAGTACTATATAGTACATCGGAATTACTTGGGCAGTTGAAGACGCCCTGATTCTTAATGTAGGGCATCAAAAGATCACTCCAAAACACGGTGGGACAGGCAGCATTTGTGTTCGGTTCACAGCCGGTATCACTAGTGGTTTGGTGCCACGGTAGCTGAAAAAATGTCTCGTCATAATCCTGCACATACATTGTTAGGGCAAGGCCCTGTTGTTGAAGATTGGACAAGCAGGAAATACTTCTGGCTCGTTCACGAGCCTGCGCGAAAACGGGGAATAGAATGGCGGCAAGAATTGCGATAATTGCAATAACAACGAGAAGCTCAATCAGCGTAAACGCCAATCTAATTCGTGTCATTGTTTTCTCCCTTCAATCGTTGGTCTTGTTAGGATTGTATTCGATAGTTACTACCTGCGGTGAATACACATGACCAACCTTCTACATTTTGACAACCGAACATGGAACGGATGTTGAACCACGCAAAGCAAGTGAGCAAGGCATTTTACAAACAGGTTCCCCACCTGGAACGTTCATCGCAAGCCTGGCGGCTGCAACCCCCATCTCATTCAATGGCTGGCATACCGTTGAAAGTGAGGACGAAGCAGTGGCGAGTGCAGTTGGATAGTCAAATCCTATGATCGAAAGGTCGTGAGGAACTTCGAGACCGAGATGAGTTGCAAGGTCAAATAGGCTCATCGCTACATATGGACCAGCCGCAAGCCATGCGGTTGGGCGCTCACTAGATTTCAGTATACGCGCCAGCTCGCTTTGAATATCCGGCCGTATACCCATGTCATCGTGAGCATCCAGCACAAATCGTTGGTTAACAGAAAGACCGGCCAATTTCATTGCAGAATAAAAGCCTGATACTCGATCTAATGTGTTGCTTGTATCCGGATCAGCGTATAGCATACCGATCGAAGTATGCCCCAACATTGCGAGGTGCTCAATCGCAAGTGCAACGCCGCCTCGATTATCGCTATCAACGGAAGGCAGGCCCGTGTCAGGCCACGATGCCCCTAGTACAACGGCGTTTCGATGCATGCGAGATAAAGCTCGAAGTCCTTCGACATCGTCTCGGTTGGGAGCGATGATGATCCAGCTTTCTGACGGCAACTGTTCGAAAGCCGACGTATACTCACAGCCTGTTATCTGGCTTATCTTGATGACGGCCTCGTATGGAGAAACCGCGGTGCGAATGGCTAATAAGAGGCTACACAGGTACTCATTATCCGCGACATCACTTGCGGGCCCACTGGTAACCACTCGTAGAATGGCTGCACTTCGTACCACACTTCGGTCGTGATCACGGGTATTGGACTGCAAGACACGATTTTTGACGAATGTGCCTCTACCCAGGTGGCGAACAAGTACCCCTTCGGAGGCGAGGTCAGTGATGGCACGATTGGCCGTCATTTTACTCACCTTAAGAACTCTAGCAATATCAGTTTCGGCAGGAATTTTCGTGCCTGGTTCCCATGTGCCCGAGTTCACTGCACTCAACAGAATAGCTTTTACCTGCGCATGACGAGGAAGTGGACTACCTGAGTCAATTTGCTGTTTGCTAAGGGCGACTAATTCGCCGGGCATTTTGTCTACTATCATAGGCATCGCCTCTACCGAACGTTCAGTAGTCTAGACCGCCGACATTATATCAGACGATCGTAGCGAAGTCAACTACATTTTATTTGTTATTTTGTTCAACCAATTCTGGGGTCCGCTCATCTCTACGCAGAGCATTAACCTGCGTCAGCAAAATACCGAGCATAACAAAAACAGCCCCCTCAACCACAGTAATCGTAACAATATCACCGTGAAGGAAGTGACCGTAGAACGGGCCCAACAGCGGTTGAACGAGTATAAAGGCACTCATTTGAGATAGGGGAGTGCTATTCATGAGTTTGTACCACACTCCGTAGCAGAGTGCCGAACATATGAGACTAAGGTAGACGATATTAAGAAGGGCGAGCGGCGTGAGCACTAGATGTGTGGAAGCACTACATTCGGCTAATGCTCCTGGTACAGAAACAAGCGCGCCGATGATCATTTCCGCACCTAGTAATGCGAGCGGTGGATAGCGGGAAACGAGTTCCTTCGCTATAACGCCAGTGCAGCATTCACACGCTAGACCAAGTAACGCAAGCCAGTTTCCTTCAGCTCTACCCGCAATGATCCAGATACCAAAAACCCCAATTAACAGCCCAAGCCACTGAATCATATTTAGTTTTTCACTCAGGAAAAATGTTGCGGCGACGGACAATAGAATGGGCTCACAAGCAAAGAGAAGACTGGCATCGGTGGAGTTCGTCCTTCCAAGCCCCGTGAAATAGAGGGTGTAAGTCAATGTTATTCCAACACTGGCCAATAACATCAGCTTTGCAAAGTCTTTCGCACCCATCGCCAGCAAGGGTATCTGCTTGCGAGCCAGAACCAACAGGATTATGCCAGCGGGTAGAAATCTGCAAAGCGTCAAAGTGAATGGCCCAACATAACCAAGGGCAGTTTTCGCAGATGCGGATGACAGGCCCCAAAAGGCATTTATCGCGATGAGCGCTGTTACTGCAGCGGGTCTAAGCCGAATGTGGTTTGTTGAGTTACTGCGGCCAGTCACTTGAACAAGATTCTTTGGCGAGGAATATCTATCACTTCGAGGTCAACACCTGAGGACGTCACTAACCGTGACCCAGTCGCTATCGGATTAGATCTCAATACACAAAGCGCGATGGAGGCATTACCGCATTCAGGCGATTTCGCACTGCAACTTCCAAGTGTGCCGAGTAATGTCGTCTGCTCGCCCTGGGCCAAGACGTTCATCCCTTGGTGTAGATTACTACCCGGTGCAGCTGCAACGAGGTGCAGCTGGCGATTGGTGTGACCCCGGCTATCAATCCTGGCAAGTATCTCCTGACCAGGATAGCACCCTTTGGAAACGCTGTAATGTTCGCGACGCGGATCGATCTCCGCGGCTAGCGTTTGAGGACCAAAGTCTTCGGTCCATTGCGGTAGCCCGCATTCCACCCGTGCAGTCTGCCACGTAATATCGGATACTTCCACGAGACGGTTATTCTCGCGAAGCCAGTCCTCTTTACGTTGAACAGAACCGAACAAGAGGATTCCGCCTCCGAACCCCGTTAGATCGAGATCCCACCAGTTGCCAACCAGAGAGTACATTTGTGAACAAGGGCCCTGAATTGCGATGCAGCCGGTTTGGAGCGTAACATCGTTCAACTGTACATCTTCAGTAATTAGATATCGATCCAAGTATTGCATTACGGTTCCGAGGTTTTCGACGTCGGTGTCGACCAGAATGCCATTGAACCCCATTACGTCTTCGTCATTCAGCAAACAAATTCTAAGGTCGGCTAGCACATGTGCAGTAGGATCAAGGCAAAAGGCAAGAATAGAAGCCTTGGGATGTAACTTGAGCGGTCGAAGGTCATTTGATACCAACGCATGAAGCCAAGAAAATGCATCGGAACCTGTCACCAATATGCGTGCACGAGTTGTGGTAAGGTCGCGATACGCAACGGAGTGTGCCAGCTCACTGTAGTTGTCGTCAAATCCACTTTTCATCACTGCTTGCGGCTTACCATTGTTGCGGATGCCTGGGCGAGCGGTTTAAGGACAATTTCATCAATATTGACGTGCGAAGGTCGTGTCACCGCCCAGCATACAGCCTCTGCTACATCCTCGGCGGTAAGGGGCTCAAGGCCGTTATAAACCCGGTCAGCACGTTCCGAATCGCCTTTGAAGCGTACCAGACTAAACTCAGTTTCAACGAGGCCTGGTGCAATTTCGGTAACCCGAATTGGTCTGCCCAGCCACTCCATTCTCATCACCTGTGTAATTGCTTTAACTGCGAACTTTGCGGCGTTGTAGCCAGCACCACCTGGATATGGTTCTCTACCGGCTATAGAGCCAATATTCACCACATGGCCAGGATTAGCTGCCTCTAGAGACGGCAGGAGTGCCCTCGTTACCCGCATGAGGCCGAGGACGTTTGTGTTATACATTTGTTCCCAGTCGTCCTCGATAGCATTTTCGATACTATCAAGACCAAGAGCCCCTCCAGCATTATTAACAAGCACATCTGACCGGTCAATCGACTTGCAGAATTCGGCCACACTCGATGCGCTGGTTACGTCCAAATACCTGCAGTCCGCATTGAGTGGCTCGCCGACTTGCTGTAGCCTATCCAATCGCCGCGCGCCGAGGACAAGACGGAATCCTTGCAAAGACAGACTACGAGCTACAGCTGCACCAATGCCACTGCTGGCTCCCGTAACCACTGCGACTTTAGCTTCACTCATTCTGCAAATTTCCCTTCTTGGCGATAGATCATACCTAGATCCAACGCTAATTATCCTTGAGCTTAAAAAAGTAAAGGCCCGCGCCAACACCTTTATCGCTTTGGCTTGTAAGCAATAGAAGGCCCGACGAGTAGGGGGCAATTGGACTGCGATGAGCCACAAACCTGATGATGCCCGGTAATACCGGTGTTGAATAGAGCGATTTGGGTACGACTGCAGTAGGATCTACAAACGTTACACTCCAGTGGTCTGCCGAGGTAGCTCCTCTCTGAGTATTCTCTTCATGCGAAGCAATAAGGTAGTAGAGGAGTAGTTTGGACGAGACTGCCGCACGCCACAGGCCCATGATTCCACCTTTTACCAACGTGGACGGAAGACCCATACTCTGCAATGCGGTAGGTGAGCTGTGTAAATCCATACGGTTGATAGCAGTCGCGGGGGGCATGGACTGAGGATTTGCTAACACTGGGTCTGTAGGCGAGAGGTCAATACTCACCGTCACAGTCTTCATCTGGGCGGCAGCAATCACAAGCCTGACTGCACCTGTGGAGTCTTCTAGCTTGCCTACGATGTTTTCGACCTGTGGAAAAGGTTTGAATTTGAGCGCGCCATTTTTAAGGTACCGCACACCATCCGATGTCGCCATTATCAACGGTTGCGTGGGACCAGCAAATTTGCCGACTTCCAGCACGTCTGGTCGGGCGTTAATTACCGTGGCCTCGTCGGTAATGAACGATGAGCCGTTCCAGTGAGCGATTACTAGCTTGGCTGAGTTGCTGCTGTTAGGTACCGAAGCTAGATAGATTAAGCTAGGTGCCTTGTTTGGGTTTAAATCTGCAACTGCTATGCTTTCTACATTTGAAGCAAGACGGTGGGCAAACTCAAGCTTGTACTTTATCTCATTGGAATTTGGTTGTTGAGCGTTAAGAGTAGTTTTCACGCCTGGTTTCGAAGCTTGTAATGCATTAACAGGAACGTCAGCCAACATGATTGCAGCAACGATACTAGCCCGTGCGATTAATTTCAAACGGTTCACTGTGAACACTCCTCCAACTTACAACCGGTATTCACTTACACCATGCAGCGCGTATTTACTAGTGGTCTTCCGCGATATCAGTGCAACCAATAGTGCGCGCGCTGTGTCAAGGCTGGTTAAACATGGTACGCCAGCTTCCACACTCGCCCTTCTAATGCGAGCACCTTCTCTCTCGATGCGCTTATCACTCGACAACGTGTTAATAAGCAAGTCGACCTGCTGGTTCTTAATGAGGTCAACAATATTACCATCACCCTCATGCAATTTCTTCACCGTTTGCGCCGCGATGCCTTGCCTGTGCAAGAATGCGGCGGTACCCGATGTAGCAAAGATTTTAAACCCGAGGGATGTAAATTCACGAACGATGGGCACACATTCCACCTTGTCTGCGTCTGCAATCGTGATGAGGAGGCTTCCGCCCTTTGGCACGCCTATTCCGGAAGCGACAAGCGCCTTATACAACGCTAATGGGTACTCAACGTCGACGCCCATAATCTCTCCAGTGCTTTTCATCTCTGGTCCAAGCCCAATGTCTACAAGGGCAAGCTTCTGGAATGAAAATACGGGTGCCTTAACCGCTATGATGCCAGCCGAGGGATGAAGACCAGTTGTATATCCCTGCTCCTTTAGGGTGGTGCCCAACATTACCCTGGTTGCGACCTGCACCATCGGTATGCCCGTAATCTTGCTGAGATAAGGCACAGTACGAGAGCCCCTGGGGTTAACCTCAAGAACCATCGCCGTGTCGGTTTCACGGTCAATAACAAACTGGATGTTCATCAATCCGCGAACCTCTAGCCGTCGCGCAATACGTATTGCCGTGTCTACAATCTGATCGATCACCTTTTTAGAGAGAGTTTGAGGGGGATAGACTGCCATGCTGTCGCCGGAATGAATGCCCGCACGCTCGATATGCTCCATGATTCCTGGCAGGAGACAGTCAACTCCGTCCGAAATAACATCTACTTCGGCTTCTTTGCCGAGAATGTATTTGTCTACCAATATCGGAGCATCTGGCGATGCATCTACAACATATGTCATGTAGTTTTCTAGCTCGGTCCTGTCGTAGATGATCTCCATTGCCCGTCCACCCAACACATAACTTGGACGAACCAGTACTGGGTACCCAATCTCGTCGGCTACAACCACGGCAGCCTGGGCGGATGTCACCGCTCGCCCTGCGGGTTTGGGAATGTCAAGCTCCGCAAGCACGCGCTCAAACCTGTCGCGGTCTTCAGCCAGGTCAATAGAATCAGGTGAACTACCCAGAATGGTCCAACCTGCTTCATGAAGTGATCTCGCGAGGTTAATCGCTGTTTGGCCGCCAAACTGTACCACGACTCCATCTGGCTGCTCGCGATCTAATACGTTCAAGACGTCTTCTAGAGCAAGCGGCTCGAAATAGAGCCTATCTGAAATGTCAAAATCTGTAGACACCGTCTCAGGATTGTTATTAATGATAATGGCCTCATTGCCCATGGAACGGATTGCGCGAACGCAATGGACCGAGCAATAGTCGAACTCTATGCCCTGGCCAATGCGAATGGGACCGGAGCCGATTACTGCCACCTTCTTGTTTGACATTCTGTATCCTTTGTTGTAAAACTAAATATTGGGCCTGCCCAGTGTAAGTACCTCTTCAATAGCCTCTTCTACAGCACGGGTGTGCTGATTGATGGCCTGTACCGAGGAGGTAGTCCGTTCAACCTGTGAACTGTCGTCCACCCTAGGGGCCAAATAAAGCCTTGCTACAGCTGATTGTGCAGTTATCATCGTCTGCATTACTGCTTCCTGTTGTCCTTGCATCCGCTGCAAATTCTGACGCATTGTGGCCGCATTTTCCGATCGCTCATGATACATCTTCAAGTTATGCACCAGGGTCTCGCGCACGTGTGGGTCGCTCTCCAATGCAAGTAGGCGTTCGGTAGATTTAATCTGCGCGTCGAGTTCAGACTCAACGTGCGTTCCCATCAGCGAAAGGAGCCCCTCTCGCCTTTGCTCGAGATCGCGGTAGGTAACGAGAAGGCGGTTAAGTTGAGAAAGTGTTTCGCGAAGGGCAACTTCAGACTCGTGATCGCATTGAATTTGTGCAAGGACAATGAGAGCATCTACGTAATACCGTTCCACTGGACGAAGCGTCAATTTCGGGCTTACAGCCTGCAACTCACACAGGTCTACGTTAACAGCAAGTTCCTTGGGCCGTTGAAATCGTGACAAAATTACGCCGGTACAGGCAGCGACCGCCTCCACTGCTATAGCAACCGGAAAGTGGGCGAGGGCACTGTTTGAAGAGACAAGGTAGAACTCGAGAGCAGCATTAAATGGCAAGGCGAGAGCTGCCAATGCAACCGGCATAGCAATGCGGTTCATCCTGTAATCTCGCCTGCGAGATGCTAGTTCGTGCGCCTTGAGTTCATGGGGCAGGGGCTTTCGCCTTGTTTTTACTCTTAGATTTGACGGCCCAAGCTCAGTCTGAATCCGGAACGGTAGCGCGCCCTTCCACTGGATGTCAGGATCCAGAAACGCACCACCATTAGCAGTCAAGAACTGCTCAATCTGTTGCGCAACTTCAGGATCAATTTCTTTAAGGCCTAGTTGCATCGTTTCAACCCGCTCTCTCAGGTTTTCGGCCACTTACTTGAGTCATTCGAGCCATACCAAAAACACTGTCCTGCAAATTGGCACAGCGGCGAACCGCTCGCGCCGTATTCTCAATCTCATCCGGTGATGCCAACGCACTGTCTACCAAGGTTCCGCGGCACTCCTCAAGTGTTGCTGCTACGAGTTCGCACTCGTCCGGGTTTGTGCAGGCAGGTTGAACTGTTTCAATTTCGAGTTGGTCCATTGAGAGTGCTGAGACCATGCCGTACAACCGCTGACCGATAAGGAAATCATTGCCGTATACAGCACCTGCGGCGACATATAGTCTAAATGCTTTCTCAAATGAGGGACAGCTTGGCCAACTGAACGGTGAACTAAAATCACCATCCTCAACCGCTAGAACTCCCCCAGGCTTCAAAACCCTCTTCATTTCTTGCAGCGCAAGTTCGGGCTGGGGCAGATGCATAAGTAGAAAACGACAATAGACAAACTCGTATGTATCAGCTTTTAGACCGGAGTTCATCGCATCTGCAACTACGTAGTCAACGTTGGCAACCATGCGTGCTGTAAGCCTACGGCGGGCAGCAATTGTCTGATCCAAACTGGCATCTAGCGCAGTCACACGCCCCAACGGACCCACAATTCGGGAGATACGTTCGGTAACCAATCCCACGCCACATCCAAATTCCGCTACCGCCATACCGGAACCCAACCCGGCGCGCAACAGAAATGCCTCAGTGTGTCTGCCGTGTACACGGTCGACTATCTCAAGCCTCGCCTCGGCAGCATCACCAGTATGAAGCACGTACGCGGTGTCGCACAATTATCGTTCGTCCTCTAGATCGTAGCAAGAATAAAAGTATGGCGTTGCTGCCTCGAACTCTGCCGAGCAGGTGTCTACCTGTTTGTATACGGGTACTATTCCGAGACGATTGCGCAGCGATCTCAGTTTCAATTCCGGCACCCCAGAGATCGTAGCAAGCGTAACATCCGGAAAGCCAGCGAACTTTGCTTCGCGTAGAAGTCTAACTGCTAGCGGGTGACTAGCTGTAAGGTCATCACTTTTTTCATCCGAAGCTAATCGTACTAGCGCGGTACCGTTGGACTTAAGCCGCATTTCAATATCCACTAGATGACGCAACTTGTTAAGAAACCAGGGATCAATATCGCTGAGGGCATGTACTTCCTCTACTGCCATTCCCCGACGGAATGCCTCTGTTATCGCCCAAAGCCTTTCATCAGCCGGTACGCGGAGGGCCTCCTCTATTTCAATATCACTTAGAAGATGGGCTGTTTTGTTGGAAAGTCCAATAATTCCGTTTTCCAACGATCTTATTGCTTTCATTAGTGCCCCCTCAAACGTGCGATCAATAGCCATGACCTCACCAGTGGCTTTCATCTGAGTGGTAATACGCCGATCGGCACCAACAAATTTGTCAAATGGCCAACGTGGTATTTTAACGACACAGTAGTCTAATGCCGGCTCAAAACACGCGAGAGTTTTGCGCGTAACTGCATTCTCTATCTCGTCCAGCCTCATGCCAATTGCGATTTTCGCCGCTACACGGGCAATCGGGTAGCCGGTTGCCTTACTTGCGAGTGCGGACGACCGCGAGACACGCGGGTTTACTTCAATAATGTAATACCTAAACGACTTGGGATCTAGCGAGAGTTGAACGTTACAGCCTCCCTCTATGCCCAGTGAGCGGATGATCTTTAGGGATGCCGTGCGAAGCATCTGGTATTCGCGGTCTGTTAGGGTTTGGGACGGGGCAGTTACAATACTATCACCGGTGTGCACACCCATAGGATCAAAATTTTCCATATTGCACACTGTAATCGCGGTATCGTTGGCGTCGCGCATTACCTCATATTCAATCTCTTTCCAGCCTTTGAGGTATCGTTCGATCATCACCTGGCGGCGCATTGATAGCGCAAGCCCTCGGTGAGCGATTTCATAAAGTTCATCACGATTGTATGCAATACCGCCGCCGGTTCCGCCAAGAGTATATGCAGGGCGCACAATAAGTGGCCAGATGCCGGCACTGGCGGGATCGCTTAGCTGGGACTCGTCTGTTACGATCCACGATTCAGGTACCGGCTCTCCAATCTGCTTCATGAGGTTTCTAAACTCTTCGCGATCCTCTGCCTTCCGTATTGCCTCTAGCGGAGTACCCAATAAGCGAACGCCATATTTCTCTAGAATTCCAGCTTCTGCCAATTGAGTGGCGAGGTTAAGTCCTGTCTGTCCCCCCAGTGTAGCGAGAAGACCGTCTGGGCGCTCTTTTTCAATGACGCGCGCGGCGAATTCAACATTAAGAGGTTCAATGTATGTTCTATCGGCCATATCCGCATCTGTCATAATCGTAGCAGGGTTGCTGTTAATGAGTATGACGCGGAGCCCCTCCTCACGAAGTGCCTGGCACGCCTGAGAACCTGCATAGTCAAATTCTGCGGCTTGCCCAATGATAATTGGGCCACTTCCCAGTACCAACACTGAGTTTAAGGACTTGTCTCTCGGCATATAATTCTTTCTAGAAGGTTCGTTTTAATATGTGTTGAGCGATCACGGCATTGGATCTCCCGGATCGCCGTTAGGTGCGTTGATTTTGCGATGGGCGAACACGCCGATGTACCTGCCCACTACCTGGTCCTCAGAGAGTGTTCCCCAATAGCGCCCGTCATCGCTATTGCTTCGATTGTCGCCAAGCACGAACAGGTGACCAACAGGTACCTTAATGGGCTGCTGCACGGCGTATGGGTATAGTTCACCAGGCTGTGTACTGGGAATTGTAGCGTAGTCGTACTGTACCGAACGACCATTCACAATCAGCTTATTACCAACTAACTGTACGGTGTCGCCTGGCAAGCCAACCACACGCTTGATCAGTAGTATTGGCTTAAGTATTTTGTTGCCCGGCGCATCACCGCTTCCACCGGTAAGAGCAGCAATACTTTGACCACTATTTACTGCATCCGTTATCTGTTTACTTGGAGAGAACTTAAAGGTAATAATGTCTCCCCGCGAAGGCAGCATGCCAAATGGATAAGCCGCCCACGCACGTTCTACCAGGATTTCATCGCCGGGTTTCAAGGTGGGTTCCATGGATGAGGACGGTATGAGCGCTGCGGAGAATGCAGAGTATGCAAAGATTAGTAGGGCAAGTATCGCCAACCCAAGTATGTTCTGCCAACACGCCACGGGTTTCCGTGTGCGGCGTGAGTTAGGTATTTGAGGTGACGCTGTATTGCTCACGGAGTCTAGCCCCCCTGATCGATTAGTCCCATAAACTCCCCAAAAAAGTACGCACTATCCGTAGGACCAGGCGATGCCTCTGGATGATACTGAATGGAGATGATGGGGAGTTCTTTATGTCTCAGTCCTTCTACAGTTCCATCGTTTAGATTGATGTGTGCAACCTCCATTCCGTCTTTCAAGCCGTCCGGATCAAGAGCATAGCCATGGTTTTGGGAAGTGATATACACCTTACCAGTGTTGAGGTCCTTTACCGGATGATTACTGCCGCGATGCCCAAAGCGCAGTTTGAAAGTCTTACTCCCAAAGGCTGCACCCAGTATCTGATTACCCAAACAGACTCCAAGGATTGGCTTTTGGCCAACCAGGTGTTTTACCGTCTCTACGATAGGGTGCAAGTTTGCAGGATCCCCGGGGCCGGGTGAGAGCATGATGCCATCTGGTTTGCATGCTAAGATTTCGGAATGCGACGCTGTGCAGGGGAAAACAACGGTTTCACAATCATATTTCGCAAGCGACCTAAGGATATTATATTTCACCCCGCAATCCAGTAGCGCAATCCGCCGTGCTGCTGTTCTTCCAGATTTGTGGTCATATGGTGCTGGGGCGCTGGTATTCAGGTTCCATAGGTACGGTTCGGGTGTAGTAACAACCTGTGTAAAATCGGCAGTTTCGTAGGCTGGCATCTTAGAAAGGCGCGCAAGAGCTTCGTCCACCGTTTCATCACTCGTTATAGTAGCTAACATCACGCCCTTTTGACGTACATGCCTTGTAATGGCGCGAGTGTCAACACCTTTTATTGCCACAATATTGTTCTTCGCAAGGTAGTCCTGTAAAGAGTAACCACACCGCCAATTACTTGGAATCTCCTCACAATGATGCACAACAAGGCCAGATACCTGAATCCTTCGAGACTCAATATCGTCGTCGTTTATTCCGTAATTGCCGATTAACGGGTATGTGAGATTAACAATCTGCCCGGCATAGGATGGGTCGGAAAGGATCTCCTGATAGCCAGTCATGCCTGTGTTGAATACAATCTCTCCTTGTGAGCGCCCGATGGCTCCCAGTGACTCACCAACGTAGTACGAACCATCCTGGAATACCAGTAAAGCTCTCAAATCAGTGCCTCCCCATATACACATTGACCTGCTATAAACACGGATGACACCTTAGGCAGCACCTCCCAGTCGGTCAAAGGTGTAAAAAGCTCGCCGTTAATGATAACAAAATCAGCCCATTTACCGGCCTCTAAGGTTCCGCGATCCTGCTCGGTTCTACTTGCAAACGCCGGTGCCGCGGTGTAGTTGTAAACAGCGGTGTCCATAGTTATGCACTCGTCACTGTTAAGAATTACACCACCAGGAGTACGGCGGGATACTGCAGCTACAAGTCCGTCTATGGGATTACCGCCAACCACAGGGCAGTCGGAGCTAAACGCCTGAGCGATACCGCTCTTCTCCAGGGTGTTGTAAGGAGAGAGGCGACTTGCACGGTCGTCCCCCAGGGCCGTACGATATGCATCACCCAAGGTCGAAATGAACTCCGGCTGGCCGATACACCAGATATTTTGGCGTCGCAATCGCTGAATGAGTTGGTCATTTAGCAGCATGCAATGCTCTATCCTATGGCCGGGGCGCGGCCGTGTCTGTTGACGCTGCGCTTCTGCGTAGGCATCGAGCACGGCTTCTATTGCTCGGTCGCCAATTGCATGGCAAGCAACCTGCCAGCCTCTTCGGTGGGCGGCTATTATTAGGCGGCGAAGTTCATCCTCAGGATAGATAGGCACTCCGGTATTAGCCGCATCACCGTCGGCAAATGGTTTGTTTAGCCAGCAGGTTCGCGTGGTTATTGCACCGTCGCTAAATAACTTGGCCTGGCCCACGTGCAACATGTGACCTGATACTCGACCTGGTTGAATATGCTCGGGCTTCGGGGGTTGTTGAGAACCTGCGTCGCTCATTACCTCCGCCCAATCGATCATCAGGTTTACGCGTAAGCGTAACTTTTCCAGCCATGATGCGCGTGCATAACAGTCTAACTCATCCATCGAGGTACAGGCATCCGTTGCACTGGTTATTCCGAAGGAAATGAGAAAGTTGCTCGCCTTTTCTAGCGCATTTATTACCTCGGTTGCGCTTGGTTCGGGCACAATTGCTTCCATGTTATTCCAGGCAGCGGTTTCCAAGAGCAGGCCCGTGGGTTCCCCAGCAGCGTCACGCTGTACGACGCCTCCAACCGGATCATCAGAACTCGCAGAAATACCAAGGCGTTCCAAAGCACAGGAATTTACTACCGCTGCATGCCCGCTTGTGTGTTCAATTCTTACTGGAATATCCTTTGCGACCAAATCCAGGTCGAACCTGGTGGGGTGCTGCTTCTCCTCAAGACGATTTTGGTCATATCGGGCACCAAGTAGTGCCATGGACCTCGGGTGTTCATTACGATGAGCGATTAACTGAGCTCTGATATCCGCAATGTTTTTGACGTGAGGGTAACTGAGATCTGCCTGAGCTAGCTTTAGACCAAGGTCTAGGATGTGCATGTGGCAGTCATAAAAGCCCGGCAGGACAATGTGGTTATTGGCGTTAAGTATACGGGTATTTGGCCCGCGGAGGTTCATTACCTGGGATTCGCTGCCCACGGCGATGAGGCGTCCCGCGCGATCGACCGCAAGAGCAGACTCGATTGTTCCTGCCTGCGTGTAAATGCGTCCGTTTGTCAAAATGGTAATGGCATTTGCCATAAAATTAAAGCCTTACTTGCTTACCGGCTAACAACGTTAGTCGGGGACGGGATGTCACCTTCATTCCGTGGAATGGGGTGTTATGTGATTTGGATTGCACTTTGTCTCGGTCTACTACCCATTCCTCATCGAGATCAAACACAGCGATATCTGCTACAGCGCCCGGCTTAAGGGTACCAGCGCCATCAGGAAGGTTCAGAACTCGCGCCGGCTCAATTGTCATCATCGCCACTGCCTGGTTTAAGGTGATATGCCCGGGGCAAACAAGCGTGGTATAGACAAGGGGGAACGACGTTTCGAGCCCTAGAATACCAAACGGCGCCGCATCAAACTCTACCTGCTTTTCGTAGTCTGCATGGGGAGCATGGTCGGTGACTATGCACTGGATGGTTCCATCAATCAAGCCGGATTTTACCGCGTCTGCGTGCTGCTGTGTTCGGAGCGGGGGATTCATCTTGGCGTGAGTGTTATACCCGGCACACGCTTCGTCGGTTAAAACCCAATGATGCGGACAGGCTTCTCCCGTCACTCGCAACCCTCGAGACCGCGCCGATCGCAGAAGCTCTGTGGTGCCTTTGGTAGAGATATGAAGAAGGTGCAGATGGCAACCCGTAAGCTCACTAAGGGCTATGTTACGCGCCACTGCAATGTCCTCGGCACATGCTGGCATGCCTGACAGCCCTAGTTCTGTTGAAACTAGTCCCTCGTTCATGCTGCCACCATGAGTTAGGTGTTTATCTTCGTTGTGGGTAAGAAGTGGTAGACCTAACATGGCACAATACTCCATGCAACGCCGAACCGTAGCCGCGTTTTGAAGGGGAAATGCATCGTCTGAAACTGCTACAGCACCAGCAGCTTTTAACTCAGCCACCTCGGTGAGGCAGTCACCCTCCATGCCTCTTGTTGCCGC
>JAJYCW010000076.1 GCA_021777995.1 bacterium
TCGCACCGAGTTGAGAAAGAGTGACCCTTCCCTGAGGAGATGGGATTCCCGGGATCTTCAGCTGCCAGCCAGGTGGTATGCGCTAAGAAAACACCTCATTGGCTCAAAGTCAGCATATCGCACGCTTGACACAATCTATAGGCTGACCATCATGGGGCATATGACTGCGGCGAGATCGCTGTTGAACCGACTTTGGCGTGATGATATCGCCCCGGGGCACCAGTGACTACCACACCTGCAAAGCTCAATGTGAGGGAATTACGCCAACGTTGCAATATTTGAAATCGAGAGAACTCATTTCAGGCCATCACAATTTGCAACAAATTTCGGCCACAATAGGTGTTGTCTACGCTGAACGACGGATTCTAGCCTATTGTAACGGTACAAAACTAGCAAAATAGCTTGACATAGTAGCCTAACGTTGGTACAATGGTGACTGCAGAATAAATAACATATAGAATTTGCAGATCTGCAATATACTTGCAGAAACACGGGGGAAGCTCGGTGCAATTCCGGCACAGTCCCGCTACGGTGTGGTCGAAAGACCAAGTCCGAATGCCCGTCTGCAAAGCATCACGCTGCGCCCTTCGCGGAAAAAGGGAGTGATGAAGTGATCATTACCTTTCGCCTCTCAATGTGAGCGGTGAGAATGAAAGCCCGTAACGGCTTTAGTAATACTTCATGCGCCCGTAACCGCACCTGCTCATGCAGGGCGTCATACGGGCGTTTTCTATTTCCTGCGCAATTTTAAAGAAGGAGATGGAAAGATGAAAGTGTTACAATGCGGCAGGCAGGCGCGATCTACAGCCTTTACCCTGATCGAGCTGCTGGTGGTCATAGCAATTATAGCAATCCTGGCGGCAATCCTGTTTCCAGTTTTTGCTCAGGCCCGTGAAAAGGCCAGGCAGACGACGTGTGCCTCTAACCTAAAGCAGTTAGGCTTGGCAACCCTGATGTACATACAGGATTATGACGACACGTTCCCGCTTTACATTGCGGACTCGTGCCCGGGAGGATATTGCAACCAGTACTGGTTTGGTCGCCACACGGCTGCGGGATGGGACAAACAGGACGGATTGTTGTACCCATACATGAAGAACGTGGAAGTTCAGCGGTGTCCGGATTGGACAGGTGTGAACAAATTTGGCGACGGCAACGGATATGGCTACAATTGGGGCTATCTAGGATCCGATTATTATATCAATCCGGTATACAACATGCCCCCTTACCCGTGGCCTCCCAAAAACCCGGCGACAATGGCCTCGCTCTCCAACTCGAGCGGCAAGATCATGTTCGCCGACTCGGGCTACTTTGACTCAACTTCTAACCAGGAAAGCGAGACGCCGGCGATTGATCCGCCGTCCCAATGGTATGGCAACCCCACGGTAAACTTTCGCCATGTGGATAGCAGCCAGACGATTACGGGGTCTGGTTACAACGTGTCGGTTGTGGAACATGGACTGGCGGAGATACTGTGGGCGGACGGTCATGTGGTGCCGCTGCACCAGACACAACTGACGGATACTATGTTTACACGAGATTAACAGATATGGACGACGAGCGCCCTGTAAGGGCATGCATGTGCACATCTCTTACGTTCAGGGTAATCCTGGGGGTCGCGCGCGATCGTGGATACACCAAAGTGGAGCAGCTCACCGAGTTACTTGGTTGCGGCGGAAGCTGCGGTTTGTGCATGCCGTACTTGCAGCGAATGCTTGAGACCGGTGAAACGGAGTTCGCTGTCATTCCACGAACCGACGCTCGGTAGATAGTTCGATTCCTGATGCCGGGTGCGTATACCGTACGTACCCGGCCAGGTCCTCTGACCGCCTTCCAAGTGGCTGTTCGCGCCTGGTTGAGGAGTGCCAATTGCGTATCCAGGTGCGAACTTAAAATGGC
Organism: bacterium; assembly: GCA_021777995.1. Classification (GTDB taxonomy): domain Bacteria; phylum Armatimonadota; class Chthonomonadetes; order Chthonomonadales; family Chthonomonadaceae; genus JAJZFK01. The sequence goes on from JAJYCW010000076.1 coordinate 1,900, forward strand.
GACGAGAAAGGCGGAGTGTACGAGATAAGGTTTAGCCCAGCGCCATTATGCTGGCCCAGCCTGCATCCAGTACATCGTGAATTCTTTCCTCGCCTGCCTGGCGGGTGCCCCGGCGTTCGCATTCATCACAGGTGATGTCCTCCACGTGAAATCCTATCCCCGCGGCGCGAGTGCGAATGTGCCCCTTGCCACCACAAATAGAGCACTTCTCGCACTTCTTGATGGAACGTCGTCGAATAAAGTTCATGATATTTCTGCCTTCAGAATGTTTTAGAACCGGTATTTGTACGCGGCTTGTCTATGACCATATTCTACGCTGGCACGGCTTTTAAGGGAAGAGAACTACTTCACAGTGGCATTGTGAAATTACTTACAGACAGGTAGCAGGGTGCGCCAGGAACGGGGTGAGAACTAGCGAGCGTGGGTCGAATCAGGTAGGGGCAGCCGTTAAAGCCTGATGATTTGCCCGTCATAGGCAGGATCTACGTGCGGAGGAGTTTCGCTTGACAGCTTGTCATGATCAAAGTGGTGAGACAGGTGGGTGAGAAGGGCTGAGGCAGGATTGGCACTGGCAATAACATCCAGTGCCTGGTAGAGGCCAAAGTGTGTGGGATGGGGCTCATAACGAACGGCATCCAGAATGAGCAGGTCCAGGTTCTCAAGGTAATGCTTAACAGTTTCTGGAATTGTGCTAACATCGGTGACGTAGGCAAATGATTTACCGGTAGCAGGATCTTTAAACCGGTATGATTGCACCTCGAGCCTGCCGTGCAGCACAGTGAACGATGAGATTTGCAGACCGCACAACTCCATGCTGCTTTGTAGAGGTACGAGCTTAAGACGAGGTTTTCCACCGCCGGCTTGCGTCTCGATGAATACGTATCGATAGATGCGCTGCACATCCTCCAGCACAGACTCGGAGCCGAACACAGGAATGTCGTGACCACCGAGGTCATTAAACCTGCGAAGGTCATCCATGCCGAAAATGTGGTCTGCATGGGTATGGGTAATCAGCACGGCGTCGACATGGCTCAGACCGGTTCTGATGGACTGAAGGCGCAGCTCTGGCGTGGTATCAACCAGTATTGTGCCCGCCGGACCCTCTACAGCAATCGACGGGCGCGTTCGATAATTCTTTGGGTTGGTGGATGTGCATACCTCACACCTGCAACCGATCATGGGTACCCCATGAGAAGTACCGCTACCCAAAATGGTTACCTTCATGTACCGGAAACTACGGCGGCGGACATTGAGCAGATGTCTACTGCTTTTCCCGTAGCCGCTGACTTGTAAGCAGCTTCCACGACCTCCACTACATGAACGCCTAGTTTTGCCGAGGAGAGAGGTGCGGAGCCGCCCAGGATGGTATTCACCAGTGCAGCGAGCGGGCCAGGTACGGGTGCAAGGTCGGCCTCCTTAAAGCGCCGCAACTCGTGGCCCTGGACTGCAACGGTGGTTTCAAAGTCGAAGGTGACCACGGTAATCGTTCCATTTTCGCATCCAAAAACGTTTCGCAGGCGACGGCCCTTAAATTGGCTGTCCCCCACGCAGTTAATAGTTGCAACCGCTCCGTTATCCAGTTTAATCAGCAGCGATGCTCGCATATCGGTAGGTAAATGGTCCATCATTGCACTTACCTGCACGGCATGCAAGCCTGTGGTCCACAGTAGAGCGGCAACAAGATGAGATCCGCCGTCGATGAAGTATCCGCCTCCATTTTGCTCGGGATCGGAACGGAACTCCGTGGGAGGCACAACGTGTCCCGCTGGTAATCCCTGAGGCGCCCCACGTTTGAAGGACGTGCTTGCCTGCGTCGTCCAGTACATAGCCGCGCTCTCAATCTGTCCGATTTCCGGATCTTTTAGGGCGCGCTTTATCTGGTGGCAATGGGCCCAATGAGGAGGATTAAACGCAACGGCGATATGCACGTTCTTCTCCTCTGCGAGATCGACGAGCTTTAGTGCATCCTCCGTGTGGATCGTCATAGGCTTTTCCAGAAGCACGTGCAGACCCCGATTGATCGCTTCAACTGCCATTTCATAGTGGAGGTTGTTAGGAGTCGCAATAATCACGGCATCTAGTGGAGCAGAGTCTAGCATCACCTTCCAGTCAGAATAGAAGATGCTCTCATCAAGCTTGAAGTGATGGGCCAGCCGCGTTCTTGCCTCTGGATCTCTTCTGCACAGCCCAGTGAGTTGAACGTTTTTGTTGGCAATGGCATCCGGTATGTGCCGACGCGCTGCAAATGAACCCGCACCCAAAATACCGAGCCGAACAGTTCCCTCTAGTGAAGTCATGTTGGTCTCCTTAACTAACACGCCTGGGCAAAAGTGCCGGAAGGACAAAGCCGAATACGTTCAAAACTGTTCTGTATCTGGCATTGCACGCCGATACTGCGATTATACGCCGCAGCGCGACGGTAGTCAATACCAGCATTTTCACAAGCTACTGCCTGACCACTAATAGCCTTACATAGCTGATTAGTTGCGACCGAGAGGTGTGATACGTAATATACATTGAACCAGCATTTAGAGAGCAGTCATGCACTCACATTGGATATAAATTGCCATTTGTGCGTAATCCATTATATTACAAATGTTAACAAATAAATACTGTTGAGATTGTTTGTGACAATACGTGTAAATTTTAGTGTGAATACTTGACAAATTGAACGGGTGTCTCTATAATTGAAGCGTCGTTATTAGTGCCTGTTTTTATTTTTGGAATGTTGGCTAACTTTTCATTGGCCACGTGCTAAATATGAGTGCAAATTGGGCGCCTGGTGCAGCATTTGAAGGGGCTTTTGCACAGTGAAGCACGCGATGGTCAGCTCGAAAATCGTTTTGGTTTCGGCTCATGGACTTCATCAGCAGGCGGTCGTTTGGACTGTTTTCGATACTTTGCTTGATTTAAGAATGGGTTGCAGGAAGATCTCTCTTAAATGAAAGGAGGACTGCATTGAAATTGCAGCTAAAACCCGCAGTAATGATTCCCGTGGTAGTCGTTCTGCTCATTATTGCTGGTTATGTGGCGTTCCGCTCGTTGGGACCGCTAAACCCGAACGACAGTAACATGTCGCCTCAGCAGATGCAAGCCTATAATGCAGCGCGGGCACAGCGTATGGGAACGTCTATCATGGGGAACCGGGCACCTTCCCTGGTGGGCACTAATGGTGCCAAACACGCCCCATAGCCGAGGAGCATGACTATTAAAATGGGCTATACCTATGGAGAAAGGTGGGCTGAAGTCTGAAGTCCGTGCGAGGAACCGTATAAGTCCAACAAGGAGACATTCATGGCAATGATTCGACGAAAACAGGCATTCACTCTGATTGAATTGTTGGTTGTTATTGCGATTATCGCTATTCTTGCGGCAATCCTGTTTCCGGTATTTGCTCAAGCGCGAGAGAAAGCCCGCGCCATTTCGTGCGTGAGCAACCTGAAACAGATTACACTTGCACTACTCATGTATGTGCAGGATTATGATGAAACGTATGTACCGGCTGGATGGCAAGGAGGTACAAACGCTTCCGGGGTGGTTGACGGTGCGCCCAACATGAATAATAACAACGCAATGACGCAGGTGAGCAACGTCCCCTACGCAAACTGCTGGGGCTGGCCCTGCATTGGCCCAGACGGCTCTGCTTCCTTCGCAGCGCGACTGGAACCGTACATCAAGAGTTATCAGGTGTGGGTGTGTCCCAGCGCCAATAATTCTAGTGTGAACCCAGGAGATGGTCAGTATCCTAGCAACCCTTACGAGTCACTTACAAACAACGTGCGGCAGCGTCCCATTTCTTACTGGTATCAGTCTGATTTTAGCCAGCAGCCTGAGGCCACGGTGGACCAGCCAGCCAGCCGCGCTGTCTTCGGCGAGACTGGGCGTATAAGGGCTGGGATGGACATCAACTGGGGGCAGGATCCACAATACACCAGAGCTACCCGTTGGAACGACTACTATTCACCCCACGGCGGTGGGTCGAATGTTGGATTTGCCGACGGACACGTTAAATGGTACAACAACAACGCAACCGGCCCAGGCGGTGATCAAACAGTGGCGGGCAAGAGTACGGTGGGATTGCCATATGGCAATATGTGCGCCAATCCTCCACAGCCCGGCCTGTTCTGGTGGCGGCTTGCTGCAGATGATCCCAATACCGGTCCACCTTGCTGATAGCCTTCTCGGTGTAGTGGGCAAATCATGGGAGGTTTGCCCGCTACTGATAAATCCATGCACATAGTACGATTTCGAATATGCCACGCAAGAACAACCGCAACAATATAACCAGGTTGAGTGCTGCTGCCATCGCCATTCTAGCAACTGGCTGTACGTCGCACAGCACTCGCGTTTCACCCGCCGTCAATCTTAAGGGCGAGCGAATTGTTGTTCCGCGCCCAGTTTCCGTCGCAGAGCGCAAAGCGCTTGCTGATAAGGAATACAGCAACGGAAACCTTCTGTCGTCTGCTCAGCAACTAGCAATCTGCACTGGTATGGGAGATAAATCCCGGTCGACCGAGCTGAAACTAGCCTCCTGCTATCAGCAGTTGAATGAGCCGGAACTGGCGGCAAACCAGCTACTCTCGGCCATTTCTGTGCGTAAGGACTCGTCGTCATTGCGTGCGGCTTATGTAGACGCATTGTTGCGATTAGGTGATTTTCAGGATGCTGGTGCCATGTGTAGGGCTATGCTTCCATCACTGTCGTCGCTTACCCAGCCTGACAAGCTGATCGTCGGACGTGGTATTGTGCTAAGTGGCGATCCCTCCGGACTGGATCGAGTATTGATGTCACTTGGGCCAACGACCGAATCATTGCAATTTCGGGCGCAGGCAATGATGCTGCAAGGGGATGCCGCCGACGCGGTCAAGGTGCTGCGCCAATTGTTTGCTGGCCATGATAACGGCGTGTGGACCACATACCTTTTTGCCGGTGCATTGCAGATGACAGGTGACATCCGTGGCGCATTGAAGTACTACAGCAGGGCGACAACCATGAGCGACTGCCCTGTCGACGCATATGCTGAGGCGGCACTACTCGATCTTAAAACGGGGCAGGCTTCCGCCGCGGAAGCGCTGATAACGAGAGCCCCGCAGAGCGCAGACAATGACCCCGCCATGTGGCTGGCACGCAGCACCGATGCGAGTGAGCACCACAATAGCGCACTCGCAGAACTCTCGCGGGGGTATATGTACTACCACAGCGGTGATCCGTGGCATGCAGAGTCGATCTGGAAGGCCGCTGTTAAATCTGCGCACGGCAAACAGGCCCGCGCCCTGTACACCGCGATCTTCGACAGCGCGTTTGCCCGCCATGCCCGAAATACAGCGCTTACTTATGTTAACGAAGCTGTGAACCGGTGGCCAGCCAATACCCGGCTATTGAAAGACCAGGCGGAAATATGGCTAAGCTTAAACAACGCTGCCGGCGCGGAGCGTGTTGCCCGGCGACTTCGCACGATGGTATCCACCAGTGCAAGGGGACCTGTTGACGAGCTCATCTGCCGAGCTGCCCTGGACGCCGGGGATGGCAGGGAGGTACAGCGCGCCGCGCATCGTGATGAAGTAGAGGAACCTGCAAGTGCGCTTCCATACCTGCACTATGGCGAGTATGAATCGCAAAATACGAATCAACTCGCCACGGGCCAGTCACTTTTGAAAATCTATCAGGCTGCTGCTGCGGCAGACGGTACGAACCCTCAGGCGTGGGTACACATGGGTGAACTGAAAGCAACCGATGGCAACATTGAGGGTGCCATACTGGATTTCCTAAAGGCACTTAACCTGGACACGCGAATAAATGGCGGTGATGTATGTGCACAGCTTTCGGCGCTCTATAGCCGGATGGGAATGTCGCGCGAAGCTCACTACCAGATGGGGCTCTATACGTGGCAGCACCACCTGGTGGATAAGTGGCAGTCACGCATGAAGTTAATGCGTACTGGTTCAGGAAGTGCCGCAGATTGGATGAAGTTGGGCGGGCAGGCGCTAAACCGCCACAACAACTGGGTTGCTTTGTGCGCGTTTCAGCGTGTGCTGCGCATCCATCCCAACAGCGTCTCAGCTTGGGCATCATTGGCAGCCGTATGGCGGCGGCTTGGACAGTTTAACTATGCGCTGGGTGCAATGCAGAGAGCTTTTCAATTGACCAATACCTCGAGAACTGCAAAGCGTTGAGTTCCAAATGTACACCCTGCTGGTTGTGTGATCAGCCAATGACGCGGCGATCACTATTTGCGTCTATGTTGGCAATGACTGCCGGCGGTTGTGCAGTACGCGGCATCCAGCCGCCTCAACCCAATAGCGAGAAGATTACTGCCATAACATTTGAGGATGTAACGCAGCAGGCCGGTATTAACTGGGTGCATAATCCGTGCCTAAGCGGCAAGAAATACCTGCCTGAAACAGTAGGGGGAGGCGGTGGATTTATTGATTATAACAATGATGGCCTTCTCGATATCCTGCTTGTGAACAGTGCACCGCTACCCGGTTACCATGGGCCTGTTCCATCCCTTGCCCTGTATCACAACAATGGTGATGGTACGTTTACGGATGTGGCTCGGGAAGTGGGGCTGCATCTTTCTGAATACGGCTTTGGTGCCGCCGTTGGCGATTACAACAATGATGGCTGGCCCGATATCTACATTACCACACTCAATGGCAATCGCCTGTTTCGCAATGATCACGGACGATTCCAGGACGTAACCCAGCAAAGTGGTACCTCCGTGGCAAGATTTACGACATCTGCCATGTGGCTGGATGTTGACGGCGACGGGCTCCTCGATCTCTATGTCGGTAATTACGTTCACTGGTCACCGGCGATTGACTTGCCTTGTGGCCCCCACAACACGCGTCAATACTGCCCGCCTTATCAGTTTCAAGGAGCGCCTCCCATACTATTTCGCAATCGCGGTGACGGCACGTTTGAGGACGTTTCTGCCGCTGCGGGTGTACTGAACCATGCATCGAAGACTTTGGGGCTGGCGCTCTACGATTTTGACGGAGACGGCAAACCAGACCTGTACGTAGCAAATGACACCGAGCCGGATTTACTGCTTATCAATGGTCCAAATGGGATTTTTAAGGACATTGCGCTACCCGCAGGAACTGCATTGGGCGCAGATGGCAGTGCCACAGGCAGCATGGGAGTAGACGTAGCAACGCCATTTAACGACGGTCGCCCAGCAATCCTTGTTGGTACGTTTGCCGGGCAGGAGGCAAGTCTCTTTCTGAGTCAGGTCGATGCAGTGAAAACACCGGGAGTTCCTCTGTTTGTCAATATGAATGCAGCGAGTGGGATTGCACTTCCCACCAGGACAAGAACTACATTTGGTGCGGCCTTTGCTGATTTCGACCTAGATGGGTGGCAGGACATTCTGTTGATAAATGGACATATTGACAACGATCCCACGCTGGTTATTGGAGGTTCGGTTGTGCCATATGCGCAGGAGCCGTTGCTGTTCAGGAATCTGCACAACGGGAAGTTCGCGGATGTCACAGCAGCCTCTGGGCTGGACATTGCAATGATTGGCCGGGGTCTGGCCGTAGGGGATTATAATAACGATGGCATGATCGATATGCTCGCGTTCGATAACCGGGGTGCTGTGAAGCTATGGCGCAACACCACGCACAACCGCGGTGGCTGGATAGGGCTAAGGCTGCATGGAAAGCGCAGCCCTGCAGACGGTACCGGAGCAATGGTATCTGTAGAGGGCGAGGTAGGTCTCCAGCGTAAAATGGTGGCGAGTACTCGCAGCTACCTCACCAGCAGTGATTTGCGAGTCCATTTCGGGACGGGAGGAAAGCGCGTTCGCTCTGTAGAGGTCCGCTGGCCAAGCGGACGGGTATCCCTGTTGACCAACCCACCTGTAAACCAATATCTGTCAATTGTTGAGCCCGATAATTAGTAACGGCACCAGCAGTCAATGCATTGTATTCAGTGTGATTTGCGCCTGAATAGATCTGTTTTTACTTGAGCAACTCGGTCGAGAAACAGAATTCCGTCAAGATGGTCTATTTCGTGCTGTAGTACCACCGATTCAAATCCTGAAGTAGTAACCATAACCTCTTTACCTTCGAGCGTGAAGCCAGAAACGGTTATGTGGTTATGGCGGGAAATGTTTGCCGTATAATCAGGGATACTAAGACAACCCTCCCGAAAGACCTGATTGCCTTCCGCCTCTGTGATGCGTGGGTTTACAAGGATAAGGAGGCCATGGGAACCGGCGTACTTTGGATTTCGCGACGTGTCTACAATGATAATTCGGACCATCTCGCCTATTTGAGAAGCAGCAATTCCAACGGTTCGCGGGGGAGCGCAATCCATGGTATCCAGCAGATCTTGTGCGATTTCCCGGGCTTTGCAAGAGCAGGGATCTATTTTGGCACAGTTCAATTTCAGTCTCGCGTCTGGATACAGTAGGACCTCACGGTTAGGCATCCCGGTTTACAGCGCCTCCTCGTCAATAGGCCGAACCGTTATATCCAGGTTTAACTCTTGCCGTAGCGCGGTGGTGATGTGTGACAGGTCGCTTGACCCACCAGAAACCTCAAATACAACGATGTAGATCGGCTGATCAACAGTTCCTGCCATGCGGGAGTCCATGTCGGTGATGTTGATGTTTGCTCTGGCAAGGGCACTCGCCACCGAGTGCACGATTCCCGGTTTGTCTGCGCCGTACACCGAGATGATGTGGTCTGGTGGAGTTTCGTCACCCGCTAGGGTACTCGCTTCGTCTATCGTAATAGTGAGACCCTGAGACGCTCGCAATGGCTGCAAGGCACGGTCAAGAACCTCTATATCCCCAGGGAGTTGAACGGCAAGCATTGTCGCGAAAACACCATGCAAGCGCGTCATTGTTGCATCGTCAAGATTACCACCACAACTGTAAATCGCACCGGTTAGAGCGGCGACGATTCCAGGATGGTCGCGCCCAACCGCTGTAATGACAACAAGACGTGCCAATGTTACCTCTTTTTTCATGCTAATAAACGCTCAGATTATACCTTGCACGTACGAGTCGCACTCTCACAGGTGCCGTCACCCAGTGCATATTGCGCTAATGCGAGGATGCGCTAAGTTTGGGCCAACTGGTTGTTTTGTGGTGCATTGAGCTCTTGAATAGAGCGAATAACCTGGGAATTTCGAAAATATGTGCGTTATGGTAACTTGCAGCGAAACCACAGTGTATAAGATATTGAACAACAAAGGTCCTTGAAGTCTTGGGTTTAACCATATATCATGACCACTCCTCGCAATTGTAATCGAAAAGCAGTTGTAGATAACTGATTAGTTGCGGGGGACCCATGCATGATGTACGGCTGTAAGACAGTCACTTGACTACAACATGACCGGAAGTTTGGTAGCCGTTGAGGCGAAATTCACCAGGAGGACAGATTTGGAAAAGAGGAAGCTTGGCAACAGCGATATGGAAATTACGGCAATTGGTTTTGGCGCCTGGGCGATTGGCGGTCCCGGATGGGAATACGCCTGGGGTGCCCAGGACGATGCCGACAGCGTAGGTGCAATCCATGCCGCTTTGGATGCAGGTATTAACTGGATTGACACCGCAGCGGTCTACGGCACGGGCCACTCCGAGGAGATTGTAGCCTCTGCATTAAAAGGGCTTAGTTCGAAGCCGTACGTGTTTACCAAGTGTTCACTGCTATGGAATGACGAGGGTAAGATACATGGTTGCCTGAAGGCCGACTCGCTACGAAAAGAGTTGGAAGACAGCCTGCGCCGTCTTAATGTAGAGGCTATTGATCTCTACCAGGTACACTGGCCAAATCCGGACCCAGATATTGAAGAGGGCTGGGCGACTCTGGCGGAGCTACAGAGGCAAGGCAAAATCCGTTATATAGGGGTGAGCAACTTCAACGTCAACCAGATGAAGAGAGCCGCCGCTATTGCGCCTATAACATCTCTTCAGCCTCCTTACTCCCTGGTAGACCGCGGCGTGGAACCAGAGATCTTGCCCTATGCGCGCGAGAATGGTATTGGTGTTATCGTGTACTCCCCCATGGGGGCAGGGTTGTTAAGCGGCAAAATGACCGCGGAGCGCGCGGCACAACTTCCCGAGGATGACTGGAGAAGGAGAAGCCACCAGTTCCAGCAGCCTAAGTTGGCGCGCAATCTGGAGCTGGTAGAACTCCTGCGCAAGATTGGTGACAAACACGGGCGCAACCCAGGCGAGGTCGCCATCGCTTGGACGCTCCACAACCCTGCGGTCACCGCTGCAATTGTTGGATTTCGAAGCCCTCAGCAGGTTCAAGGTATGGTGGGTGCACTTAACTTCCGCTTAACCGACAGTGAGGTTGCAGAGATCGAGGCCTTTAACCTGGCTTAATCTGTTGCCATTTGCTGCGGAAATTGCCCCGCCGTTACCATCATTCGAAATGATAAGGTAATAGGCGGGGCAATCTACAATAGCTGCGAAAGATACCTCTGCAGTGACGGCCTAGCCGCTTAGTGGGAGTACCAGCGAAGGCGACGCAATCTGATGGGTGTCTGATATAGACTTAATAGCAGTACCCACCGCGAAATACTCAATAACGTGGCTTCCCCAACCGTGGCTGCTTTCGTTCACCTGGGCTCCAACAATTCCCTCCGCCTGCGCGGCTTCTGCCTCGGCCTGCATTCGGGACAACGCGAGCTCACGAGCATCATACAGGCCCTGCGTGTAATTCTGCATTTCTGTGTTACGGCCCATAGTTGAGAGCGACTTTAGGAAACCCTGTTGTGCAACGTGGTACACGCAGGTTCCCATTACAAGAGAGACGGGGCGATATCCCGCCTGCAGGAGTGTCCAGAAATCCTGGCCGCTTAGGTCAGACGTAAAGGGTCGGTTGTCCACTGTGCGGTAGTGGTCGCCCTGCCGGTGTTTAATAGCCGTTCCAATCGCCATGAACTCTGCAATATCCGCGCCCCAGGCGTACCGGTTCACCACGAGGCGAACACCCACCACGCCATCCGCGCCCAGCACATCGGCTTCTTCCTCCATGCGCGTCATCGCAAGCTCACGGGCATGGTACATTGCCTGTGTGAGTACGTTCATTTCCTGGTTCTGAAATGCGCCTGCAAACTGAAAGCCGATGTGGTAAATGGAGCTGCCCATAACCAGACCCAATGGATCAAAGCCCGCGGCCCTAACAAGCAGAAACTCATTCACAGAAAGGTCACTTGTAAACAGGCCCTTGTGAGATGCATCGGGCCGCATATTCTGAAGTCGTCGTCGGGCGGCTTCGGGCAGACCACTTTCTGATCCTGGTGTATAAGTCATTATTGAGCTCCTTTAACGTCGGAAAGCGAAACGGACATTGAGAGGTTTGCCTCGGGCGGTCTACCCTGAAATGGCGCAATCGCGGTACCCACTGAGAAATAGTGATAGAGCATGGCGATCCTTCGATTATTATCGTCGCCTACCTCCTGTGGCTCGGCATGCATCTCTACATCGGCACCAACGATGCCACTAGCACCCACTGCAAGTGCTTCTGCCTGCATCCGGCTCATGGCTAGGCTTCGGGCTTCGTAGAGCGCCTGCGTAAAATCGGTGAGCTCCTGATTCTGCCACGAGCCGCCAAAGAAACCACCACTGGTTGCCATTTGAGACGAAAATCCGCCCAGCTGGAAGTACGAGCAGTTTCCAAGTGCAAATCCTACAGGTCGGTAACCCGCGAGCCGCAAAGCCCAGAAATCCTGGCCACTTAGATCGCTCAGGAATGGTGGGCCGGCGTGCGCCACAGAGTCCTTTTCGCGGATTGCTGTCCCAATCGCGGCAAACTCCAGCAAGCCGGTTCCCCAGTCGTACGATTTCCTCTCGAGGCGAACGCCCACCACGCCCGTTGCCCCAAGCAAAGTGGCCTCTTGCTGCATGCGCCCCAGGGCCAAATGTCGTGCATTGTAGTATGCGCGTGTCAGAACATCCATCTCCATGCCGTACCCAGAATACGTCATGAAGTTGAACCCGCCGCTCATCGCGTAGTTACTCGTCCATTGGTAGCCGATGTGGTAGACAGAACTGCCCATCACTTGACCTAGCGGGAGGTAGCCTGCCTGTGTGGCGAGGAGCATTTCGTTTACCGAAAGGTCGCTAGTAAACAGCGCGCCCGGCTTTCCCTGCCGTGCTGCCTGTTCTTTTAGGCGATCGATGGCATTTAGGGGCAGCCCGCCATTCTCCATGCTTTGGCTGCTTGCCTGCGCTCTGCGGTTCTGCTCATCATCCGACATTCCACCAGAGTGTATCACCGTCATTAGGGAACCTCGGTTTCGTTAGTCTACTAATTCTGCCAGCGCGTCACGGATTGCCTGGCTGTTTTGGGCGCGTGCCTCTATGGCTTCGCTTATAGCCTCTAACATCTGTGGAACCGTGATCGACTCGGTTTTCAGTGCAATCCCTCGCACAACCTTCACACGCGACGACTCAAGGTTCCCATAGCCGGGATCCCACAAGGCATAGCGATCGTTGCCCAGGTTGACATTAATTCGCTTTACGGTCTTGTGCCTTACAAACAGCCCGCCCGTACGTTCCACCGTGGTTTCGTTAGGAAGTGCAGCAGAGAGCATATCCGCAAGGCGCTGCAGGAAGACGCGCTGATCACCTGAATACTGTTTGGCAAGCGCAGCCGCAACGCCTAGTTTAACCCACTCCTGCTGCTCGAAGTCGTCGCTCAAGTTCCATATCCTCTACGGAGTTGAAGTAACTCACGTTTCGCCAAGCCGCTCTGGATTTCCTGCAGGAGGTCAGGATCCGCCAAAATCACTATAAGACGCTACTGTAAAAAAGCCGACTATTGTAATGGCCAATTCGCAATTTAATGCGAGTAATGGCTAAATGGTGAATATCCGGCGTTAGGCCGGGGCCTGTCATGGACCGACGGGCTGCCATCGCTCATCCAGGGAGGTTGAAACAATGGGCGAGGTTTCGACGCTGCAGCTGTGGCGCGAGTACAAAACGCGCAGCAGCCAGCAAGCTCGCGATTCTCTTATACAACGCTATTCGCATCTGGTATCCATTACGGCGGGCCGGCTATTTGGGCCTTTACCGGGTGGACTAGAGCGAGATGACCTCATTAGCGCCGGGGTCGTGGGCCTCATAAAGGCCGTCGACCAATTCGACCCTACACGGGGCATCAAGTTTGAAACGTACGCAATTACGCTGGTACGCGGTGCTATTCTCGAGATGCTGCGTAGCGACGACTGGGTTCCGCGCTTAGTGCGCGACCAGCAGAAGCAGTTGAAGCAGGCATACGTACGCCTGGAAACGCAACTTGGCAGACCTGCTACTGAGGAAGAGGTAGCAGCAGAGTTAGGCATTACTGTTGACCGTCTAGAAAAGATCCTGACCAGTGTGGGCAGGGCAGGTCTTCTTTCGCTAGACGATCTGCGCATCGGAAGCGAACAGCAACGCCTTGCCGATGTGGTTCCTAACGATGATCCCGGCCCTATGGAGTGTGTTGCACTTCGTGAGCGCCGCAAGGCACTTGCCGAGGCCATAGACAGGCTGCCGGACAGGGAACGAACCGTAGTGTCACTCTATTACCACGAAGGGCTCACCTTCAAAGAGATTGGCGCGGTACTATCGGTTTCGGAGTCACGCGCATATCAACTTCATGCTCAAGCGGTGACGCGCCTGAAGGGTTACCTGGACGTGGTGTACGAGTTGTTTCCGGCGTAGGGCAAGCTGCTTACCGGGAATGCCTGCGTTAAGTTGGCAGGGTTCCCCGGTAAGCGAAGGCATCCCCCCACCGTGGTGGATACCAACGTGCGGTTTTTATTCCACGTCGAGCGGCGGTTGTTTCCACCAGCCCATCAACCTGGACTTCATGCCGCCTACAAACATCTTCATAATTCTGTCAGCATTTTCGTAGTAGTAAGTGTCAAAGCGTTGCACTGCATGCTCGTAGTCCATGCGTGCGTCATCCAAGCGTCGCAGAGCCTCTGGGCTAAGTCCAACGGTTTCCTGAACCCGTTGCGCCATAAGCTCGTCGAGACGGCGCTTGAGCGGCTCCAGTTTCAGTTTGTGTTCTGTGCTCGCTATTCCCAACTCTGACTTAATGCTGAGCAGCTGCACCAGGCTACGGGCGATCTGTTGTTGCAGTTCCGGCTTCGTGCTCTCCCAAACGGTACCCATGGGCCTCAGCGAGCTGTCGTCGTGCTGCCAATAACGTGGTGCCTCGTCCTCTAGCGGCGTGCTGTGGTTGCTATCTGCGCTGTCTTCATGGTCTTCGTCAAGGTAGTTGTTGTCGTTAGTCACCTGCACGTCACTGCGTGCGAGCATTATCTCCTTCCAGGCAGCAAGCTCGTCACGTCTCCTATGCTCTTCACGCAGAATTGCATCCTGCTTCTCCTGCTCTATGCGTGCTTCAGCGTCCTTCCAGGCAGCTTGAACGATCTCCGCGTTTTGATGTGCCTTTTCAACACGCTCTTGTTGTATCTGGCGGGCTATCTCGTACATCTCGTTGTGCTGAAGATTGGTGAGGTGGCTAGTAATCACCTCCTGACGTGATTCAACCCAGGCGTGACTTGCGTGAAACAGCACAAACGGTATACCCGCCATGAGCGCTATTGACCACAAAGCCAAGTTAGTTATGGCTGAACCAGGATGAATTGTACCGTGAGCAATGAGGCTGCCCATCAACTGGTCGTGAAAGTAATGGGCTATACCGTGCCTCTCTACATTTGCCTCTATTACGACCACCGCACCTATGCCCGCCATTCCAACCAACAGTACCCAGACAGCCGACCAGCGAATTCGCTTTGCGAACGCAAGCGGATCTTTGCTGATACCAGCCGTGATTGTATTCTGGTTGAGCTCTGCTGCGTGCGCTACAAATGAAGTTATCGCCCGACCCATAAGATAGAATAGAACTGTACCAACAATCAACAGGCCACCGAATGGAGCCAATTCTCTGGACGGATCGATTGCAAAAATGTCGGCATTAATTAACCCGGTAATGATACCAAGGCTAAATGCAAACACAGCGCCGCATACCAACATCGCGAGAGCGTTGACCAAGGGATACCAAACAGAATTAAACTTCTTTAAGAAACCGGTTTCCTTGCCTTTACCCAGTAGTTTGGTCGCGGCGCCATCTGCAAGGTACCCCTCGTCTGCCGCGATTGCCTGTAGTGATCGAACTCGTTGCCTGGCCTCTTCCAGCGGTAGTTCTATCTTCGTGGGATCCTCAGGTTCTAACGGTACACCTGGCGGCAGGTGAACAATGGTTGGAGCCTCGGCCTGGGTATTTAGCGACTGTTGTAAGCCTCCTACTGGCGGTGTCAAGCTTTGTGGTTCGTGCGCGGCAGATTGCAGAGTAAGTTGGCCGTCAGAGGATGCGGGTGGTAAAGGTGACGAATCAGGCACAAGCTGATGAGTGTCGACAGGAACGGGCTGCGGTTGACCCAGTGTGCTGGCAGCGGGCCAAACATCCGCTGAAGGCTCTAGGGCTATATTATCGTCGTTATCTGTAATGAGCGGCCTGTCATTACGGGCAATGGGGCCAAATGCTTCCGCAGGGTTTGGGAATATTCCTGCAAGGGCCTGCCCTGCCATATACTCCTGGGCGTATTCGCTGCGGCGCCTAAAGATCTCTCGTTTCTTCTCAATGTAGTCGCTGTTAACTTTTGCGATCTCGTTCTCGACTGCATCAATTGCTTGTTGCAGATCCCGCGCACTTTTGGCAGCATCCTCATTGGCACGTTGATGCTCAGTCTGCAACTGTTCCTGTAGATCGTTGAGATCCATTTTTGCTTTTTCAATGCGCTCGAGCCCATCGCGCAAAATGGCAGCCATCACTGGATGGCGCCTATCTAGCTGTTCAATAACTCGGGTGTAGTGCTCAGGAAGGTGGTCGCCTGGTACTGGATAGCTGCACATGCGCTGCATGTCCATGCCGTCCGAGGGTGGTTTGGTGGTCGCCTCTGGTAGTCTGCGCAACTCGGCTGGCACAAGGTTACTGGGCGCGAACCGGTTAAGCGTACGGTGCGGTGCCTGTTGCACATCAGTACGGTGAAATGTTCGCTCTAAGGCTTGCGTGCTCGATCGCACCTCGAGGTTACTAGGCACCTTTTCTACCACCACGGCATGGGTCATAGGGGTGGGTAATTCTCTCCGCAGGTACTCGTTTGAAGGCGAGGTCGCCCCATTCTGCTCAGGATTTTCGCTCATTGTGGTTCTCCTTCTCGGGCCATTACATGCCTAAAAATCTGTCTTCGGTGCGGGTGGATTGCGTGTCGCCTGCTAACAAGAAATTCTGCGGTGGTAAGGCACTAAAGGCCTTCTGCCATACGGGGCGATTCTCTGGATTGATGTCTAACACAGCCAGGTGAACAGAAGGATGGGACGCGATGGCAGCCGCCTGTTGCGTGAAGAGAGGATCGTCTGAGGGGACCTCGTTATCGCCGTCGGTGAGAAGGATTATGGTTACGGATCGCGCCCTCAGGAATGCCGGGTCTTGGGCGATCTGCTGCAACATAAGTGCAGGGCGCGTGATATGACGGTTGCTGCCGTTGGACATGGAAAGTGTCTTGGCTTCCACAGGTTGCAATGCATCTGGGCTAGACGGTACCTGAGGGCCCCATTGGCAGAGCGCCCGGTGATCGAACGTCCAGAATTCCACCTGTTTCGCGTTAATAGTTGCTGCGGTAACCACCTGCTTAAGCTGATTGATTTGCGCTACCCTCATCGGATTGGTCGATGAGGACCGATCTATGCCCACTATGTATAGGTCCGGTAGCGGTTTTTTGGAAACGGATCCGTCGTGGGAACAGCCAGAAATCGCCAATGCTAATAGGAAAATTGCAACATAACTTATAGAATTCTTCATTAAGCACCCTCCTTTAGGTATTAATTGATCTGAAACCATCCAATTTCTACGGCTCATTTCGGACATTTTCTGGGCGTTGGTAACAACACCAATTTACTTACCATGGGTATCTTGAGTCGGTTTCGCGAATGGACTGCCCGTTTTGATAAGCAGTTGGCTTGAATAGCTAAGCGGAAACGGGCAGCATACACTGATACAATCATCCGAGTTCACGGGATTTTCATGTCAATGCCCAAAATTCCCAAAAATGGCACTTATGCAGGAAGGCTACGTAATCTTGGAGAATCTGCACGGTTTGCCGGTTTATCTCTTAACAATCCTTAAAAATCTCTAATAAAGGGAGTTATGAGGAAAAACGAAGTTATAATTAATCTGCACTCACTCGTAGAGGATTTGTGTACTGCTACATTGTAAGATAGGTAGGGCGAGTGCGTGTCCTGATGGTACACTCCTCGTATAGGGGGATGCATTGGCTGTCTTGACGTTTGTGAAGAACCTGTGTAACCGCATTGTATGTCTATCTGCTGCGTTCGTCGTCGGCATCGTCTATGCGCTAAACGATCGCAGAGAATGACCTTACTAACTTCTCTAGCCTCTCCGCTGCATGTAATGCTTTACCCTAATCCCTGAGGTAACTTACATTTTCACTCTGCGCCTAGCAGATTGGCGACATTAGGTGCCTGTTTCCATTGCTTATATCCTCTCCTATTTCTGGATGTTCATTGGAGGTTCACAGACCGTAAATCCTGAAATGAAGGCCACCGCTTGCTATCCCATTAGCCGTAAAACCGGTCCACAGAGATATTTGAACGTTGTTATTTGAGTTGTTTCTCCCATTTTGGGGGGCGTCCAGGGCCATGTGCATACTGATTGGTCGTACTTAAAGGCATTCGGTCATACTACCAAACTAGGCAGCTAACGCGTAGCATGGTATTTTAAAGGGTGCATTGTTCTTCAGCACGACAATTTGCGAAGGGTGCTTGCCCCCAACCGTGGGCCGATATACCAGGCTGCGACCGACGCCAAAACTGCCCGTCGGTGATGCAGGCGTTAGAGGAGCAACAGTGTCGCGACCTTTCTATGCAAGGATATCGACCAGTGGAGTGAAACGGGCTTGGCTTGTGTGACCAGGCGACCCGGGTGCTTGTGGAAAAGTGCGCGACAGTTTGCGGCTTACTATATGAGGATTGAAACAGGTAACAAGGGCGTATAATCAACATCTGTCCACCACTTGAAACCACGTTATAAAGC
>JAJYCW010000077.1 GCA_021777995.1 bacterium
GCGCAACATGTGGCGCCGAGGTATCGGCACCGACCCTGATTTATCACTCATTACACTCTCTCCTCTTTTGGTAAATAAGGTACTTCGACGAAATGCGAGCGCACTTCCGTGTGCGTAGCGACCGGCACTGTCGAGATCTATGAGCCGGTGCCGCATTACGTCAGCCTCCAAACGGTTAATCCAGTATGGGGGGCAATACCGGGAACGGCGGCATCTCCACCCGCCTGCACAAAACACCGCATCACATGCGCGGGTGGCATCTAACATCATCCAGGATGAAGCCACGGTAAAGCATTACCTGATTGCTTATTAGTGGTAGCAGAAAATGTGCCAAGACGACAAAATTGCGGGTTATTTACGAATGACCGGTGAAAATACGAGTGATAGACGAGACACAAGGAATCTGCGTAGTTAAAGGTGAATTTCCATTCTACCGGTTCGGCTACTTTAGGCTCGCGTCCCCCGTCTGTATTCTGACAGAAAGAATTTGGCCGTGAGTGGCGCTAACATGGTAACAGCGGCGTGCAGCCAGGGTAACCACGGTTTCATTTGGAGGCGAACTGAATGCTTAGAATAGCAGAGATAAAACACTCGCAATCTGTGCGGGGTGAGTATATCGTTCTGCAAAACACCGGACTTGTAGCCATCAACCTTCGTGGCTGGGCGGTTTGCACCGAGTCCCTCATGGAGGGCACCATAAGCCAGATTGCTGCAAGCCTCTATGTGTTTCAAACAGACGCGGTAGTCAAGCCATACACTAAAGTTGTACTGTTTACAGGCAGCGGGGAAGATGGATGGCGCGAAACCACCGACGGCAGGCAAGCCTACTGTGCGTACTGGAATCGCGAATTACCCGTCTGGCACGGTGCTCGCTCCGTCAATGTACTTCACGTAGCTGGGTCACGTGCGGTCGTAGATACCACTGGCCCCGTCTTAGACTCGCTTTCCGCAGCCTCTGCATGATGTCGAAGGCCTTTATTGCCACCTCACTTCCTCCCCTGCCCGATGATTATTCTTCGGGCTAGGAGAGGAACGACAAACGTGCCATAAGCGCAATTGCCGTCCACAGGCTCAATTTCTTCAGGAGAGAATATTTTGATCAAACTGTTCCTGCCCGCGGCAGCACTGGTTGCGGCCGCGGCAGCAGCTGGCGCAGCTCCCTCGTTACTCACCAATTCCCAGACATTTACGCTCCCTGCCGTTGGCAAATACTCACGGGCACCTATTCATCGCGATCCCGTTGAAGCCTCGTTAATCGCGCACACGTTTCAACTTCCTTCAGCAGGGGCGTCGGTTACCACCGCCGCAGGAAAGGTCGTCAAATGGTCGGCTGTCTCCCCAGTTTCACCTGGTCATTATAAGGTTGATCGGGGCGGCTATACGGATATCGTAATTACCAGAAGTGTTGCGTCTCCCGCAATACTTAACGCCGGTGGCGACTCGCTGGTGTACGTCAACGGCGTACTCTTCCCTGGCGACGTGTATGGAAATGGGCAGTTGCATCTTCCTATTTACCTGCGTGCTGGCAGAAACGATCTGCTGTTTCTATGTATTGGACGCAACCTGTCTGTAGATCTATCACCACCTCGGGCGCCTCAACAGCTTTCCACAAGCGACCTTACTCTCCCTGACCTACATGCAGGAAAGTTCAACTCAGTTCTGGGTGCGATACCGGTCCTGAATACCGCTCGCCAAACTGTAACAGGTTGCACAATCACTGTATCGGGGTCGGGGATACATTCTGAAACGACGGCGGTGCCGCCGTTGCTGCCTTTAGAGGGTCGCAAGTGCGCATTTCGGGCCGGTATTCGTCCACCGACCGACGCGAAGGCCGTAATGCTTACCGTTACTCTACGCCGCGGAGGGCAATTGCTTGATGTAGCGCATTTTCCCCTGGCTGTGCGCTCTAATGGTGAGACCTACAAACAGACGTTCATCAGTCACATTGATGGCAGTGTGCAGTACTTCGCTGTGAACCCCGCTAAGCCCCTACCAGGCACCAAACGGCCCCCTGCTCTTGTACTTACACTTCACGGTGCAGGCGTAGAGGCGATTGGGCAGGTAAATGCTTACGAATCCAAGTCCTGGGCTACCCTGGTTGGCCCAACCAACCGACGGCCATTTGGATTCGACTGGGAGGACTGGGGGCGACTGGATGCACTTGAGGTTTTGCACATTGCCCAACACACGATGGGACTGGATAACAGCCGGACTTATCTGGCTGGTCACTCCATGGGCGGTCACGGAACATGGCAACTTGGAGTGCTTTACCCAGACCGGTTTGCAGCAATAGGTCCAAGCGCGGCTTGGATCAGTTTTGCTACATACGGTGGCATGACGCCCCCGGTACATCCCACGCCGATGCAGAATTTGTTTGATATCGCGGGTAATACCAGCAACACACTGTTAATGGGACACAACTACGCACAGGAGGGTATCTACATACTGCAGGGCCTTGCGGATGATACTGTGCCACCATCCGAGGCCAAACATATGGTGAAGTACCTTTCGACTTTCCACAAGGACTTTCGATATCATTTCCAACCTGGAGCCAATCACTGGTGGGACGTTTCGCCAGAACCTGGAGCCGACTGTGTTGATTACCGGCCAATGTACCAATTCTTTGCGCATCATGTGCTGGCACCTTATGCGTCTATGCGACACCTTGACTTCACCACCACAAATCCAGGTGTTACTGCGCGCGACTTCTGGCTGACAATCGAACAGCAGCTTCGTCCAATGCTAGTAAGCAACGTAAACCTGGTGTTCGATCCGGGTCAGCGGCTGTTTCACGGGACCACGACTAATGTTGCAGCGATGCGACTCGACCTGCGGCAGCTGCTTACTCCCGACGTTCCAGTGAACCTCAAGATCGATAGCACTCAGCCAATAAAAGTGTCATGGCCGAAGTCAGGCATTCTCATCCTCGAAAAAACGCCATCTGGTTGGAATGAGATCAGCACAATGCCCCCTACTGCGAAAAACCCACTGCGAAACGGCCCGTTCAAGCTAGCCTTCAATCACCGCTTCATGATGGTATACGGCACTCACGGCACCCCTGCGGAGAACCGCTGGGCCCTTGAAAAAGCGCGACTGGATGCGGAGACATTCTGGTACCGTGGTAACGGCTCTGTAGATATCGTGCCAGACAGCGCATTTCATGCCAACCAAAATATGAACCGTAGCGTGATACTCTACGGTAATAGCACTACCAATAGCGCCTGGAAGTCGCTGTTAAGCGATAGCCCAGTTCAAGTGGCGGAGGGAAATGCCATGGTTGGCGCTCATCAATACACCGGCACTAACTTAGCGTGTCTGTTTCTGCAGCCGCGACCAGGCAGTAGCACTGCCTGTGTAGCTGCAATAGCAGGCTCTGGCCTACCAGGTATGGAGGTGACGGACAGGCTCCCAATATTTATGTCCGGCACAGGTTGGCCCGATTGTACTCTCCTAACTACGAACGTTCTTAATGACGGCATCAACGGCGTTCTAGCGGCAGGCTTTTTCGGTAACGACTGGAGCGTTGTTAACGGAACATTCGCCTTCAAATAACCTCGGTCAGGAAGAATCGAATGAAGGATCTGTAGCACCTTTTGGCTGCGTTATAGTCGACCATACAGATCCTTCATCAAGGGTGAAACCAGGAGCTCATCGAGTGCCTTGTTACACTTCTGCGCATTGTGGTTAGTCTTGTGGTGTACTGGCAGACCAAAGCTTAGCTTCTGTGTGCGCATACGGTTCACAATCATAGCCGCACGTTGTTGTAGTCCTGACGATTTCCCCAGCCCGCAGTAGCAGTTTCTGCCACATAGAATTAATTGCCTCCCTACAAGTAACTCCGATCGGAACGCTAATTACCCTCTTTGCCGCGGGATCGCATTTCACCATTCTATAGTGATCGTGAAACGTTTTATACCGGTTCACTTCAGTTCGCTTGTCATACTAACGATCGCGCCGATGAATGGTATCGCATCCCGGCTGCAGGCAGTGGCGAAAGCGCCGTATAGCCCGTTTAAAGCGGCGACGTTCATTACACCAGTGCATACCTGCCTCGACCTTGGGGCAGAATCATTTAGCGATCGCTACCTATGGTCCCCTTTTTTTACCCGCCGACCTCACAATCCGAATTCAACCGAGCAAGCCCACGTGGCAGCCCGTGAGTTTCGTTTAGTTTTGTTTGGGCGCATTTTCTTTCGTTTTGTGCTATAAGGTATTCAGCTTTAACCAATTCAGGAGCCATTGATGCCAAAATCGTTACCCATTAAACCCGAACAGGTGCGCTCGACCGGCCAGCTCGAATTTCGTCCGATACCGATCAATAGCTACACAAAAACAATGGCCGATGAACTCGCAAACTACAGCAATACCGAAATGCTGCAAATATTTCACGATATGGCGTGTATTCGAGCGTTTGAAACCATGCTCGACGAGGTTAAAAAGCAAGGTAAATATCGCGATATCTCATACAACCATAAAGGTCCAGCGCATCTTTCGATCGGGCAAGAGGCAAGTGCCGTCGGTCAGAGTTTTCTGCTGAACATCGAGGATCACATCTTCGGCAGCCATCGGAGTCACGGTGAGATTTTAGCGAAAGGCCTCTCCGCCATCTACAAGCTTTCCGACGACCAGTTGCTAGAAATCATGGAAAACTACATGAACGGAGCCGCTCTCAGGGCGCTAGAGCAGCCCATACCTGGTACCGGAGAGAACTACAAGCCCAATGACGTAAAGCGCCTTGCAATTGAGTTCCTTCTCTACGGTGCCCTCGCCGAAATCTTTGGCCGAGAAAATGGGTTTAACCGGGGAATGGGCGGCTCTATGCACGCATTCTTTGCCCCGTTTGGTATCTACCCAAACAACGCCCTCGTCGGGGGATCCGCCGATATTTCCGTCGGTGCAGCGCTCTTTAAACGAGTGAACCGCCGCAGCGGCCTGGTTATCTGCAATATTGGTGACGCATCGGCCTCGTGCGGCCCTACCTGGGAGGCACTCTGCTTCGCCACGATGGAGCAGTTCAAAACACTGTTTGATGAAGCGCATCGCGGTGGTCTACCCCTCATCATGAATTTTGTGAACAACTTCTATGGAATGGGTGGCCAGCCCGTTGGTGAAACTGGTGGGTTTGGTGTGCTTGCACGGTTGGGGGCGGGCCTTACTAGCGACCAGATGCACGCCGAGCGTGTGGACGGGTACAACCCGCTAGCAGTCATCGATGCCATACGCCGAAAGCGCGAAATCCTGCAGGAGGGCAACGGACCTGTACTACTTGACACCGTTACCTATCGATTTAGCGGGCATTCCCCTTCGGATGCGTCCAGCTACCGAGATAGAGCAGAAGTTGAAGCCTGGCAGAACGTGGACTCGCTGCACACGTTCCGAGCGGAATTGGAGACTAATTCGGTGGCTACGTCCGATCAGCTCACAGCTATCACTCAGGAAATCGATGACGCGATCCTGCGGGCGTACCGTCGAGCAATTGACCTGGAACTGTCACCCAGGGCAAACCTCTATGTGCCAGGTTGCCTGTTAGAGCAAACAATGTACTCGAACAGGGAGGAGCTGTCTCTTGACGTCAATGCGGCCCCTGCGCTAAGCACAGCCCCAGAGAATAACCCTCGGGTGCAGCGGCTTTCCGCACGATCACGATCAGGCATTGATGAACATGGAGCAACCCTGCCAAAGGCGCGCTGTATAGGGATACGCGACGCACTTTTTGAGGCAATTTACTACCACTTCCAAAATGACCCAACTTTGATCGCGTATGGTGAGGAGAACAGGGACTGGGGCGGGGCATTCGGCGTCTACCAGGGGCTCACTGAGGCTCTCCCCTACCATCGACTATTCAACAGCCCCATAGCGGAGGCTGCAATAGTCGGCACGGCTGTTGGTTACGCGCTGGAAGGTGGAAGAGCGCTGGTAGAGCTAATGTACTGCGATTTCCTTGGACGGGCGGGCGATGAGGTCTTTAATCAGTTATCTAAATGGCAGTCTATGTCTGGCGGATATCTGAAAATGCCCGTGGTCTTGAGGGTATCCGTTGGCAGCAAGTACGGTGCACAACATAGCCAGGACTGGACTGCTTTGTGCGCTCATATTCCGGGGCTGAAGGTTGTGTTCCCTGCGACGCCCTACGATGCTAAGGGCTTAATGCACGCCGCTCTGCTGGGCACAGACCCCGTGGTCTTCTTCGAGAGCCAGAGGATTTATGATCAGACAGAGTTGTTTCATGGCGCGGAAGGTGTTCCGGCAGGCTTTTACACCATTCCTCTAGGTGATCCAGAGGTAAAACGCGTCGGTAATGACATTACTATCCTCACTGTGGGTGCAACACTATATAGGGCCCTGGAAGCTGCTGACATCCTGCGTGACACCTATAGCGTCTCCGCCGAGGTAATTGACGCGCGGTCGCTTGTTCCTTTCAACTACGAACCCGTGCTGGCCAGCGTCGCTAAAACTGGGCGCATAGTGCTCGCCAGTGATGCCTGCGAACGTGGTTCTATCCTTCATACCATGGCTTCGCGAATCTGCCAGCTAGCCTTTGATGAGCTTGATGCTCCTCCAGTCGTTGTTGGTGCTCGCAACTGGATCACCCCTCCCGATGAAGTCGAGGATGCATTTTTCCCCTTCGCCCCGGACATTCTTTCTGCCATTCACCACCATATCCTGCCGCTTCCCGGTTTTATTGCGAGTAACAATGATGACCGCAAAGAGATCATAAGACGCTCTGCAGCAGGCATTTAGCAGCCTTTGTGCGAGGGCATCACACCGGTTGATGCCCTCGCCATCGCACATTCTTTGCGGCGGCGCTGTATCTATCGGTACCTGGTCACCCAGTCCCCTGTCAGCTGTATTTGCCGTTGTCGTTCCTCCGCCCATGCTCCTCACTTTGTGGGGTTACGCAATACATGTCGTAAGGCAGGAATCCCCGAAGATAAACAATAATAAAAGGCAATATGGCAGTCAATTCGCCAATTCACTGTTTTCTGGGAGTGCCTACTATGAGCCGCGTTGTCGCCGCAATGATGATAACCGCCGTGTTGTGCGCTGGTCGTACCTACGCGCAGTCCGTGCATTATGAAGGGCCCCACGGAAATGAGATTACTGTTAAAACCGTCTCAATGCGAGGAGTGGGCGCAATTGGCTTCGATGTATTCTCCGGGACGAACCGCGAGGCGGCGGTACGGTTTACATCGCTGGGTCTCATTTCATGCCCGCATCCCGTAGTGACCAGTAATAATAACCATGTGGCAATTCGTTTCCAGGGGCTAGTATCCAGTTCGAAAGCCGGATTTACACTCAAAAACAGTACGATAATTCTTGACGGAGACGCTGGCCACTATCCGACAGTCACCTTTCGGCTTCACGTCCTCAACTTTGACAAGGTTAGATGGCAGCGCACCGTGGGAAAGCAGCCGTTTCACTTCCTAAAAATTGAGATGCCCACAGCACAGGTCTGGCAGCAGGGGGGTTGGCTTAATGCAACACCCCGCGCCGACATGTTTCCCCTACTACTGGACGTGCATATCGGCACACCAGAAATATCTGGCTATCACTACAACCGCGAATGGAGTAACACCACACCAATTTCCGCGCTGCCGTTGCCAGTTATCGGCCTATGGAACCCTTCGTCAGGACACTATGCTGCCTGGGATTTCATGAAGAATCGCTTGACTACCAACTCCGAGCGCAATATTGCAACAGGATATTGCAATCGGTTAATACTGCCGTCCTCACAAACCGAGGTATTGCCGCAGTCGCAGACGCTGCCGGCCACAAGCCCGACAGATCTGCAACAGCAATCTGCTTCGGTACATGTGGACCAACAGAACAGATCCCGCTTTGTTTCTATGGTCTTTCCCTACGGAGGAACCGGCTACCAGCATTGCGTCTACCCAGGCATCGACTTTACGCTCCACGCTACCGCACGGCTAGTCTTCTCTCATGAGCTCTCCTCTACCACCGATCCTAACAGCTTTCTCTGGACGACATACTGGCATGATACCGGGTTACGCCAGCGAATGCCTAGAGCTCCCCGTGTTGCGGACCTGGGGTTTCTGGGCAGTCAATCACACCTTGCCACCATTCCTGATGCGCCGGTTGGGTCCATTTTTGGTGGCATTGGTCAGTTTGGAATACCTGGCACCACGGTCGTTGGCGGCTGGGATCGCCAGGATGAGGGGTCAGTGGCAGTTGCCGAAGCCAACAAAAACAACCGCGCCCTCACTATGATGCGCATGGAGGCAATTAAGCTAGCCGCCGATGCCATTCATTTTAAGGCAGGAGGGCTTAATTGCGTCTACTGGAAGCAACCACTCACGGGCAGGTGGGTCAAAAAGTGGGGTGGAGCGCCAGCAGGCACTCTTCATAACGCAACAGGCTTTGCGGCCGCGCGTCTGCTCCTCGATCTTGCTTATTACGACAATGATCGACAATATCTTCCTATCGTAGACGGTGCTCTTAATTGGGCGAAGGAGATTGTATGGACGCGTGGAGAATTCCCGGACGTACCCTCTTCCCCATTTGCCATAGGGGGTACTACCGCCGTTGCATTCCTTCTTGATTATTACTCCCTGTACCATAACGATGACCACCGCAGAGAAAGCGCACTCCAGGCTCTCGCACTCGCCCACTCGTTTACCTATAGGTATATGGTTATGTGGGCAGGCGATGGCAGCCGAACCGACCGACTGGATAGCGCATTTTTGTGGGAACCGAATTCTGGCCGTGACTGGACCGGGGCAGCCTGCTCTAACGAGGTCATTTGGGACCTCGACATGGTTGCCGAAACCGCCGTGTACACTGGTGACCCGGTGTTACGTTGGGCGCTTGTTGGGACCCTTTCACGCTGGCACAGGATGTACCAAAACGTATTTAGGCAGCGAATAAGCGAATACAGCTCAGCGGATTTTGCCGAAGGGTATGGCCTTGCACCAGGAAACATCTACGGCTACCCCGGCGGCAGGGCGGCCTATGGCTTTGGTGGGTCACTGCAGCTACTTGACCCAGTAGGTTCCTCTATTGCCCGTGTTATTGCCGGCCCTCGAGCGGCGCTCGTGTTCGATCGAAATTCCCATTCGGTAATACTGTCCGCCTACAGGTGGACACATGCCGGACAGTTCGCCTTCAAGCTGCAAGGAATTTCTGGAGTTGGTGATGTAACCGTAACTGCTCCGTTTGCCTCTATCGGCAGCGAGCCCGTTGCGCTGCAGAGCGGGGTGTTACGTACCACCCCGCAGGTGACCCGCAACATCAATAGCCAATGGACAGTTGTAGTGCATGGCGTTAGGGACAACGAATGGGTTATCATTGGATCACCCGATCTGTCTCAGTCTAATCAGGAGCCCTTCAGGGTTCCGTTAACGGAACATACGCACCCGATACACAGACTTGCCTCTGCGCCCTTCGTGCCACTCCATCTCACCCCGGATACCCGACTTAAGACTTCCTGGCAGAACACCAACTTTGCGGGCCTTACTGCTGGGTTAAAATGGATGTGGTCAGTACCCTTCGTTATACACTCTGGAATAACCGCGACGGAGTCGCATACCATGCTGGCGGCACCTACACCCGTAAATGTGCGTGCCTGCTTCATACTGTACGCCCCAGCATCTAATGCCTCAATACCGATCCCCCTTACGAGCAACGGACTGCCTGCTAAACCACTTTGGCCTAGCCCCTCACTTGCGTGGCGCGGCTGGCCGGCCTGTGTAACATCGCAACTGCGTGAAATCGGGTACGTGCTGCCTAAGCACTCGCAACTGGTAGGAATCAGGCCGAACGGCAATAAACTGGTTGCTGCAAGCTGCCTAATGCACATGTCCCCGAGTACGCAAGACCAACTTACAGACCGGCTACACAGAGGTGCTATAGAACTCAAGACAATCGAGCAATACAATGAGCAAATTGATGCGCTGCGCAGAGAGTCTGCTAGTCTTGCCCCGGACAAAATCGCACTACTAGAACCCCTCCAGCAGAGTAACCCCGCTTACACGCTGCTGGCGCAGGGGTTGTTTCTTCCGAAAACAGACACACTGTCACCGCACCAGCTAATCTCACAAAGCATTTTCAACGGACAACGCTACCCGGTCGTGATCTATCTCGACGGCGAGGATTACAGCGTGGGCCGCCAGCACTCACAGGCTATCCTGAAGGCGCTGCAAGTGTACCTTCAGTCGGGTGGCACGCTAGTGTTGATGGCTCACTTACCGTTCCCGCTTTTTTACCCGGTGGACAGCTCGAATACGGAGTTACCAGCCGATCCTTTGCTTCCAAAGCTAGGACTTCCAATCTACAACGCGATTGAAGTCGCGCCTGCGAACGTACCACGTGTGGGATTGGTAAAAGACCAAAAAGTACTGAATGGGCTTCCAGCTTCTTTCGCATACCCACAGGGTGATCCGCGCTTGCGAAGTATTAAAGCGGCGCAGGTGCCCTCCGGCTCAACATTTCAACCTATTTACCAGGTAAACGGCGCTACGGGTACCAACTACGGTGCGGCTGCAGGGCTCTTAACGTTACCTGCGAAATCGGGAATGCGCCCGGGCCGCATACTATACATTAGTGCAAAACTAATTGATGACCCCACGCACGGCACACCCATTATCTGCTCAGCGTTGAAATGGATCGTGCGGGTCGTACAAAGGACGAATAGATGAACACGAGTATGCTCGCTGTGCAATTATATACGCTTCGGGAGCACACGAAAACGGCTGACGGATTTGCGGATTCACTAAAAAGGGTCGCGGCCATTGGCTACAACGCCGTGCAGATATCTGCTGTGGGTGCAATGTCAGGCGAGTCACCTGCGGTAACCGCTGCTCAGGCAAGGGAACTGCTGGAGCAAAACGGATTAGCATGTATTGCCACGCACCGCGACTGGGACCGTTTATGCCAACAGACGGACGACGAAATTGATTTTCATAAACGGTTGGGATGTCCTTTTGTGGCAATAGGCAGCCTGCCGGGCCGCTACCGAAATGAAGGGGCAGCAGGCTACCAACGTTTTGTAGATGACGCAGCACCGGTAATTGCAAAACTGAAAGCCGAGGGCATAGTCTTCGGGTATCATAATCACGCTCACGAATTTGAGCGAATTGCCGGTACACAAACCTGCCTTTACGATATATTTGTTAACGCCAGCGCAGATCTTGCGTTGGAGGTAGACGTCTACTGGGCTGCACATGCGGGTCTCAATCCTGAGCGGCTTATGGAGCGCCTTGGCGGTAGAACGCCGGTAATCCACGTGAAGGACCGCGAAGTAGTGCACGATGGCCCGGTGATGGCACCAGTGGGCGAAGGCAACCTGGATTGGCCACACCTAATTCCATGTTGTCTACAAGCTGGTGTGAAGTGGTTTGCCGTGGAGCAGGACGAATATCGTCGTGATCCGTTTGACTGCTTAAAGGCAAGTTTTCAATACCTGCAAAACCTACCTGTTTAGTAAGTAGGAACTTCAATTATCCTATAGGCGTAGCAGAATTGAGAGTGGTCAATAGGACGTAGTTTAGAACTTTGACTGCCATTAAATTAACAACGATCCAGCTTCTATTACCTGCCCACAGCGGTTGATGGAACTGAGAGTGAGGGAGAAATATGAGCAACGCATCTGCTGTAACCGGGGCAAGCTTTGATCAAGAGGTGCTTAAGTCCGATGTTCCTGTTCTTGTGGATTTCTGGGCGGTCTGGTGCAATCCGTGCAAAATGATAGCACCTACCCTCGACGCGGTAGCGGCAGATTTTGCTGGTCGCGCAAAGGTGCTGAAGGTAAATGTGGACGAGGAACAGGATGTTGCACAAAAATACAACATTCGCTCCATACCTACCCTGCTCTTTTTCAAGGACGGCAAAGTAACGGATCAGGTTGTAGGCGTTCAATCGAAGCAGGTAATCTCGGACAAGCTTCAAAAACTGGTTTAATGACCGGATTGCGCTCACCAATGGATGAGCCACTAGCCCGACGTTCAGTGAAACTTCTGAACGTCGGGTTTACTATTTCAGGTGAGCGGTCTATTTACCGCTGCTGGCAGATTGGTCGGACGTGGGAGCGTTGCTGGCTGCTGCCGCAGTAGAGGTTTGAGCTTTGAGCATGGCCTGAAGAAGGGGAACGATGCGAGGATACGAGAGAAACACCTTGCCAACGTAAAGGTGGTACCATTGAGCCTGTGTAGTGCTGTCGCTGTACAGTCCCTCATTCGCCGGCGAGTTCTTTGCAAGGTTAGCCGCCGTAGCTATCTGTGCTGGAGTAAGTACGTTTGCTATCGCGTTGGAAGCTGAGGCTATATTGCCCAGATTTAGCTGCTTGCGGTCTGCAACGAGCGTGTCCATCGCATGTTTCAACCGGGCGTCAAAATCCTTAGGAATCGTACCGCCGCCGTAAACACGCGTCTTGACGGTTTTAAGGTCACTCATAAACGGTGAGAACAGTTTGTCCGTGAGCATTGCCACCTTGCGTTCATAGTCCGCTGTTAGTTGTTCGAGTATCGCAATCACTCGCTTTAGCTGATCTGGGGTAAGATGGAGCGGTGTAATGTTCCTGCTGCGATCGATATCGTTGATATCATTCATAAGCAGATAGCGCTGCACCAGGGTGAGACCAACCGACGTAGGCGCCGGCGCTGGCTTCGATGTTACCTGAGTTGCACCACCACCTGTAGTCGGTTGCTGCGCCAAGGCAGTTCCCGATCCAAGCACCATCAAAGACGCTACCAAGAGAATCTTTCCAGTCAGCATATAATCTCCTCAAAGGCCAGAATACAAGGCGTAGCGACGGCAAGTCGCTTTACTGTTACACATCATTTGGACGGAAGTGAACAGTGAGTCGTTACACCTACCCTCTCTAATGTGGCCTTATTACCCTATTTTACCCTTCCAAGGCTGTCACTGGCCCGTATTGATGACAATTACCTGTGGTGATCGAGTGGTACAATGGGCGAGTATGCGCCTTGAGGAAGGTAGGCTGAGCAATTTACCGTGCCTGTGTTAACTTGCGGCTGCAAAGGATGTTTCTATGTTAATTTACACCGAAGATTTTCTAAAATATCGGCACAGGCGAGCATCGCAGTATTTTCTGGGCGAGGCACAGAAAATTTCCGTGGTGCATGCATTCCAATATGCGGAGGCAAACTGGCCCACTCACAACTGGGGCATCGGCCAGAACGGATCTGCGGCTTCGATCGTCTACCACGTTGCAGCATGGCGCCAGCTCACACTGCCAGTGCTTAACGGCGCTGCAACTATGAAGCGGGCCGAAGATTTTATGCCTCAAGATGCACCGTCCACCAATGATTGGTTTCAGATACTGCAATGGGCGGTCGATGAAACTGCCCGTTGGGCAGCGGCATTGGACACGCTCGCACAATCGCAGCTTGAGCGGAAGGTAGATTGGGGTGCAGACGGTTCTCCAGAGGTAGCATCGGTGATATGGTCGATCATCGAGCATGATATACAACATGCCAGCCAGCTGGAATATCTGCAGCAGCGCATTGCCTGTGCCGCTGGATAGCTGTGTATCCCAGCATGGATCACTGTGTGACACTACCATCAGATAACACTGTATAATAAACTGCAGTATTATTCAATGGTGTGCTGGAATTCAGCCATCACCTAATGAACTATTTGGTAGTTATGAAAGGAGGCAACGACGGTCTTCAAAGGGAGCCGTCGTGTAACTATGAGTGACACCGTAGTCGGTAATCCACTCGATTCTGGCAATTCGCCAGATGAGGTTCCGGGTAAGCCAGCATCTCAAACGCCAACAAGGTACTTGAAAAGGCGGGTAATCACCAATAATGCAACGCTTATCCTTGCAATTTTTGGGGTGGTGCTCACCACAATCCTGACGATCGAGGAGCAGGGCCCCGCACAAATCCTTCCTTGCAGCACTAAATACACCAGCTGCGAAGGTGCGTTTCATAGTGCTTACGGCCATATTGGGCCTATTCCTACGGCATTGTTTGGTGTAATTACATACATCATTCTGGCTATTGTAGCCTGGAAGCGCAGAGGTGCACTTTCGGCAGCCGTATCTGGAGCTAAGCCTGAATCCGAGTCGTTGGCGCAGGTTCGACAATTCGATATGGCAGTCTGGTTCCTACTTGTTGCTGGGCTGTGTGTATCTTGGTGGCTTCAGTACATCGCCATATTTGTCATCGCGAGCTTCTGCCCCTACTGTTTCACATCGGCGCTTACCATCACAATTCTGTTTTTCATGGCCTACCATGACTACGTGCTTGCCGGGAACCCAATGCCTTCCGATCAGAAAATGGTGTTCGCGGTACTCGGATTTCTTGGGGTTGGACTTGGCTTTATCTATGTTCCTGAAATCTTGCTTCGACTGCAGGTAGCGAACGACATGGCGCCCAAATCTGTGCCAGTTACCTTGCGTTCGCTGCTGCTGAACAGTCCTGCCCCGTCTGAGGGTAACCCAAGTGCCAAGGATATCATCGTAGAGTTCGCCGACTATGGTTGCCCCCACTGCGCTCAGGCAGCACGACGAATGCCAGGCCTTCTTAAAGCCAACCCAGATGTCAAGCTCATTTTCAGAAACTATCCGTTAGGAATGAATAGCCCAACGGGACCACGATTTACGAATTCGGTGCTGTCGGCACAAGCGGCGCTCGCTGCGGGCCTTCAAGGCAAATTCTGGCAAATGCACGACCTCATCTACATGCATCAAAAGGAGATTGAAACTCCAAGCTTTTCAGGCTCTGGGTATGAGCAAATGGCCAGCTCGCTTGGATTGAATACACATGAATTTGGTGCAGACATGCAGAGTCCAGCGATTGCCAAGGAGATTACCAGCGATTTTGAAGCTGGCAATCAGGCGAGGGTTGAATCCACCCCAACGTTCTTCCTTGTCACGCCGGACAAGATTACATCGTTTATTGGGGATGATGAACTTGCTGCAATCTTGAAAAACAGGAAGGATCCCGCCTGGAAATAGGCGGGTTAACCTAGTAACCAGTATGCGTAGAGCAAATCTGTCGATCGTTGTTTCTGTGCTCGCCCTAAGTTTGACTGCCTGCTTCAATAGCACCGCAGCTCATGCAGATAGTCCTGTCTGGGCGTTGGGCCGCGTTGTTGATAGCTCAGGGCGGCCCGTTCCCAATGCCCTGGTGGCTGTATATGATGACCGCAACAGAGTAGAAGACTATGCCCGCACAGACGCAAACGGAGACTATGCGCTGTCCATCAAGCCCTACATGCTGCACCTTCCGCATGCACATGGTGGAGGGTTTCTTGCCCAGGTTTTTGGCACCGTGGGGCATTTGGTAGGTGGCGTTGCAGATTTTGTGTCGAATCCTTTGCGCGCCGGGCTTCATGCGGCGGCTGGCACGGTAGCAGCAACCATGGTGGATCCTCTTTCGCGAGGTGGTATCGCAGCGGCATCAGTGGTGCTAGATCAAACGCTGTTTGCGGTTACCGACCCACATCCGCCAAAACCTGAGCAGGCGAGGAAAGAGCCGGGAGCGCTTTTCATTAAGGCTGTCTCCAACAATCGCAATCCACTTGTTGCGGTAGCCCGGGTCTACTGGATGCAGGACAACGTGTTTGAACTGGATGGTCAAACTCACAAGACACGACTAGCATGGGTAGACCCCTTAGAACTAACAAGCTACAACGCCAAGTCCCTCTCCAAGGTAGACGGCACGTACCTAACATTTACTAGTGCCCGCCTAGAACCGGCGCTAGCCCAGCGCGGGCAGCCCGTAACTCTGGAAGTCGTTTTGGATCAACCACCATCGCCCAGAACCCCCATTGTGGTAGTGGCGCGTGACTCACGTAACGGTGAGGTATGGCAATTGCATCAGCACGACGGCATCTATGAGGCGACATTCACCGTGGATAAGACATTTCCTGATAACGATCAAGTTATCAGTGTCCTTGCGTATCCAGCATCGCAGCAGATGCCCGGCCGTCGAAAGGACGCCGAAGGAGCAATTTTGCATTCTGGCTTGTGGAATCCTTTGAAGCAGTATATCTATAATCCTTTGCTTGTGGCAAGCAGAAATCGTGCCGATCTTACACTCACGGTGCTCAGTACGCGTCCAGGCGGTTAATGAGTGGTATAACAACTAGTAGGTTTTTTGAGAGCCTGTCATTTTGACGGGCTCTCAACACAATAGTTTGATTGCAGGTCACTATTGAATGTGGTGATCTAGAAAAGGAGCCATACTGTTGCAGTTGCCCAAACACATCAAAATGGGTACTCGCGGTAGTCTATTGGCTGTTACACAGGCCGAGCAGGCTGCAGCGCAGCTTATGGCACTTCGCCCCGGACTTCACGTTGAAACCGTCGTGATTAAGACTACGGGCGACGCAAACACCTCCGGATCCCTCGCCTCGATGGGTAGCAAAGGCGTGTTTGTAAAGGAGTTGGAAGAGGCGTTACTCAACGGTACCATTGACTTTGCCGTCCACAGCATGAAAGATATGCCTGCCGCGCTGCCGCCCGGGCTTGAAATAGTCTGTGTACCAAAACGCGAGGACCCTCGCGACGTTCTCGTCACCCAACACGATGGGTTGCACGGCTTGCCACAAGGCGCAAGGATAGGCACCGGAAGTCCTCGTCGAGCCGCCCAACTTTTGGCACTGCGTCCAGATCTTCAGATTTGCGATGTGCGTGGCAACCTAGATACAAGGTTAGCAAAACTAGCTTCAGGCGGTTATGACGGATTAGTACTCGCCCGTGCGGGGATGAACAGATTGGCGTTGGTCAATGAACAGTGCCACACGCTAGCGCTAGATGTGTGCGTACCTGCCCCGGGACAAGGCGCATTGGCGATTGAAGCAAATACCAACCACCCTGCGATAGTGGAGCTTCTGGCACCGCTTAATCACCGGGAAAGCAGCGAAGAAATCCAAGCCGAACGGGCTTTTTTGATCGCTGTTGGTGGCGGATGCAGCATTCCGCTAGCGGCACATTGCACAGCGCATGACGGCAAGCTTACACTAATTGGGGTGGCGGCGTCCCTTACCGGTAAGCGGGTGCTTCGACGTTCAATTAGCGGAGGAGCTGGTGAAGCAGAGGAATTGGGCCATAAACTTGCGGGCTGGATGCTGGCGAATGGCGCAGATACCCTGCTGAAGGAACTGTAACACTGTATGGAAATAGACACAGACTATCTGGTTATTGGCAGCGGACTGGCTGGCCTTACCTTTGCACTTACCGCGGCTCAACATGGAACGGTTACGGTACTTACAAAACGTGCTCCAGAGGATGCAAACAGCAGTTGGGCACAGGGCGGTATAGCAGGGGTGATGGGCAGCGATGACACACTCGAACTGCACACACAAGACACGCTTGTGGCAGGCGCGGGCCTTTGTCATCCGGACGCGGTGAACGTTCTCGTAACGGAAGGACCGCAAAGAATTCGCGATCTTATGGAACTGGGAGCAAACTTCAACACCACGGTGAGCACCGAAGGTGAGGAGGTGTTGGCACTCGGCCGCGAAGGCGGGCATTCACGCAATCGCATCGTACACACTGCGGATTATACTGGTCTTGAGTGCGAGCAAACCCTGCTACATGCGGTTCAAGTCAATGTAAACATCACCGTTCTGGAACATCTGTTTGTTACAGACTTAATCATTCATGAGATCGACGGAGTACGCCGCTGCACGGGTGTATATGCCCTAGGTAACACAGTGGGCGACCGGGTGAAAGTGGAGGCGAAGGCAACTCTTCTGGCAACTGGCGGCTGTGGTCAGGTATATCAGTACACCACGAATCCTGCAGTCGCCACGGGCGACGGTGTTGCAATGGCATGGCGAGCAGGTGCACCTATCGCCAACATGGAATTTATCCAGTTTCATCCTACAACACTGCACCATGAAAAGGCACGTGCGTTCCTCATTACAGAGGCTCTTAGAGGCGAGGGCGGCATTCTAAGGCACGCCGATGGTGAAGCATTTATGGCAAAATACCATCCATTAAAGGATTTGGCACCGCGAGATATCGTTGCACGGGCTATTGTAAGCGAGATGAAGCTTCGCAATGTCGAATGTGTTTACCTTGATGCTACGCATATATCGTCGGAAGTCCTTGCGGGGCATTTCCCCACCATATCGCAGAAGTGTGCCGAGGTAGGTATCGACATTACGCGTGACCCTATTCCGATAGTCCCGGCCCAACATTACCAGTGCGGTGGCGTTGTGACCGGACTCGATGCCGAAACAGAAATTTACGGGCTGTATGCTGCTGGTGAGGTGGCGTGTACAGGTGTTCACGGCGCAAACCGATTGGCGTCTAATTCTTTGTTAGAGGCGATGGTTTTTGGTAGGAGAGCGGCGCTTCATGCGGTGAAGCATTGCCCTGGCAACACCCCGGATAAATCAGTGACCGAAAACACGACCATGGCAGATATGCAGATTATGCCGGATGAAGAGGCCGCCGCAACTCATCAGTGCGTTCAGCGTATAATGAATCGGAGCGCGGGGATCGTTCGCTCGACTTCCGACATGGAAGCCGCACTTCGAAAGGTGGAAACGTGCCTTGATACATTCACCGGTCGCCAGCTGTCCACAACAGCCTGGGAGGCGAGAAACGCGGTTACTGTGGCTACACTCATACTGAAATCTGCCCTAGCGCGGCATGAAAGCCGCGGATTGCACTACACCGTGGATTTCCCTGAACGCAGTGGGAATGAACCACAAGACACAGTATTGGTTCCCGTATCGGCGTGTTGAAGCAGTCACTGGCTGCGCACGTTTACGTTCACAACGATCTGACTCGATCACTCGGGTGAACATCGCTGCACGGACATATACCGTTGATGTAGAGTGTCGCAATGCGAACGCAAGCCTGGAGAAGTGAACAATCTAGTCTGCCAGGCCCGGCGCAACGTCTATGGTTACCTCTTTCGTGTAATCTGCCGCACCTGGTGCAGAACCCCGTGGCTTACGGACGTAGCGTTTCAATGTGTAGTCGACCGAGACCAAGGAAGAGTGCTTGTTGGCTGAGTGGAGGGCACAGATCTGCGCCGCGTACTCCAGTACAGTCCGTGGGACCTGATCCGGTTTCCCATGGGTTCTTATAACGGTGTGCGCACTGGGAGCAGCCCGTACATGCAGCCAGATGTCGTTGGTGTGTGCCACCCGCGTAGTAAGATAATCGTTGGAAGTAGAGGTTTCACCCACAAGTATTTCAAAACCTTCTGGGGAGTAGTACCGTCGAATCTTAAAACCCGCCCATTCACTCTCTCCTGGCTTCACGTTCTCTCGCACTGCTTCACGAGGGAGAAGGCCCGCTGCCTTCAGCTCCGTACGCAGCTCGGCAATTGCATGTTCTGTTGCCAGCAACTGCAGCTCAGCCGTTGCACGCTGAATTGCATTTAACTGCGTCGTTAGATGCTTCTTTCGATCGCTCTCACGTTCAAGGGACGCCTTGGCCTTTCTGCTACGCGCAAAAAGATGTTCCGCTTCCTCCAAAGCAGAACGTCCCGCACCAAACTTGATCTCCACTGCCTTCAGTTCCGGATCCCAGTAGTCCTCCACGGTCATACTGGTCATTCCAGGTTCGGCTCGCCATAGATTTGCCTTTATGAGTTCAGCGCGCTGTCTCAGGGCCTCTGCCTGTCCAGCCTCAACAAGGCCCCTATTGCACGCCTCCAATTGTTGTTTAATGTGTCGAAGTGCATTGTGTAGCTCACTCGTCAATGAGAGACGCAATCCTTGCAGGTGGCTACGCTGGGCCGCAAGCGACCAGCATTCATCGAGTGCCAGATTAATGCTGCCTGCAGGTT
>JAJYCW010000078.1 GCA_021777995.1 bacterium
CGTGCCCTGGGCCGACACCGCCTGAAGGACCTTTCACAACCGGAGGAGGTGTACCAGCTCTGTCATGCCTCGCTTTCAGACTCGTATCCTGCGCTTCGGTCTCTAGAGAGCTACCCGAACAACCTGCCTGTACAGTTGACGAGTTTTGTAGGGCGTGGTGCCGAGCAGGAGCAGCTAGCGTCGCTGGTACAGAATCACAGTTTGGTGACACTAACGGGTGTAGGCGGCTGCGGGAAGACCCGTCTCTGCCTTCAGACCGCAGCGGACCTGCTGGATCGTTATGGGGACGGGGTCTGGTTTGTGGAGTTAGCACCAGTATCGGACGGGGGTTGGATCCCTCAGGCCGTAGCATTAAGCCTCGGCCTGAAAGAGGAGGCCGGTGTACCACTCGTACAGACGATCGTGAACTACCTTCGAACCCGCACTACCCTCCTGGTCCTTGACAACTGTGAGCACGTGCTCGCGAGTGCTGCGTCGTTTTGCGATTCGGTGCTTAAACAGTGCGCTACCGTTAGCATCCTTGCCAGCAGCCGTGAAGGGCTGGGTGTAGTGGGTGAGCAGACAATGCGCATCCCCTCGCTTGGCGAGTTAGAGTCCGTGGAGCTATTCGTAGAGCGAGCGCGCCTGCAGCAGCCTATGTTTGCCGTGACCGGTGCGAATGAGCGTGCCGTTCAGTCAGTGTGTTCTCGTCTGGACGGCATCCCTCTGGCAATTGAGTTGGCAGCCGCTCGAGTGCGTGCGATGAACGTAGAGCGTAGAGCAGATAGGCGATCGATTAGACCAGCGTTTCCGGCTGTTGACGGGGGGCAGCCGGCATGTACTACCTCGTCAGCAGACCCTTCGTGCGCTGATCGACTGGAGCTATGACCTTCTGAACGGTGAGGAGCAGTTGCTTCTGCAGCGTGTAGGGGTGTTTGTAGGCGGCTTTACCCTGGATGCCTGTGAGGGGGTTTGCAGCGGCGGTGTCATAGAGAAGTATTCGGTGCTCGATCTGCTAACCTCTCTGGTGGACAAGTCGCTAGTGATCTACGACGAGGGTCGTTACCGTCTGCTGGAGACAGTGAGACAGTACGGCCTGGAGAAGCTAACCAGTGCAGGCGCTTCGACGGAGCTTCGGGGTCGGCATCGGGACTGGTACAGCCAGCTCGCCGCCACCGCCAAAGAGAAGTTAAGCGGTGCCGAGATGGCAACCTGGCTTGACATACTTGAGGTTGAACATGGCAACCTGCGGAACGCGTTAGAGTGGTGCACCGAAGAGGCAAAAACTGGTGATGTACAAGCGCTTAACCAGGGCTTGAACATGGCCGCGAACATCCAGACTTTCTGGGATGTGCGCTGTCACTGGGGGGCGGCAGGGGAGATTCTGTCTGGCCTACTGACGTTGCGGAACGGTCGGGAGGAATCTGCTGCTGTAGCCAATGCTCTCAATGCCCAGGGAATGATGCTTGTGAACACCGGCGACTACCCTTCTGGGAGGGAGTGCTACCTGCAGGCCCTCGCCATAAACCGCCAGACAGGCAACCGCGACTCGGAAGCAGGAAACATGGCAGGTCTGGGGCTTGTCGCGTACTATACCGGCGATTACCTTGCAGCGCGGGAGTACTACGAGCAGGCTCTCGCCATAAACCGCGAGACAGGGAATCGGAATACGGAAGCGGCTATCTTATGCAACTTGGGAATTGTGGCAGCAAACACCGGTGATTATGCTGCCGCGAGAGAGTACTACGAGCAAAGCCTCTCAATATGCCGCGAGACAGGTAACCGGGATAGGGAAGCAGGTATCCTCAACAATTTGGGAATTGTAGCCCGGAACAGCGGTGATTATGCTGCAGCGAGGGTGTACTATGGGGAGGCTCTCGCCATAAACCACGATACAGGCAACCGTAATCAGGAAGCGAGCAACCTAACCAACATTGGGGAGGTGGCGGCCACAACTGGCGATTATGCTGCCGCGAGACAATACTACGATCAGGCGCTCGGAATTTGCCGACAGACAGGTAACGTGGAATGGGAGTCGGCGAATCTAGCTAACTTGGGTATTGTGGCGGCCAACACGGGAGATTACCCTGCAGCCAGGGAGTTCTATGAGAGGTCCCTCGCTATAAACCGCGCGACAGGTAACCGGGACTGGGAAGCGACTAACCTATCGAACCTAGGGTTTGTGGCAGCGAACACGGGAGATTACACTGCTGCGACGGAGTATTTCGGGGAGGCGCTCGGAATATGCCGCGAGACAGGTAACCGGGCATGGGAGGCTGAGAACCTCATAGGTTTGGGTCTTGTGGCAGTTCTCCGCCGAGAATACCCGCCGGTCCTCTTGTACCTTCAGCAGGCAATGGAAATAGCTAGCGCACTCGGTGCGATGCAACTGAATGTGGGGGCACTGGATGTCTTTTGCATTTATCACAGTGCCTTAGAGGAGTACGCCCTTGCCGCACGGCTTTTTGGCTCCGCCGATGCCGCTCGCGCATCGATGGGTGCACCGCGGTCCCCATCTGCCATTGAAAGGCAGCGCAGGTGGCGTGTGGCCTGTGAGGCTGCACTGGGCCATGAAGCGTATGCCGCATGCCTGCAGGAAGGCAGCGCACTCACGCTGGATGAGGCGTGCGCACTGGCTGTAGATCAAACTTCAAGCTGACGGTACGACAGTGCCCGTGCAGCAGCGAATGATCGGTTCTGGAGCTGTAGGTGAGGGAGATATAACCTATGAGTAGCTGTGCTGTGAAACCCTCGCCTCTCATTGGCGCCAATACCACCGATGGGTGCGGGGTAATCCCCCTCTATCCGGCTGAGCGTTCATTGTGCGGGCACGGTGTACAAGGCGTTATTGTATACCAAGCTCAAATGCGACCCGCTATAAGGCGGCCGTCTGAGCCAAAAGAGACGGGCACGACGGCGGGTCGCTCATACCACGGTTCTCCAAAGTAGGTGGACCACCATTGCCCTTGAGTGTCTTGGAAAATCGTATTGTGCCCACCGTAGGGAATCGCTTCGTAGCGCATGTGGTAAGGACCATAAAGGTTTGTCGAAACAGCAACCATGCAGCTGTACCTGCCGTTGTACCCCTCGCTGCAGCACATATAATAACTGCCTTCCCGTTTGAAGAGAAATGCCCCTTCGAAGCCGATGTGCTGAAAGGAGCTTTCGCCGAAGATACCGGCACAAAGGTCGGAGTGGTGATCCGGGTTGGAGTCGGCTACAGTGGTCTGTATCCAATGAGGGGACTCAGCGAGTTCGCGCCTGTCTAACGTGAGTGGGGCAATTTTGCCGCTATGCCAGACAAAGTAGAGTGTACCGTCTGTGTCCTGAAATAGGGAAGCATCTATTTCGTCGCCCAACCGCTCATTTGGGTGCATGTCCTCATAAGGACCCTCTGGTCGGCCGCTCGTGCTTTTTAGAAGCCCCGAACCCGATGTTTTTGCGGTGTTGTCCCAACCAGGCATACTGTAAGTAAGCCAGAATGTACCCTCAAAGAAATGAATCTCGGGTGCCCACAGTGGTTTGCCCGCCTCTATAAAAGGTTTGTGCCAGGGGCTGTCTCCACAGTGCCACACGGCGCCAAGTGCCTCCCAGTCGAACAGGTCGGCAGATCGCCACACCCGTATTCCCTGGTCATGATTATTCGCCCAAAACGGCTCGCTGGTTCCGGTAAGGTAGTAGTACCCGTCCGGTGCTCGACAGATCGAAGGATCTCGAAGAGGTTCATCCATGAGTTTTCTCAGTCCGGTTGGAGGGTGTACGGAATGGGCAGTTACCATGGTAATCTCCTGTTCTGTAATGGCGACATGGTGAAGAGTACCCGATCGCGTTTGCTTTTAATAGAGGCTAATGCAACAACTAATTTCCTGTCTGTATTAACAGGCAGGAATCTATTAGGCAAACATCTAAATTGATGCAGCGGCTCTTATTGTATGTTTTATTGAGCTCTGGCAGTTTCGGTAGTTTGCCCAGGCGAATGCCCGTCTGGACGATCAGGACTTGAGTGTGCAACGTTGAATAGCGCAACCGGTGCGCTATGCCTATTCTCGCTTGTTGGTGCGCTTGAACGGTATCCATTCATAATATTGTCGGTTATTTCAGGAGACTATTCATGTTAGATTTTCTGGTGATGCGAGTACTCGCAAAATACCCGTTTTTAGGCAAACTGTTCGCCCTGGTTGGTCTGCTTATGTTGCCTGTGGGTGCAGTGATGCTGCACAACTTTAATCAGCTGCTTGCCAGTCCGACCACCACCAGCGGAAGCATTGAATCACTCCCGCAGGATACGCACGATGATGGGACAGTAAGCTATCAATATCGCGTTAATGGTAAAGAGTATCAGAATTCGGTTACAGTTAACCGTAGCGAGCTTGGGCTGCTTAACCCTGGCGGAACCATATTGGTGCATTACAACAGTTCCAATCCTGCGTCCAGTGTCACGGACGGTGCCTCGCCCCATGCTGCAACTGTTGTGTTAACTTTTAGTGTTATTTTCCTTTTGTTCCCGCTATTTACGAAAATAGCGATCAAACGAGAGATGAAGCGACGTCAACGGCGAGCACGGATCTGATAGATACCTTATGCTCAGCCGCGCAGTGAAGCCATGCGCGGCAAGTTGTAACATTGGATGGAGTCAGTAAGCAGGTGAACCTGTTCACAAGCAATGCCGCCGCTGCGCTGTGCAACGCCGAAATAACGAAGCGATATCGTCATCCGCACTCCCTCCTTCAAAGAGCACAGCGAGTGCCTGGAGGAGGGGTGGCCCGCACGGCCGGGGAGAGGGAATGCGACGTGCGCAGTGTCAACAACCATGTGAAAAAATAGATTTCACATGGTTGTTCTCGAGTGAGGTGGAGGCAAGGTCACAAATACTGTATAACACCGTAATGCATTACACTTTAGAAACTTTAATTTTGTAACCAGCAGGTACATTGAGAAAATCCTTGGGAGGGTTGACAGACTTAATAGAGAGAGTGTCTAAAATAACATAGGGAGTCCGATTCTGTTCGATGTTAATGCGTAGAATCACACTCTTTCCATTAATATGTGCCACCCAAACGTCTATGCTTTGCTTCTGTTTCTTCGAGAGTTGGTAAGTCATTTTTTGGCATGAATAGTTCAGTAGATGACCGTTACCAATGGGATGAAAGTATTTCAAAAAACTTTGAGTGCTTATAGTGCCTGGCCGCATTAAACTCATGAATAGCTTCAAGAAGATTGATTGTGAGGAATCAGGTTTGGAATGCGATAACGCATCCACTTCATGAGCTATACTACCGGTCCAACGAGTGGCAGTTTGATTTTTTGGATCTAAGCCGTAAGTATATCCATTTGTATCTTTATGGAGGAAGATTGTTATGTGATTATTTCCATCCTTATCACTTTGAATCGTGAAATCTTTGTTAAGGATTAAAATGGTGGAAACTTGTAATGCCCGGATCCCAGTTGGTGTGATCCAGCTCGTGGTGTTTTGAACGAAATCTACATTGGGCAATTTACGATCGAGAAAGGGAATTTCTCCCATATTGATCTCACTGCTGTTTACATCGAAGATTTGCGTGAGCTTAACA
Source organism: bacterium (assembly GCA_021777995.1). Lineage (GTDB taxonomy): Bacteria > Armatimonadota > Chthonomonadetes > Chthonomonadales > Chthonomonadaceae > JAJZFK01. The sequence continues at coordinate 5,550 of JAJYCW010000078.1, forward strand.
GTCTCACCAGAAGCAACTTTTGAAATGGGCGAGGCAGTCGTTTTTGCGGTAGCGATCGCAAGAATGAGGAGTGTTGATAGTGTGGCATTCATCAGTTTCATGGTTGAGTCCTCAGGTATAAGTAGATGCATGTATTGCCTGGTTCGGTAGTTGTCAATATAAGATGATAGAATAAACTACGACGAATTCGACGTTATTAAGGGCGAGAAGGATACTTATTTTGTCAGAAGATCAATCTAGTTCAGGGTCTCGTTCCATAGATGACGCGTCTAGCACAGAGTCGGTTCCACCGAAGTAGCGGCGTTACCGCAAAGCGTATAAACTTCGGCTAATAGTGCTCGCTGACGCTTGCAGTAAGTGAGTCGCCCCTTCACTATGCTGGCTCCCAGAGGAATCTAATTCTCGCTGCGTTCACAACAGTGGCGTTACCGCATGTACCCTGTTATGATGCGTTACGGCTGATCTGCAGCCCAATCTACGCGTGGAACTTTTTTCATGTTACAAAGTCTCCAAGTATCATTCCGCCTTTTCCACCGCAGGGGCTGCAGTTTGCTTGGCGTTACCGTAACTGGCCGCAGCTGCTTGTAGCAGTCTGTATGGACTATCATAACAATTTGAAAGATAACCAGCGATTGGTTACGTTAATGGATAGTTTGAAGCCAGTATATGGCAGCACGATATGGTACAAGGAGGCGCTGGGGGATCTCTATTACATGCAGGTTAATGGTTGGATGACTATTACACCGATACCACCGGCATCCGTTGCACGCTACACGGTAAATCTTTACAACGAGGCGATAAAGCAGCGAAAGCGCGATCCGGAGGAAGTGCAACGCGAAAACATCATGAGGAATTCAAACAATACTGGGTTCGATGTTGTTGCCGTGTATGGGGTGTATTGTCACGACCCTTCCATTGCGCCGCGCAACTACAAGGTGCCCAAAGGCGCCGCACCTCTTAGTACCTATAAGGGCATGAACTGGCCATGAAGCGGAATCGCCTTACAACGGACAAATATGGTGCGCACCGATAGGTGACTGTTCGTTCGTTATGTCGTTCGCTGCAAGTCGATCGTCAAATGATATCCAGGTGTGGTAATTTTCGCAGGAAGGCTAGCGGCGCTAAAGGATGGAGTGGCGGAGGTGGCTGAATAGCTTAGCTTTGCGCCTACCAATGGGTGGCCCGCACGGCTGGGGAGAGGTCACGCCGCGTGCGCGCCATGGCAAAGCTGGTGAACGTGCAAGACTAAACCTGAGGTGATTTTACGCCAACACTGGTTGCGAGTCCTTACCCTAACGAGAGAATCATCCATACCAGCTGGCCAGCTATATCCGCGGGCAGTAATACCATCTCGCCGGTAGCGCTGCCGAGGTTCCAGGTACCGGTATTGCCTTGAATGGAGTCGCCAGTGGAAGGCACAATGCTTAGACCGTTGCCAGTGGCTGATGAATAGTTTTTGATAGCAATGGGGTTGGTTATACCGCCGGCAGGGGGTAAGTTGACTAAAACTCCGGACGGTGCAGCATTCACCACAAGGAGCGTGGGCTGCGTGGGAGCCAACAGCGTGTATGCGGCTCCTACTGTTGATGGAGACCAGACGATAGTTACCCAGGAAGAGGGCGCGGCCGAGCCACCGTTGGCAGCTATGACAATCCCACTGGACGATTGCGTAAGTGTGACATTACTGCCAGCTTGCATTACGACGTCGCCGGTGAGCGCAGTCTGGCCTTGAACGGCTATCGAATGAACGCCAGCATGGGTGTGGTCCTCACGGGCATATGCGAGTAGCGTACCAGCAAGGGAGGTGGCACTCACCGGTGAGACTGTTCCGCCTGCAGATGGTATTGCCACGTTAATGGTGAGGACCTGGGAGGCCTGGGTGAATGTGACACCGTTTCCGCCAGCGAGCTGAACTGCTCCGCGGAGGGGTGGTAAGGCTTCGGCCGCGATACTCGTTACTGCGCCGACAATGGAAATACTTCCCTGTGAATTGACTCCGCCAAGCTGACCAGCAGAGGCAGCTGCGCTATGCGGACTGCTGTTCGCATAGCTAAGTGTAAGCACGTCACCCACGGAGGGAGGAGTCTGTGGGCTAAAGGGGATATCGTGAAGGTAGATCGGTAGGTTTTGAACGTCGCGCGCGCCTACATCCAGCGTGCAGGTGTGCATTATTGGATCGATACTCACCACCTGGCCCGCTGCGAACCTCCTATCAGCCCGCGCGTGCCAACTCTGCTCGGCTACTCCCTTGATTAGCTCCAATAGGTGACTTCCTCTCGTACTAGTTTGATGAGTACAGTTACGCTGGCGTTATACAACTGGCTATGTTACTCATGAATGTTTGGTGCCAGCCGAGGCTCGTGTTGCTCGTCCACATGCGATAGTAGACTGTGCTGCCAGGAGGAATAGAAGTGGTGGTTCGGAAGCGGCTCACCCAATCAAGCGTACCGTAGGTCTTGCGATCCCACATCATACCAGGCGGTACGCGGTTAAAACTACGATAGTCAGCAGGGTTACGGGTCCACTCCCAATGGTTTGTAGGGTCTGGTGGCAGACTGCCCACGCTAAATCCGAGAATCATGTGCTTAAATCCGAACATTCCGTTGTCTTGTCCGGCCAGCGCTGCAGGCGGGCTAGTCCAGGTAAGATTGAACTCATAGGTTAGATAGCCCAGGCTATCCGGTCCACTGACCTGTCCGTAACCTGCTGCAAGGTCGGTGACTGTCCAGCTGCTGCTGCTTTCACCACCACTTCCGGCAATGACAGATAGGATAACGGAGGGCAGGCTCTCTGTGTCATGATCATCGACGGCAGTAGCGTACGCCCAGACCTGCTGCGCAAGAGCGTATGCTCCCCAGGTATAGGACGACGACGACGGGGCAAGTTGCGAAGCAGTGGTAACGAGCGTAAACGGTCCATCTTCACCTGTAGTGCAAGCATAAATATTGAACCCTTTGAGGTGAGGATCGGCTAATACCTGCCATGAGATCGTGCAGGTATATTGTGCGCCGTTAAGGGAAGTTGACAACTGCAGAACCTGAGGTGCTGCAGGTCCCTGGCACACGTAGGGTGCATAGACAGCCTTCGCCCACCAATCCCCATTAGTAATCCGCTCATCGAACTGCATGAGGCTCCAGAGTTCGCCAGCAGCGGTTAAACTGTTTGCGGCACTGAGAGCCAGCCGCCCTGCAGTGCGGAAGGCGTGGACGGCCCGGAGATTAGTATCAAAATCAGGCTGAATGTCCGCGGTTAGCTGGTACAGGTTCCAGGCATAGTCGCGCAGGATCTGATCGGCCGCCTTCGCCCGGAAATCAGGAAGCTGAGCGAGCGGGTCTGTCACGACTACACGTCGGTGTCCGTACCGCGATACGCTAGAGGGAACCGTCTGCGTGAGGGATCCGCCCTGGCCATTCTGTGGCGCACCGCTGGTAATCTCCACCACGTTCCGAAGCTGTTTGCCGTCTGTAGAGCGGGTAATGGCCCGGGCATCGTTGTTTCCATCTGGCGCGGCGATAAAGAGCCTGGCGGGCCGTCTCAGATTGTACGGCGGCTCAAAGGCCTGCAATATTCCGTTGCCGTCGGCCGTTAACTGCCATCCAATTTCGTGCCAGAGTTCGTACTGATAGCCAAGCTGACTATTTGCCTGCCCTTGCCACACCGGGAACTTAAAGCCAGTAAGCCCTATACCGGCTGCCCACCCAATCTCCGCACTGGTGAGTGGGGCGTCATAGTTACCACTGGCACCGCGCCAGTTTGACGGTGACGTAAGAAGGCTGTACGCAATATCCGCCAGTTCGGCAAAGTCGAAGCGCCCCGTTAAACGGGTCTCGTTGTTGTCGGCCAGTCGCTTAAGGGTATCGGTAGCCAGCAACTGTATCCACCCATCTGGTGACCACTGTATTCCATCGCCAAGGTAACCGCGAAAGCGGTTCATACCCAGCCAGCCACCCGTGGCTCCCCCATAGACAGCTGCCTCATCAAGGGCGATGGTCTGGGATGTATCGCTGCGTGACTGTATAGTTACCCGCACAAATCGAGCAGTGTAGTCCAGATCGCAAACCGAGACCTCGGTGGCGTTGGTCTCATAGAGGTCACCGATTACGCCATCCTCCCAATCGCCGCCCGGTCCACCAACCGGCCGGGGTGCCCAGCTGTTATACGACAAGCCATCGCTGCTAAGTGCAATTGTAACGAAGGCAGGCAGCGTGCCAGTAGCGGTATTACTGCAGAACCGCAGCGCTACGTGATGTATGATTTGTACAGCACCCGTATCGCACACCATCTCAATCGTGGCAGATGGCAGCAGGTTCCATGCGGCGCAATAGGCGGTAGGGAGCAAGGATGAGGTGAAAGGCGCCATCGCGCCATCATTCAATGCGGCAAGATTACCGGACGACGGAGGGGTATTACAGCTCCACGCGTGACCCACTGCCAGGTTGGCATAGCACCAAATTCCCACACGCAGCAACACAGGCCTTGCTTCATCCAGCAGCGGCTCAAACACTCCTCCGACGAGGTTTGCAGGCGAGGTCTGCAAACCAGGTGCAAGTAATCCATCGTTATCCGGGAGCCAGCAGCGCATCTGGCTCGGCTGCCTGTACCGATGGGTAATCTCGACGGGGCGATCACTGCTGCTAGAAGGTTGCACTGGCATGAGGCTCCAGGTACCTGCACGCTGATACCAGAGCTCTGGAAGTAGAGGGCACTTGCTACTCTGGCGGTGAACCCGAACTGCCCATGCAATCATGGGGCTTAGCAGGCCATAGATCTGGGTATTTGGCAGCGTAATGGGGTCTGCATATACCCCAGGACCCGCGACAAAGCCGTTGTCACCCCAGGCCTGCGGATTGAAGCCTCCCGTTATTACGGGGTTTGTTGCACTGGTCGCCATAGGCAGGCCTCCGGTTAATCGGTACGGTTTGCAATAGATTTAGCTAGAGAGGACGGGCCATGTCGTAGTACACAGAGGCGCGCGAGGCGGCTGAGGAGCTAATCTGCTGGTTTATCTGTGACTGCACCGCGGTCTTAACACCATCGATGTAGAGGTGGATAGCAGGGGCGGCCGAAGGTGGAACATAGCCTGGAAGCAGACTTGCCGTGCTACTGCCGGCGGTGGCGCGGTAGCGATATGCCATGTAGTCCATGCTTAAGGGAGAAAATTGCAGCGCGGGGTCCTGAATCCTGGTTTGAGGCGTATGGTGGTGGCCGCCAAACAGCCCCCCAAGAAGATTCATTGCCAATCCCGCTGCAGCGCCTATGGGGCCGCCAATTTCCGCTCCCGAAACCGCTCCGTTTATTGCACCTGTAAGGGTGATGCCATGATCCACTCCTTGAGCAAATGCGCTGTAGGCCGCGCCAATGTCGTTACCGTAGCGAACCCCATGCAGGCTGAAGGGTAGGTGAGCGGGTAAGGAAGGACGGTGATGTGCCCCGGGAAAACTCGAGCGCAATGCAGGATTGCTGCCAGGGTGAAGCGTGTTTGCAAGTTGTTCCACAGCACTACTCTGGGCCCTCATGAGGGGCGCAACCAAATCCGACCATTTGCGTGCGATACGACTCGCGATCTCTTCGGATGTCATCAGGATGCCGCCGGCGGTATCGTGACGGGTAGTAACGGAAAATCCACTCGCACCACTATGGTTAAAGTGATCGCTGCTGGGCATTGATCCACTCCTTGTAGAACTCATAAAGGAACATTGGTGCCTCACATCGTAACCGTGCAAGCAGCACTTCGCGCCAGGCATCTGGTTGGCGCAGGATGGCACTTGCTCTGTTAAGCCAGTCATCAATAGCATCCTGCCACCACGGCGTGTTGTCGGAGCAGGCAGCAGCTTCAGTGAGACCTTGTGCCGTTACACTGCCTGCCCGGAGCAGCGCAGCGGCAATGTAGGGACCATGGCATCTGTTACCCGGTCAAGCTCCAGGTACCGCGCTACCAGTGCTTCACGATCGTCGTCATCCAGGTCGGCTACCTGTTCAACGCTGCTCCAGAATGGGCGCCAACGGTCGGAGTTGTCGCGCACTGCGGTGCAAAGGGTGTACAGAGTAAACTGGCAGCCAAACTCCTGCTGGTATCGTTGCCTGCACCAATACTGCTTGCAAAGCTCTATGAGACCTTCACGCTGTAAATTCAAAGCCCGCTTTCGCACTTCCTCTGCCTGTGAATTGGCGTAATCCTCGCGCACAGAGGGCAGTGCGAGGCATGCTTGATCCCATGCTGTAACGCGGCAGCAAAACTCCTCGTCGGTCTCCAGCGTGTCGCGTACGGGGTGCGGAATGTCTGGCCACAGCAGCACGGATCTTGTCGCCGCATCGGATTTCGCTGCATCAAATGCCATTTGTAATAGTTCCGCTGTTTCTAGCGAGCTTAACTGATGTGCAAGGTAGGCGGAGCCCTCGGTTCCAGGGTGGTAACGCTGCATATATCTTGCCGCCGCCAGGTCGGCGTTCTCCCGGGCATAGTTACGTTGAAGCGAATTCATGGTGACGATCCAGACAGTACTACCACACTTTAGCTGGTGCGCACCGGCGGTACGAATAGGAAAGGTTGAAGAGTTGTTTGCCAATAGATGTTCCTGCAAAATGGTTTACGATGAACTCCACCTCCCGTTGAGAGGTGGCGTACCGAATATGTGCGGTAACTTCGAAATCGCCTGGTGAACAGTAGTTGCGTGCCAACTAGGCAATAGCGATGAACGGGCCGATGCCGGCCTATGTGGTTACCTCACTATTTACTATCGTTCGTACAGGGGAATTGGCAGGTAAGGTCTCGCATATCGCACCTGGTACCAGCCCGGGGATGATGCTGCGCTGCATCGCGACTGGCGCACGCATGCGTGCGTAAACTGCTTGCACGATGGACTCTAGCGGTTCATGGACGAGGTGGCTTGAGAGTTGAGGCACGTGCAACCAGACATTTGATTTTTGTGAACTTATTACGGTGCCTTGCGTCTATGATGCCAGGTGGCATTGCCTCGTGGTAAGGGAGTTGTTTTCCCTGGTGGGCGTGGCTGCCTTCAAGAACTGACTTTGATCGGTGAGCGGCGCCGGAAGGCGTACTCACCTACAATGGACGAGGATTTGGCAGGTAAATCGAGTGGGTATGTGTAATGCAGAGGCGGCTGCGCTACGCCGGCGCCAGGAACTGGCTCGAGTCGAGCACGAGCTACTGAAGATTTGCCGCCAGTTATGCGTAGGCGATAAAATCCCTACGCATTCCCAACTCATGCGTCGGCTAACCGCCTCTGAGCGAACAGTATTGCGGGCGTTAGAGCGGTTAACACAGAGCGGTGCGATCATACGCAAACATGGCTCGGGTACCTACGTGGCACAGGCATCCCGAGACCATACCTCCTGTGACATACAGCAGGCCAGCGGTACCGTGATTGCAGCGCTAGCACGTCCGGGTTACTCATTGTACGACAGCATTTTGCGGACCTTCCACCAGTGCCTGCAGGGCTATGGGGCAGACTTACTATGTCTGCCAGTTGTACAGGGGCATCTGCCCGATATAGCTCTTCCTAACCGGATTGCAGTTTTCGGATATGAGATGATAGAAGAAGCAGTGCTTCTGCAGGCAGCAGGAAAGCGCGTTGTAATGATAGGCACGCCCCCTGCGGGGCAGTTGTCGCCGATTCCCAGCGTTACAGGGTGGCATCGTGCGGTTGAGCAGATTATTGCCTTCCTGGGTGAGCATGGACATCACAATATTGCCGTTGTTAACCTGGAAAACAACCTTTTTGGCAACCTTCCCCTTAACGGTATAGGGCTGTTATCCCCCATGGCGCTCTCTAGTCACCCGGTCAGGATCAGTATAGTGCCTTTCGCCGAAACTCAGAATTGGCACCGTAATCGCGACTCGGTACGCACTTACTTCTGCACTGACGACGCACCGACTGCGTTGGTGGTTGCAAACGAGGAGTTAGCGCTGTCCATTATGTCTACCCTGCAATGGGCGGGTATTGACGTACCGCATGATGTGTCTGTTGTCGGCATTGGTAGTGGATGGCGAGGCGAGGTGGCGCATCCTTCTCTCACCACCTTGGATCCCCAGCTGGACAAGGTGATGCGGCTTGCTACGGAGTTGCTGCTGAGCCCGGTGGAGACCACCTTGCCAATCGTCACTGAGGTGATGCCTCGGCTTGTGGTGCGTCAGTCGTCTGCAACGGTCCGCGCAACTGTGAACAACTGCTAAGGCTGCGCGGCAATCGCCTCCGGCCTCGCCGCAAGTATCACGGTGCGGGTAATCAGCCCCGGCATGCCGGCTCGCGCTATTGTGACGACGACACGGTCCCCCACCTTGCGTTTATGGATAAATGCCGCCACACTGTTGATCCCCTTGATTGTCTGACCATTGAGGGCAACAAGGACATCGCCCGGCTGAATGCCCGCCATACTCGCGGGTGACTCGCGCAAAACTCGCACTACCGCTGCACCCGTATTAGGCGTGAGAGCGAGCGCTGCAGCAAGGTTTTCAGGCACAGCACTAAACTCAATTCCTAGCCACGCCGCCCCTGGCGTACCAGGCAGGTGTCCCTCTTTTATAATCTCCAGTGCGATTTTGCGCACCGTGTTGGAAGGTATAGCAAAACCGAGCCCAATACTGCCGCCTTGCGGGCCGGAACTTAAAATTGCCGTATTAATACCGATGAGCTGGCCCGCAATGTTCGCGAGAGCACCTCCGGAATTACCTCTATTGATGGGCGCATCAGTCTGTATAGCATCGGTTAAGCCTCGACCATCGCCAAGTCGAAGGTTATGCCTGTTGAGGGCTGAAACTACGCCGACGGTTACCGTACTCCCCAGCCCAAGAGGATTCCCCACAGCGATGGTCCAATCGCCTACCTGCAGGTTCTGCGAGTCGCCAAACTGGGCGGCATGCAGCTGTTTTGCGGCAACATGCAGTACGGCAAGATCGGTTTGCGGATCAGAGCCTACAAGTGAGGCGTAATACCACGCGCCATCTGCCAGCGTAACCTTGATACGCGTGGCACCCTCAATAACATGGTTATTCGTTACAATATAACCGTCTGGGCTTAAAACCACCCCAGAGCCCTTACCGCGCACCTCCTCATTCAGGAGAAAAGGCATTCCGGCGGCATCACGCATGGCAAGTTTGCCCACGGTATCTATGTTCACCACGGCAGGTTCAATACTCTTCACGGCCTGAATGAATGGGCTGCCAGCCGACGAGTCTACTTTTGCAGGAGGGGTGCTAAGAAGGGCTATTGCACGCTGTCTGGATTCAGCGATGCTAAGCGGCGCATTGTCTCGCAGGTGCATAAGGAGAGCACCTGCGCAGATTCCGGCCAGGAACAGCAGGAGGTAGGATACGGCGCGCTTAAACATAAGAGCTAATCTACTTTGCCGCCCGATATCGTGTGCACCAGGCGAGCCATTTCAACAGCAGTCATGGCAGCTTCCGCGCCTTTGTTTCCCGCTTTGCTGCCGGCGCGTTCTATAGCCTGCTCCAGGTTTTCCGTGGTTAGAACGCCAAAGCCAATGGGAATACCGCACTGTAATGTAACGGAGTTTATGCCCGTTGTTACCGCAGACGAGACGTATTCGTAGTGGCTGGTTGCGCCACGAATGACGCAGCCCAACGCGACAAGCGCATCATAACTACCCGATTCGGCCATCGCTTTGGCTGCCAGAGGGATTTCGAAGCTGCCTGGCACATAGACCACCGTTATTCCGGTATCGTCGGCACCATGTCTACGAAGCTCTGCAAGTGCGCCCTGCAGAAGCCTATCTGTAATAAACTCATTCCAGCGGCTCACGATGATTCCAACACGTAACCCTGAAGCCGATACGTTGCCCGCAATTGTGTGCAAATGTTTCTCCCTGTTTACGGTGTCTCGCGAGAGACGCTCAGCATATGCCCCATCTTTTCCTGCTTGGTACGCAGGTAATTCTCATTGTGAGGGTTTGGCGGCACAACTAGTGGCTCGTGGCTGGTAATGGTCAATCCATAACCATCCAGGCCTGCCACTTTTTTCGGATTGTTGGTCATAAAACGTATGTTCTTCAAACCGATGTCTGCCATTACCTGAGCGCCAATTCCGTAATCGCGCAGATCAGGTTTGAACCCCAGCATCTCGTTCGCTTGAACTGTGTCTGCACCTCTATCTTGTAGTTCGTATGCGCGCAGTTTGTTTATAAGGCCAATACCCCGACCTTCCTGTTCAAGGTAAATCAATACACCGCAGCCTTCGTCAGCAATGCGCTGCAGCGCGAGGTGTAGTTGGCTGCCGCAATCGCAACGGAGGGAGTCAATAAGGTCACCTGTTACACACGACGAGTGAACTCTCACCAGCGGTTCTGCGCCGGGAGCGGTAATATCCCCCTTGATGAGAGCGACTACATGGTAAGGTTCAACACTCGCCTCGTAAGCCGCAACCCTAAACTCACCGTACCTGCCCGTTGGCAGAACCGTGTCAGCTACGCGAGTAATGAGACGCTCGGTACGGCGTCTGTACGCGATCAGATCTGCAACCGTGATAATGGTGAGGTTAAACTGTTCCGCAATTCTTTCCAGTTCGGGCATGCGCGCCATCTCGCCGTCGCTGCCTACAATTTCGCATAGTACGCCAACGGGCTTAAGACCAGCTAGCCGACATAGGTCAACGGTCGCCTCTGTGTGCCCGGCTCGTTTGAGTACACCCCCGTCAACCGCTCTTAAAGGGATGATATGACCCGGACGCATCAGGTCGTCTGGCACTGCATTATCATCGACAAATATAGAGACAGTTTTCGCTCTGTCATATGCGGAGATACCCGTGGTGGTACCCTTGCAGGCATCCACTGTAATAGTCATAGCGGTACCGAGGCGGGCTGTATTTTGCGAGACCATCATCGGTAACTGAAGCTCATCCAGCCGCTTGGCGGTTGCGGCAACGCACGGGATACCTCTGCCCTGTGTGATCAGAAAATTAATGGCTTCTGGGGTGCACCTTTCGGCGGCAAAAATAAAATCACCCTCGTTTTCGCGATCCTCATCGTCTGTTACAATCACAATATGGCCGTTGCGAATCTCTTCGATGGCCTTTTCAACGGTATCAATGCCCATTTTTACCGCACCTCATTTCCCACTGGCTGGCACTCATTACGCTGTGCCCATTATTCATTATACGCCGCGACAGGCTATTATACTGCGATGCGCACCGGGATGATCCGCCAACAAGTGGCATTTGCACTACAGGTGTATCTCGCGCGTTGTTCTCCCGGGAGTGTCACGTATTTGATACATTACGGTACTCGTTCGCACCTGTACCAGCAATGGAGAGAGTGTGGTTTTGAGACCACTGCATACTCTGCTGATTAGGAAGTTGAGCTGTACGGTAAGCGCCTGCAAGTCAGCTACTCTTGGGTATACCGGCAGGCGCTCACGAAACCAGCCTTAGTGCAGGAAGTGCCGAATTCCGGTATAGACCATGGCTACGTTGTACTTGTTGCACACGTCAATGGTCTCCTGGTCTTTTTTGCTGCCGCCAGGCTGAATGATTGCGGTAATGCCCGCTTGTGCTGCCGCCTCTGGCCCATCCGGGAAGGGGAAGAAAGCATCTGAGGCGAGAACTGCACCCTTCGCCAGTTCACCCGCCTGGTTGACCGCAAGGCGCACAGATTGCACACGGTTCATCTGCCCGGCACCAACACCCACTAACTGGCGACCGGCAGAGAAAACAATAGCATTGCTGCGCACGTGGCGAACCGCTCGCCAGGCAAATAGCAGCTCGTCTACCTCATCCTGCGAGGGAACGCGATTTGTTACCGACTTCAGCGTACTGGCATCCACGACGATGTGGTCGGGCGTTTGAGCCAGTAGCCCGCCGGTTACTCTCTTAAGGTCCAGGCCCGTGCCGGCTGCCTTGGCGCGCCATCCCCGTAGATCACCCACGACCAGCAGGCGAAGGTCCGCACTCCAGCTCTTCTTGCTCGTGAGAAGTTCCAGCGCATCTTCATCGTAGGAGGGCGCAATGATGGCCTCGAAGAAGGTGTTTTTGCCCGTAATTTCCTTAGCAGCAGCAATGTCAATGTTCCGGCTCACCGCGAGGATGCCCCCAAAGGCCGAGACCGGATCCCCAGCACGGGCTTTGCTGAACGCCTCCGCAAGACTGCCTCCCAATGCGGCACCACAAGGGTTCGCGTGCTTAATAATAACCGCGGCGGCCAGAGACTCCTCGCTGTATTCCTTTACGGTCTCTAATGCAGCATTAAGGTCATAAATGTTATTGAAGGATAGTTCGCGTCCGTGTACCTGCTTCGCAGTGCCAACACAGGGCTCAGTGACACCTTGCGCCGTATAAAAGGCGGCCTTCTGGTGAGGATTCTCGCCATATCTGCAAGTAAAAGCCCGATTGTAAGAGAGGCTTAGCGCTGGAGGAAGCTCTTGCGAAGGCGCATTGGTTGGCAACAGATTGGCCCCTAACCAGCCGCTTATAAGCGTATCATACTGGGCGGTATGCGTAAAGGCTGCTACTGCGAGACGCTGCCGTGTGGCGAGCGTTGTTGAACCTCCGTTTGCGCGCATCTCTTCCAGAACGATGGTGTAGTCCTCCGGATTTACGATTACCGTTACGCCACCATGGTTTTTGGCAGCGGAGCGGATCATAGCGGGGCCACCGATATCGATATTCTCAATGGCGTCTTCAAGAGTAACGTCAGCTTTGGCGATTGTAGCGGCGAACGGATAGAGGTTGATGCAAACTACATCGATGCGGCCAATTCCTCGGCTTTCGATAGCCGCCAGATGTTCTGGTTTACTGCGGTCGGCAAGTATGCCGCCATGAACTACTGGATGCAGCGTTTTTACCCGACCCTCAAGCATTTCTGGAAAGCCAGTCAATTCACTTACCTGCGTTACGGGTAAACCGGCAGTCTGTAGCGCCGAGGCGGTGCCACCAGTGGATACGAGCTGATAGCCAAGATCATGAAGTCCCTGCGCGAAGGGCAGGAGTCCATCCTTGTTAGATACGCTAAGAAGCGCGAGCGGTTTGTTTGCCATTTCTGTTTCCTTATAGACCGGGAACGATGGCAGGAGGGAATCTCGCCACCTGAACCAGCTCCCGGTTTGGTATTCCGGCAGGCCCAGGCGCGCGGCTCTTAAGTGGTGGGCCAACGCTCCCCGGAGTGACCTCTCCATTGCGCCAGTTGCGTTAACCAGTTGAAAGGTTACCCGTGTATGGCCTAGACTGTCAACCTGAAACTAGCATCGGGTGGGTGGGCACTTGGAAAATTCGGTACAATGTGAAAAGTTCGTCGGTAAATGACTTTAAGCCAGTATAATTCTCGTGTGTATGTAAAGGGCGCGTTGAGTGTATAGAAGTATGCAGCTGCTATGGTAGTTCCCGATGAACGGAGGGTTACCCCGTGAGTTTACGAACGTTTCTATGCACGGTTCTTGCAATGCTGAGTGTAAAGCTTGTAGCAAGTCAGCCTGTCACCCCTCCGTTCCAATATCTCATCTCCATGATCGTAACGCCATCGGGAGATTCTATCTATTCTGTGCTGCAGGTGGATACGCAGAGTAACAAGATCAAAATGCTTGTAAGCTTGCCCGATGATACCGTGCCATCGGTGGCAACAGCGTGGGATCGCGGCGCGGATATTACCACGCGAAGTCTTGTATCCTTGCGCAACGGTTCTATTGAGCGCGTGCTGCCTAACGATCACTCGTTGTATCCGCTCAAATACATAACGTGTCCCAAAACTTCCGATCGTAACGCTACAGGGTTTGCTCCTTCGTCACCACTACTAGCAGAGACTAGCACTAACCGTCTATATGGCACATGCCAAGCAGGTGGACCGGGCGGTGGTGGTACCGTGTATGCGTTAAATCCCGTTACCAATCGGCTAACCGTTCTGCATGCCTTTTTAAAGAGTAAATCTCGTAAAACTGATGTGCCTGCATACCCCACCAGTTGTCCGCTTGCGCTGTTGGGCAA